>JAHDWG010000085.1:20122-21272 GCA_023384495.1 Caldilineaceae bacterium
AGCCCACGCGCCTCTTGCAGAAAGGCGCGCGCTTCGTCCTCGGTGGGGGGCTGGGCGTGTTCGGGGTCAAAACCCAGCCGTTGGGTCATGAGAAAGCCCTGGCCGTCGGCCAGTGGCGAGTCTGCGTTGAGCGGGATCACGCGCAGGTCAGCCAGGGCTGGTGCGGGCGTGTAGCTCTCGGGCGTGCAGACCATTAGGTGTTGGCGACCCTCCTCGACAAAACCGGCCTGCTGCAACTCACCAGCCAGTTGGGGAGCAAAGGCTTCGATAAACTCGAAGCGCGGTTGCCGCCCGTGCGTGGCGAATTCAGCCTTCAGCTGCGCCAGCGCCGGTTGCAGATCGCCTGTGGCCGGCGCATCGGGGATGGCGTAGTTGAAGTGCGGAAATGCGTCTGTGGTGTGGAAAAAGAGCATGAAGGGCGGAACGCATACGGTGTCGTAACGGTCGTATGCGCTCCGCCGAAGATAGGCCTGAATCCGCTCAATCGAGACTGGTCTCGTCATGCGTCCACCGTGGCGCGCACCGATGAGGCCAGCACACTTGCGTCGGCATACTGGTAATAGGCTTGCAGATCCTCATTGCCGGACATGGCGAGCAGCGCTTCGAGCACGCCATAGGCCTGGTCATACGAGTGGGTTTGCGGGCTCATGAGCGTATTCCAGAGCAGCATCGAACGGTCGGCGCTCTTGAAGGCCAGCAGTTCGCGCTCCATATCCAGCCATTCGGGCAGGATCTGTTCGTAGAGGATCTTGTCGGGCAACGGCTCGACGCGCAGCGGCTGGATGCCGATCTTGTTGACAATCGCAGGCACCTCCACCACCACGTTGTCGGGCACGCCGGCCAGCGCGCCGTTGTTGGGGATGTTGACCTGGAAGAAGCCTTCGTTGTCGTTGACCAACCCGTCGATGATCGGCACTTGCTGCTCGCGCGTCTTCTCACCGCCCAGGCTCTCGACCAGGCTCGCCTTGGGGTCGTTGGCGATGCGCGTCATCTCGGCCAGGCGTTTCTCCAGATTTTTCACAAAGTAGGGCCGCGCCAGTTCCGTGTCGGGGCCACCCCACGGCTCGCCAAACCAATGTTTCTTGGTTTCGATGTCGGTGTGATACCACCAGCCGCCCCGCCGCGGGGTGTCGCCAATCGGCATGAGGCC
>JAHDWG010000086.1:0-3470 GCA_023384495.1 Caldilineaceae bacterium
TACTTCGGTCTTGCCGTAGCCCACATCGCCCACAATCAGGCGGTCCATGGGCTTGTCAGACTCCATGTCCTCCTTGATCGCCTCGATGGCGCGTAGTTGATCATCCGTCTCTTCATAGGGGAAGCTGGCCTCCATCTCCTCTTGCCAGGGGCCGTCGGGGCTGTAGACATGGCGGCGCACCAGTTCGCGCTCGGCATAGAGCTGGAGCAGGTCGTCGGCGATATCGGCTACGGCGCGGCGAGCGCGCTCCTTGACCGTCTGCCAGTCTGCCGTGCCCAGCCGGTTGACGGGCGGGGTGCGTTCGCCGGCCCCCACATAGCGGCTCAGCCGATCCGCCTGGTGGACGGGCACATAGAGCTTGTCGCCCCGCGCATAGCTCACTTGCAAGTATTCGCGTTCGACGCCGCCCACTTCCAGCTTGACCAGCCCGTCATATTGGCCAATGCCGTGCTCCAGATGGACGACAAAATCGCCTTGTTTGACATCGGCAAAAAAGATTTCGGGCGCCACGCTGCTGTGCGCCTGCGAGCGCCGCCGCGCCTGGGGCTTGCTCCAGCCAAAGAGCTCGGTATCGGTGAAGAGAAAAAGGTTGGATTCGGGATTCGGAACAAGCGCTTCGGCATCCTGAATCCCCCGCACCACAAAGCCTTCGCCCAACACGCCTTGCACCAACGTAATGCTGCGCGGGGAAGGGCGGTGGGGGATTTCGCTCTGCACATGGGCAATGAGGTCGGATTCACGCAGCAGATCTTGTAGCCGCGCCGCCTGCCGGGTGACGAGCACCGTGCGATGGCCCTCATTCTGCTGTTGGACCACATCGCCAATCGCCTGTTTGGTCTTGCCGCCATAGCGCGGGCCTGGGGCAAAACTGCGCGCCAACGGGGTATTGGCGCTGGTGGACTTGCCATAGAGGTCCCCATACCCCAGCAGGAGCGGCTGGCGCGCCAACAGCTTTTGGCGAAGCTCTTCGGTGGTGAAATAGCTGGGCGCATAATCGTGGGGCAACTCACCGCTGCGCAACAACTCTTGGCGCAGGCTGCCGGCCTGCCCCTCCAACTCGGTGAGCGTGGCGAACAGCTCGGCGGCGTCATCCACCACCAGGGTGGCGTCCTCGTTCAGATAGTCGATGAGCGAGGCAGGTTGGTCATAAAAATAGGGCAAATACCACTCAATGCCGTGAAAGCTGTGGCCCTGGGCCAACTGTTCGACCTCGACGCGCATCTGTTCGCGCACCGCCAGCAACAGGTTGGGGTCGTGCAGCGGTGAGAAAGCGCCGTTGCTGCCATGCACGTTCTCGGGCGCCAGCAGATGCTCCCCTTGGATGCCCAGGCGGGTCAGCGCGGCCGGGCCATATTTGCTCAACGCCTCGCTGCCCGGCCCAATCTCAACGCCATCGATGTGTTGCAGCGACCGCTGGGTGGCCGGGTCAAAGAGACGCAGGTTGTCCACCTCGTCGCCAAAGAGGTCAATCCGCACCGGTTGGGGCAGGTTGGGCGGCCAGATATCGACAATGCCGCCGCGACGGGCAAATGCGCCGGGTTCCTCCACCACATCGGCGGGGTTGTAGCCAGTCTGCGCCCAGTTGAGGGCCATCTGTTCCAGCCGCACCACACTGCCCACCTTGACCGGGCGCAGCGCCAGACGTAGCTCGCGGGCGGGCAGCGTCTTTTGCATGAGGGCGCGCGCGCTGGCCACCACCAGGGGCGGCGCGCCCGTGCGGCTTTGCAGCGCGGCCAAGGTGGTCAAGCGCCGCTGCCGTGTTTGCCCGCTCCACGCGATGCGTTCAAAAGGCAGGGCGTCGGGCTCGGCAAAGAGATAGACATGCGCCCCGCCCTCCGAGGCGGCGGGCAGCCAATGTTCCAATTGGTCGGCAAGCTGCTGGGCGACTTCGCTGCGCGCGGTCAGAACGAGCAGCGGCCCGGGGCGGTGCAGTTTGAGCCCAGCCACCACGTAGGGGCGCGCTGCCTGCAAGAGCGCTTGCGGCTCTGTGGGCGGCTGCGCCAGGAGCGCTTGGTAGGCTGGCAGATGGGTAAGCAGTGAGAGCAGACCGGAAAGTTGCATGGATTAGGCTTGGTTCATCGCCGGCGCGCTCGAGGACGATGGTTTTGCGACGCGATCACCGCCCGGCGACGGTGAGGCGTTGTAGCGATTCATGGCGACCTGGACGCCCTCAAAGAGCCAGCATTCGAGCGCGTCACAAATTCGTTCGCGCAGGGGGGCAAAGATGACTTCTTCGTCAGCGCTAAAATTCTGCAACACATAGGCTGCCGCAGGCATCGACCCCGGCGGACGCCCGATGCCGACACGGATGCGGGTGAAGGCATCGCTCCCCAAGTGCTGGATCAGCGATTTGACCCCATTTTGGCCGCCCGATCCGCCACCGGCGCGCAGCCGCAGCTTGCCCGGCTCCAGGTCGAGATCGTCATGGATCACCAGGATCCCTTCAAGGGGAACCTGGTAGTAGCGCGCCAGTTGGCCCACAGCCTGCCCACTGGCGTTCATGTAGGTCAGCGGCTTTACCAGCAGCACCTTTTGGCGGCTCTCCCCCCGTTGCACCCAACCCTCGCCCGTGCGCGCCTGCATTTGCAGCTTGCCCAGGTCGATCTGCCGCCGGCGGGCAAAGAGGTCGACGCACTGGAAGCCAATGTTGTGGCGATTGGCCTGGTATTGAGGCCCCGGGTTGCCCAGGCCGACGATCATCTTGAGGTTAGCCATTGGTAAACTGTAAATTGTGAATTGTGAATTGTGATTTGTGAATTGTGAACGGCAGGTCATTAACCATTCACAATGCTCCGTTCACAATTCACAATTAGCGAAACTGCGTCCAGGCCCAATCAAATAGCCGCTTGCCGCCAAAGAGCGCAAAGACGCCCAAAAAGATGACTGCGCTGTAGCGGACGCCGTTCCAAAACTGGCGTTGCAATTTCTCAAACGCCAGCGCCTCGCCCAACTCGCGCGTCAGGCCACTCTCGTCACTCGCCGCTGCGACGCTGGTGACGCCAGGCGCCACCAAGGCCACCTCGCCGGCTGCTTCACCGCTCTGCCCCTCGGGGGTTGGGGTGAGGCTCAAGTCTACAATCGCGGCTGCCAGCGTGGGGGTGGGCGGCTGCTCGCCTTCCACCTGGGGTTGTTGCACCGCGCCCACGGCTGGGGTCGGCTGTGGCGCCGGTGTAAAGGTTTCGGTGGGGATGGGCGTCGGGGTCGGTTCATCGGAAGTCGGTGTGGGCGTCGGCTCCACACTGACATTCATGCTCAAATTCTGTGCAAAGAATTCAGCATAGTTGCCGTCGGCCTTGACGACACGGAGGCGGATGCTGTAGACGCCGGGCGGCAGACCCCCAGCCTGCCAGACACCCAATTGACCATTGACGACAGGGCTGGTGCCGCCGCCAAAATAGATATAGGCATCGTCGCCGCTGGGCTCCTGCTTATAGTGCAACTCATATTTCTGAAACGGGTCAATCACCGCC
>JAHDWG010000086.1:3480-21211 GCA_023384495.1 Caldilineaceae bacterium
TGCCAAAGATCGGCACATCCCCCGCCACGGCGGAACCGGTGGCGGGGGAACTGATGCCCGATTGATCCTGCGCCCAAAGCGGGGCAAGCGGCAGGCAAATAGAGACCAGCGTCAACGCCAGGAGTAAGCGCCATACGCTGGCGAATTGTCGAATCGTCACCCAGTTCAAAAGCATGCCTTCTTTTCCTTGGCCAATCGAGTCTGGCGCCATCTTCGCCATGCCGTTGGCCTATCAATCCGCTTCCCCAGCAGACTCCGCAGGTGTTATGAACCCCACCCGCAAAAAATGAATAATCGCAAGCAATTCATGATCTGTCAAATCTGGACGCCCGCCGCTGGGCGGCATGGCCACACCGCTTTGATTGGCCGGGTCGGCTGCGGCCCGGCCGGCGCGGACAAAGGCGGCCAGCTCGGCGTCGGTGGCGGCGTGGACAAACTCATTGTGGACCAGCGCATTGCCGATGCCGGCAACCCCCTCGCCCTCGGCGCCGTGACAGGCCGCGCAGGCTGTCTGATAGAGACGTGCGCCCGCGGCGGCGAGTTCCGCTTGCGCCGTTGCCTCGCTGGCAGGGCTGGCCGTTTCAGGGGAGAGGCGACTTTGCTGGGCCGCTGCGCTGGCGTCGGCAATCGGAAAGATCAGCGTCGTGGCCTGGACGGGTCGATTGGCCCAGGCCAACCCGGCATAGGCCAACAGCGCCAGGCCTACAATTGCGCCGACGGGCAGCCACGGGGCGGGCGCATCCACATCGGGGTCTGGCTCGCCTGCGTTGAGGGCAATCGCCGTCATAACCGTGATCGTGAGAAAGCCGACCAGCGCCAAGAACGGAATGGTGATAAAGCCAAACCAGTTGATCCATGCCGTCACACAAGAAACGCCGGCCTGGCAGGCGGTGGGTTGGCCAAAGATGTCGGTCTTTTCCAACAGATAGTGATAGGTGGCGAAGCCGAGGCCTGTCAATGAGAAGGGCAAGACCAATGCCGGCAGGTGGGGGTCGCGGCGCAGCAGCCCCACAGCCAGCAGTAGCGCCAGGGGGTACATCAAGATGCGCTGGTACCAGCAGAGGGTGCAGGGGAGAAAGCCGGCGACTTCGCTGAAATAGAGGCTGCCCAACGTAGCCACCCAGGCCGCCGCCAACGCCACCCAAAGGCTGCTGCGGTCGAGCCAGGCCGAGAATCTTTCCATAGTGCTTTTCTAACAACCCAGTTGTGTGACGATTGGCGCTCTTCTCACCTGTCGATTTGCAAAGTGACGCTGTTCAAGATGCGATAGACTGACCGCTAATTCTCACCAAGCAGCCGGTCGATCTCGGCCTTGACAGCGTTGTAGTCAAATGGATTGGGTGTCTGTACGTCATTGATAAACATGGACGGCGTGGACGCCAACCCAAGACGCTGCGCCTCCATCCGCGATGCGTCCACCGTGGGCCGGTGCTGTTGGCTGCTCATGCACTGGAAGAAATCGCGCTCGTTGAGCCCAGTTTGCCTCGCCTCTTCGATCAGGGCGTCCAAGGTGAAGCCAAGCTGGCCGCGGCTCTGGGCGGTCGCAAAGAGGCGGTCATGGTAGGGCCAGAATGTGTTCTGGTCTGCCGCGCAAAGGCTGGCTTGCGCGCCAAGCACCGAGCCAGGCTCGAAATTGGGCAGAGGCAGGTTGTGGAATTCCAGGCGGACATCCCCGGTGTTGATGTATTCGCTCTGGAGGAGCGGTTTGATGTCCGACGTCCACCGCTGGCAGGCCGGGCAGAGGAAATCCTCCCAGATTTGCACAGTGACCGGCGCGTTGGGGTTGCCGAGCGCCTGGCCATCCACCCAGCCAGCGGGCAGGTCTAGCGTCGTCTGCGCCACACGGGCGGGGCGGCTGTTCGCATAGATCACGATGCCGATCAGCGCCACGAAAAAGACGCCGGCGCCGATCAGCCACAGATTCAACGACGAGCGGCTGCTCTTCTTCACCGGGCGCGCCCGACGACTTGTGGATGCGGTCATGCGTTACTCCTTTACTCACTGCGCTTTGCACCGCCGCCCACGCCACGGGGCGGGTGACGGATATCCTCGTCCATGGGGACAGTATAACACAGATGTCAATGGAGAGAGGAAAGTCGCACGATGGAGAGGAAACGCGCTATCAAAAGAGGTGGAAATCACCAAGGCGATGGCCTAAATCACGGTGATTGAGCCTTGCTACGCGGCGCGTGGCGTCTCCAACGATTCGTCAATTTTCCCAGTAGCTGGCGCTGAAGACGCGCCGCAGCAGGGCGGCCCGTTGGTCGTCGGTGGTCCACTGGGGTTGGCCATAGTCGTAGATGAGGGTGGTGAAGATTTGGGTGCTGATGTGCCGCCCTTTGTAGATGGTGTGTTTGACAAAGATCCCTTCACGCGTCGGCATGGTCCACATTTGGTCGAAATAGAGATTGCCCAGCCCGTAGAGGATCAGCTTGCCATCGGTGAATTCCAGCGCCTGGGGCACATGGCTCTGCACGCCGGTGACGATGTCGGCCCCGGCCTTGACCAGCGCGTTGAAGTCCATGCGCTGCTCGATGAGCGGGCTGACGTCGTAGATTTCCTGGTATTGCAACTCGGCCAACACCACATCGGCGCGATTGTCAGCGCGGATGGCGCGGATGGTCTCTGACATGCGCGCCAGGTCGAAGCGGGCGCTGCCCGGCTTGTCTTCCGTGGCCCAAGCCAGCGCCGGGCCATAACTATTGGCCCCCAAAAAGGCGAGTCGGTTGCCGTTGTGTTCGAGGAAAAAGGGGGCATGGGCTTCCGCCTCGTTGCGCCCCCCGCCATAGACGGGCAACCCCGCCTCGGCGTAGATCGCCAGCGACTTGAGCGCGTTGTCCCGTCCGTAGTCGTTCTGGTGGTTGCCCGTCAACCCAATGATATCGACGCCGGAGGCCACCAGCGTGGCCATGTATTCGGGCTTGGTGCAGAAGTTAAAGTTGTCGGGGTCGGTATTGGTCTTACAGCCTTCGACAAAGGGGACTTCGTTGCTGATGTGGGTGATGTCGGCTGCGGCCAGTTCGGGGCCGACCACTTCCGCCGGCCACTCGGCGCCCAGCTTGTCCATCTGTTGCGCGGTGAGGCGCACCAGCGCAGTCACGCCGGTCATGGCCAGCACGGTCAGCCGGTTGGGGTCTCGGTTGCCGGGCGGGATGGCGGCCAGCAGCGCCGCCTCGATCGATTCGGCGCTGGGGAGGGTAGCGGCGGCGCGATGCAGATAGACCGTCGCCACCAGCGGGTAGGCCTGGGCGTCAAACCGATTGGCGTTCTCCACCGGGTTTTGACCATCGACGGCAAAGACCACCAATTTGGGGACGAGCAGCTCGAACGGCAGGAGCGCCAGCACAGGCTCACGGGCATAGGCAGCCGAGGCCACCTCATCGACTGTGGCGTAGCCGGCTACCCCTTCGCCGCGCGGGCCGAGGATCTGTTCGAGCGCGGGTAATGTCTCGGTCAACACGGCAATGGCCGAAAACTCGTCGCCCTCGCCCTGCCAGGCGACCTGGACGCTGGTCAAGGTTGTGCTGGGGAAGATGGTGTTGAAGCGCGCCGCCGCCGCAAAGGTCTGTTCGTAAAAAGGGGCGCCGCCGTGAGGATTCCAGTCGAGCTGCACCGTGACGGTGGCGGCTGTGTTGGGGGCAATCTGCAGGCCCGGTTGCAGCGCCATCGTCCGGCTGATGGCCTGGCGCAACTCGGCGGGCAGCCCATCCGCCAGCTGGAGGATGAGCGGGTCGGTGACAACGGGGGTGGGCAGCGCCTCGACCAGCGGCTCGCCATCGCTGACGGCGCCATCGACCGTGGCGGATAGCGCGCCGGCTGAACGATTGGGGCGGTTTTCCAGCAGCCAGAGCAAGAGCCAGACGCCGGCAATGAGCATCAGTGCGCTGATCAGCACAGCCGCTTTTCGCATCAATGAGTCTGAGTTCATCTGTAAGCCCACCGTGTTTTACTGTTCACTGTTCGAAAACCGGGCTTGTCTGAAGCGATTGAGGGTTTTCAAACACCGATTTTCAAAGCAACCGGGACATCGCATTGCCTTTCGCACACCTCAAGAGTATACTGTATAGGTGGCAATTGCAAAAGGTGTATCTGGGCATAGTGATGCAAACGACTGTGGCTGACCTGCCTTCACTCAGCGAGACGATCCGCCAGGCGCTGCGGCTTGAGCCGTCGATCTTTGCCGCCATCCAGCAGGCCAGCGGCGGCATCTGGTTGGCGCTGGCTATCGTCTTTTTGGCCTGCCTTTCCGAGTCGGTGGGGCAGAGCATTATCTTGTTTATCAATCATGTGCGACCGCGCCGTTTTGTATTGGCGCTCTTGATCGCGACCTTGAGCCGCGTCAGCGGCTTCTTGTTGTGGAGCATCTGCGTCTGGCTGGTGATTAGCCTGCTCTTTGGTCGAGCCATGCCTGTGGTCAGTGTCGCCAGCGCGGTGGGGCTTGCCTACGCGCCGCAACTGCTGGCCTTCTTTGTGTTGACCCCTTTTCTGGGCAACCCGTTTTCGATCTTGCTTTCGTTGTGGAGCATGTTGGCGATCATTGTGGCGGTGCGCATTGGCTTTAACCTGGAGATGTGGCAGGCGGTGGTCACCAGTGGGCTGGGTTGGCTGCTGATCCAAGTGTGGCAGCGGACGTTGGGGCGCCCTGTTTATGCGTTGGGGCGCTGGATCGAGCGCCGCGCCGCCGGGGTGCCGCTGCGCTATTCCACGCATGATGTGCCGAGGCTCCGCCGGCGCGGGGCGTGGTTCGAAAGCCTGCCCAACTGGAAGAAATTGCATGAACGTGCGGAACGCTATCTGCACAACATGCACATCCATCGAGGAGATAGTTCGCGTGGCGGTGACGCTCGGTGATCTGCTGACTTATGTCGGGCTTGTCCTTTTGGGCATCCTTGCTTGGGCGGCCATGTCGCCAATTGAAACATTGGGCTGGTGGGCCGGCTGGTTTGGTGATGAGATCCACCAGGGCGCTCTGCCCTCCGACGGGCTGGTGCGCCATGTCCGCCCCGACGCCAATAGCCATATTCTGTTTGTGTCGGGCGTGGGCCGCGTCTCGAATGAGACGTTCAGCCGACGCGAGCGTGAATTCTTGCGCCGGCTGGCCGTGGCGCTGCCCCAATCCGTGGTCATCGACGACATCTTCCCCTACGCCGTCAACAACCTATCGCTGACCGGCCAACCCTTCTTTGCATGGCTCTGGCGTTGGGCCTTCCGCCGCAAACTCCAAGGCCCACAGCTTGCCGGTTATCTCATCAACCTGCGCAATATATGGCAGGTGCTGATCTCGGCGGATAAGCGCTACGGCCCCATGTTCAACCAGGGGTTGGCGCAGGTGTTTCTCCATACCCTCATACGATATGACTATGATGTGGACGGACAGGCGCCGGTCTATATCATCGGCTATAGCGGGGGGGGGCAACTGGCGATTGGCGCAGCGGGCTATCTGCGCGAATGGCTGCATGGGCCCGTCTATGTCATTTCGCTGGGGGGCGTCTTTGGCAGCGAGCCGGGGTTGACCGCTATCACCCACCTCTATCATCTCTATGGAACAAGTGACCGTTCGCACAAGCTTGGCCTGATCGCCCCTGGTCGCTGGCCCATTTTTCCGGCGTCGGCGTGGAATCGAGCGCGTCGCCAGGGCAAAGTGACGGAGCTCAACATCGGCCCTATGGGTCACACCGGCCGCCGCGGCTATCTCGACGCCACCAACACATTCCCCGATGGCGCACCCTATGTGGACCGCACCGTGGAGATGATTGCCCGCATTGTGCGCGAGACCACAGGAATGCCGCCGACTACCCACCCACAGCAGTCGTCCACCACTGAAATTCGCGTTCCGCCCGTCCCCATTCGCTCTTGAAATATTCGAGTACATCCACCACCTCCTCGCGGCTAAGCTGGCCGCGAAAGGGGGGCATCTTGGAGTTGAAGCGGGGGTTGCCGCCGTCGAGTGTGATCTCGATAAGCAGCTCGTCCGCATGGTGCCAGGTGTGGCCGGCGCCATTGTGAGGCGGGGCCGGGAAGGAGCCGTCGGCCAGCGGCGTTTGCCAGTTGGGCGCACCCTCTAGGTTGGCGCCGTGGCAACTGGCGCAGTATTGGGCGTAGAGTTCCCGGCCCCTGGCAACGCGGGCTGCATCCAACGTGGGGAGTGGGGGCGCGGCGATTCCGTTGATCACAACCGGCTGCGCTCGCCCCACTAGCCCCGAACGGAAGAGCAGAAAGTCACCGCCGATCACGGTGAAGATCACAAGAAGCGCCCAAAGACGCCAATGCTTCGTCATCTAGCGCTCATCCAGCAGTTCGTATCCGGCTGCCGCCCAGGCGTTGAAGCCGCCATCCAACTCGTAGAGGTTGGTGTACCCCAACCCGAACAGGACTTCTGCTGCGTCAGTGCTCATACGCCCACTGCGGCAATAGAGGACAATCGGCGCGTCTTTGGCCGGCAGTTGCGCCAGGTGGTCCTCGATCTCGTCAAAGGGGATGAAGAGGTCGGTCTGTGGCAATTCGCCTTCGTAGGGGATATGCACGTTGACCAAGGTGAACTCTTTCTGCGCTAACAAGCTGGCCAGTTCGTCGATGGTGATATCGACATAGCCGGCGGCGTTGGGTGACCTTGCCAGCAGCGCGTCTGGCTGGCTGGCCGCGGGTGTATCGAGCGCCGGCGCGGGTGTAGGTTCTGCGCGCCCACAAGCGGCCAACAATAGCATAAGCGCCACCGCGCACACGATGCCCCATCCTCGAACATTCATCATTCCATCCCTTTCTTGGGTAGGCGTAACGATTCATTCCTCTTCAGATTGGCCTATCTTTACCCAAAAGTGGGGAAGCGCCCCGACCCGACCTCCGGGAGGTGATCAACGAGAACGCTGGTCGAGAAAGTAGACGCAGGTCACCTCCCGGAGGTCTTGGCGCCGATGTACACCGGCGTCAAAGATGTGGGTAAAGGTAACATACACTTCATCATCATAGTGATTACAGAGACGCGCGGCGCCACCAAAGCTGAACAAAGTGGGCGAGGATCACTCCATTCAACCCCAGCTCAAAGGCCATAACAACACGACCATAGCGTTCCGGCTCCCAGTAACTCACGGGGCTGGCAAAGCGATATGTCCAGTTCAGGGGAAAGAGGAACAAGGGACCGTCGCTGTGGTGAACTGCGATGTCGATGAGCGTGTGAAACAACATGCTTGCAGCCAGCCAGAAAAGCGCCAGCCCCCACCGGCGCCGGCGTCGCCACCCAAGATAGCCCACCCCAATCAGAGTGCTGTTCACAACGACCGAATGAAAGAGGTTGTGGCTGGCGATCCAAAACGGGTCGGCAAAAAAGAGTGTCAGATGGAGATACTCCATCACACTGCCATCCACAGGCAGCCGGGCAAACCAGCGATAGTATACCTCGCCGCCCACAGTGAGCAGAAAGAGCGGCAGATCGGGCAGCACGCTGCCCAGCAGCACCGCGGGAAGATGCACTGTGAATCCACGCTGCGCAAGCTGGCGCCCCACAACCGCACTCACCAAGAGATGGGTTGGCGTTTGCATCGACTACCCCTTTTCACCGTCAACAATCATACCGTTTTGCTCAACCATGCCGGTTGAGCCGGATCACCCCCCATGCGACAGGGGCAGCCGACGCAGCAACTGGGCGTTGATCGCCACCACGATGGTGCTCACCGACATGAGCAGCGCCCCCACGGCAGGAGACAGGTTGATGCCCCAGCCGGCCAGCACACCTGCCGCCAGCGGCAGGGCGACGATGTTGTAGCCGGCAGCCCACCAGAGGTTCTGGATCATCTTATTGCGCGTGGCCCGGCTCAGCTCAAAGATCTTCACCACGTCGAGCGGGTTGCTCTGCACCAGAATGATGTCCGCCGACTCGACGGCCACGTCGGCGCCGCTGCCAATCGCGATGCCCACATCGGCGCGGGTGAGGGCTGGGGCGTCGTTGACGCCGTCGCCGACCATCGCTACCTTCTTGCCCTGCGCCTGGAGTTCGCTCACCGAGCGATCTTTGTGCTCGGGCAGCACCTCGGCGAAATAGCGGTCGATGCCCAGTTCGCCGGCCACGGCTTTGGCCACGGCCTGGCTGTCACCGGTGAGCATCACCACTTCCACACCCATGTCGTGCAGTCGCTGCACCGCCTGCTTGCTCTCGGGGCGGATGACATCGGCCAGGGCAAAGCTTGCCACCGCCCGGTCGTCTTGCACCAGATGGACGACCGTCTGCCCTTTGGGCTCGACCTGGCGGACAAAGCCTTGCAGCGCGGGCGGTAGCTCCACTTGCAGCATTTCCAATAACCGCGGGCCGCCCACGTAGACCGTCTCACCATCCACCGTTGCTTTGGCGCCACGCCCTTTGATCGCTTCAAAATCGCTGACTTTCGGCAATTCAAGGTCCCGCTCCGCAGCTGCCGTGCGGATGGCCTGGGCGATCATGTGCTCGGAGTCGCCCTCCACCGCCGCGGCCAGCGCCAGCGTCTGGTCTGGCGACCAACCGTCCACGGTCGCACTGTCCACCACGCCTTGCTCACCTTTGGTCAGGGTGCCGGTCTTGTCAAAGATGACCGTGTCGAGGTTGCGCGCCTCTTCCAGCGCCAGCCGGTCGCGCACCAGCACGCCGTTGCGGGCCGCCAGCGAGGTGCTGATAGCCACCACCAGCGGCACGGCCAGCCCCAGCGCATGGGGACAGGCGATGACCAGCACAGTTGCCACCCGCTGCACCACCTGTACATCAAAACCGGTGGCGACGGTCCAGGCCACGGCGGTGATGATGGCCACGGCCAGCGCAATGTAGAAGAGCCAGCCGGCGGCGCGGTCGGCCAGCACCTGCGTGGCGGACTTGCTCTGCTGCGCCTCCGCCACCAGCCGCATGATGCCCGAAAGCGCCGTCGCTTCGCCGGTAGCCGTCACCCGCACGCGCAGGCTGCCGTCGCCGTTGACCGCACCGGCAATCACCCTGGCGCCGGGCTCCTTCTTGACCGGTATGGATTCACCGGTGAGCATGGCCTCGTTGACGGAGGAGACGCCCTCGACCACCGTCGGCGGGGATGCTGGCGCCCGGTCGCACGAGCACCATATCGTCCGTTCGTAACGAGCTCGTCGCCACCCGTTCGGCGCCGCCCTCGGGGCGGATGCGTTCGGCTTCGTCGGGCATCAGTTTGGCCAGTTCGTTGAGCGCGCCGGATGCCTGGCGCACGCTGCGCATTTCCAGCCAGTGCCCCAAGAGCATCACGTCGATCAGCAGCGCCATCTCCCAGAAAAAGCCGCCAGCGGGGTCAATCCAGAGTGTAGCAATGCTATAGACAAAGGCCACGGTGATGGCCAGCGAGATCAGGGTCATCATCCCCGGCTGGCGGTTGCGCAGCTCCGGCGCCGCCATCTGCAGGAAGGGTACACCGCCGTAGGCAAAGATGACGCCAGCGAAGAGCGGGCCGACCCACTGGCTGCCGGGGAAAGTCGGCATGGTGAACCCAAACCACATCTGTAGCATATGGCTGTAAAGTAGCACCGGAATGGTCAACACCAGACAGACCCAGAAGCGGTTGCGGAACATGAGTTCGTGGCCGGTGTGGTCTACCCCGTGGGCGGCGTGGGCGCTCTGTGCGCCGGGACCTGTCATCGCGCCGTGGCCCGCTTCATGGCGCTCCTCCAACTGGGCATCATGGCCGTGATGGGCATGATCGGGCGCAATAGATATTGCATCTGACGTGTGGTCTCGGTGTCGTGGATGGTCAGCCATAGATTCCTCCGCCCGTTTCTCTCAAACTATCCCAAGGCGCACACAAAGGGTCAGCCCGCCGGTATTCGAGAACGGGCTTGTGGCCGGCTAGTCGTGCATCCCATGGCCATGGGTGTGCCCGGCCCCCGGTGTGTACCCACGCAGCACGTTGTACGCGCTGATTTGCTCCTCGGTCAGCAGCGGTGTCGCCAGCAGGTGGGCGCGCAGATGAATGGCGCGCAGTTCGCCGTAGCGTTCGGCGAGGGTGATGACCTGCCGAACCATTTCCGTTTCGCTGATCTCACCGGCGGCAAACGCGGCGCTCAGCGTCCCCTCCTGGCGGACAATCTCCTCGCCCAACTGCTGCGCCTGCGCCTGCATTTGGGCAAAGATGGCGGAAATGGCGTTCACCTGCTCGCCCGAGAGATTCAGTTCCTGTTTCAGTTCAAGCAGGTGAAGCGGGCCGGGATAGCCATTCAATTCGGCGCTGCGCGCATAGCCCATGCCGCGGCCGGCGAGCAGATCGTCGATCTCCGCGGCGCTCAACCCGCGGATCGGGCTGTCCACCTGGCTGGCATAGGGCGATGGTGAGTTGCTCTCGCCAAACCACTCGGCCAGCCACGCCCGCATCTGTTCGATTTCCGCCTCTTGCGCGGCGATGATGGCAGCCGCCAATGTCTGGATCTCTTCGCGTTCGGCCATCTCTTGCGCCATCTTCGCCATGTCGATGGCGCCCTGGTGGTGCGAGATCATGGCCTCCAGGAAGCGCTGGTCGAAGGGTTTGCTCTCATCGGCGCTGATTTCCATATCGCCCATGCCCATGTCCATCCCGCCGGTCGCGGGCAAGTCAGGATACCAGGCCTGGCGCCAGGCGGTCATCTCTTCGATCTCGCCGGCCTGCGCAGCGATGATCGCTTCGGCCAGATCACGCAACTCGGGGCGTTCGCTTTCGGCCAGCACCTGTTCGGCCATGTCGATGGCGCCCTGGTGGTGTTCGATCATGCTGTCGATGAACTGAGCATCAAATGGGGCCGACGGGTCGCCATGCATGGCGCGGTGGTCCATGCCGGTCGTCGGTGTCACAGTGGCCATCGCGCTGTGATCCGCGCCGGCGACGTTGCCAGCGGGCATGACGCCGGCGCAACCGGCGACGACAAGGACGGTGGCTCCAGCTGCCAGGAACAGGTTAAGTCGGTTCATGGTTTTCCCTCTCCCGTTTTCAAAACAGCGAATAGCGTTGCGCCATACAGGACGCCGCCCAATGGATACAGCTTTGCACACAGATGTGAAGGAAATGTGAACGCGATACGTGGAAAATGTAAGTATGCCCTACCGGCAGTTTTGGACGGGCAACAATAAAGAGCAGCAACACGGGGTGCACAGAGAACACGGAGAAAAACCTCAGTGTGCTCTATGTCTCCTCGGTGTTCTCTGTGTTCCTGCTGTACGCTATCATATTCATCGCTCGCGGTGTCCACAAGTCATGATAACTGCTGAGGCTATCAGCGGGAGCTGGACGATCAATCTGCTGCCACGGCTGTGCCCGGCCGGCGGGCTTTCGGCCCAGATACGCCCGCCATGTGCCTGGACGAGTTGGCGCGCAAT
This sequence comes from Caldilineaceae bacterium, assembly GCA_023384495.1. Taxonomy (GTDB): domain Bacteria; phylum Chloroflexota; class Anaerolineae; order Caldilineales; family Caldilineaceae; genus CFX5. The sequence goes on from JAHDWG010000086.1 coordinate 14,798, forward strand.
CGCCAGCCCGAGGCCAGAGCCGCCCGTGCGCCGGCTGCGCGAACCGTCGGTGCGATAGAAACGGTCGAAGATGTGGGGTAGATCCGCCGAGGCAATCCCCTCGCCGTTGTCGATCACGGCCAGGTGAGCGGAGCCATTGGCGACGCCAACACAGACCTGAACGAGACCACCCGGCGCGGTGTGGCGCAACGCGTTCTCCAGCAGGTTGTTCACCACCTGGCCAAGCCGCTGCTCATCGCCGCTGACCGTGGGCGACGCGCCTTCGACAGTCAGTGTCAAGTTGATCTGTCGGGCGGCGGCCTGGGGCTGCATGGTGACAACAAGGCGCTGGCAGAGATCACCCACGTCCAGTGGCAACCGCTCCAGGCGTAGCTGCCCGGCCTCGGCATTGGCCAGCGTGCGCAAGTCTTCAATTAGGCGGTTGAGCAGGCTCACCTGATTATGAATGGCGTTGAGGTTCTCGCCAGTCATCGGAAAGACGCCATCCTGCAGCGCCTCCACCGTGCCCTGGATGCCAGCCAGCGGCGTGCGCAGTTCGTGGGCAATGTCCGCCATGAGGTTGCGGCGCAACGTCTCCTGCGTCTCCAGGCTGATGGCCATCCGGTTGAAGGTGGCGGCCAGTTCGCCCAACTCATCGTAGCTCTGCACGGGCACCCGTGCAGTAAAATCGCCAGCGGCGATGCGGCTCGAGGCGGCGGTCAGCGAAGTGAGGGGGCGTGTGATCTGGCGGACGAGCAGGCTGGCGAGTAACAGCGCCACCACGGCGGCGGTCAACCCGGCCAGGGTGACGGCGCGCGTAACGCCGGCCACCAGGCTCTCGTTCTGCTGCGCCGAGCCCACCATCATGGCGCCCTCCACCAACAGAACGCCCACCTCCTGCTCTTCAACCGAGATCGGCCAGCGCCGCACCAGCGCCGCGGGCATTGGGGGGACGCCAGCGCCGCGCCGGGTGTCCGCCATTACCTTGCTTTCGGCATCAACGACCTGCATGCGATTGTCGTGCATGCCCATTACGCCGCCCATCATGCTGCTCATGGCGCCATCTGAGGCAAGCTCGATGATAAATGGCAGTTGCTGGTCGATACCGGCCCATCCACCACGCTGGCTGTAGTAATCGGCCAAAACCTGTTGCAGCCGTTCGGGCCGGACCATATGGTGGTCGACCATGAAGTGGGCGAAACGGGTTGCGGTTCCCTGGCGAGCGAGGACAACAGTGACAAGCACGCCGATGGCGATTACCAGGGTGAAGGCGCTGATCAATCTGAACCATAATCGGTTTGTCATGGGGCGTCCCGTTGCATTTCTTCTCTACTCACCGATCACCGAGTATCAGCGCCTATTCAGCGTCTATATCGATAAAACGATAGCCGATCCCATGCACAGTTTCGACAAAGCGGCTGTGGCGACCCGTCTCGCCCAATTTCTGGCGCAAGTTCTTGATGTGGACATCAATCGTGCGCTCATAGACCGAGACATCGCCCACTGCATCGGGCTGGGTGACATCAAGCAACTCGGCGCGCGAAAACGGCCGCGCCGGATGTAGCATGAGGTGGTGAAGAAGCTCAAACTCCGTGACGGTCAGCTCGATGGGGGCGCCGTCCAGCGTCACTGTGCGATAGGTGGGGTCGAGGCGCAGTGGGCCGGCGGACAACACCTGGGCAGCGGTGGCGTTCGCCTGGGCTTCCATGCGTCGCATGGCCGCCCGCACCCGCGCCACCAGTTCGCGCGGGCTAAAGGGCTTGGTCACATAGTCATCGGCGCCCAGTTCCAGCCCAATGATCCGTTCCGTTTCCTCCACGCGGGCGGTGAGCATGATGATATACACGCCGGCCAGCATCGGGTCCGGGCTGGCGCGCAGGCGACGAGCAATCTCCAGGCCATCGAGACCCGGCAGCATCAGATCGAGCACAAGCAAGCTGGGCCGCGCCTGCTGGGCCAGCGCCAGCCCGGTAACGCCATCGGCGGCCGTCAGCACACGATAGCCGGTTTGCTGAAGATAGCCTTCGACAACGCGGCGGATTTGGGCGTCGTCCTCAATGACAAGAATGGTGTTCATCATCGACAAGGCTGTGTTTGCCGTCAGCGGTCTGAATGAGATAGCGGACGGCTGGGGTGTAGGCCGGCGGCGGCAACGTTGCGACCTGCATTAGATAGAGCCGTTGCGGTGTAGTTGAGATAGGGAAGGTTGGGTCCATATTATTGATCAGGGTCATGATAAATGATTTGCGGTTGGGCAGCCAATCCTATGCAGCCATGCGGTAGGTTGCGAACACGACACCGAAAGGGGCGCGCATCCGCCTGCCGCCAGCATGGTGGCGATCCCACATGCGCCGCTCGCGGCCATTCCCAGTATTCCAGGCGTATGTGAAGAAAATGTGAACAAATTGTGAGGAGATGGTGGGCGCATACCGTCCGCTACTCAGACATATCTTGCCTACAACCCCTTCATATTTGCTTCACATTCTGGCGCGATACTAATTGTACAACGAGACTTCGCGTGACAGGTCCCACCCGACCTCCGGGAAGTGACCACCTATAGTTTGGTCGACAAAGCTGATTCTGGTCACTTCCCGGAGGTCTCGGCGGCGACAATGGTCAACGTCTCGTTGTAGTACTAAGAAGGATGGGCTGCGTGAATGGCGATGGCTGACCATCTTTGGCCCAAGGAGCATGGGTATGTGGCGCTATGGACTGTTGGGAACTCCGGTTTTCGGACTGGCGCTCTTCTTTGTTCTCTCATTTGAACCGGCCCTGATCCTTTATTTGGTGTTTGTAGGCCTGGCCTGCTGGCTCTATTACCGGCTGACTGAGGCGTCACACACGGCGCCATAGCCGGCCCGATGGGGATAGATGATGCAAGCAGTAAAGAATTCGGACTGTCCATCACTCGCGTGAGGCGTGTGAATGACGAAAGGACGAGGCAACAGATGATGGGTGGCATGATGGGGGGCGGCATGGATTGGGGATGGGGTTGGATGTTTTCCAGCGGTCTGATGATGCTGCTCTTTTGGGGTGGAATCATTGCGCTGGTGGCGCTGGCTGTGCGCGGGCTGAGCGGTGGGGGCGCTAGCCGCAGCGAGGCGCGGCCGACCCCGCTTGAGATTGCCCAAGCGCGCTATGCAAAGGGTGAAATCAACCGCGACGAATATGAAACGTTGCGGCGTGATTTGCAAACGTCGTGATCCGAGCTGCGGCGGATTGCAGACAATCAAAGAGGATAACCCACGTTCTGGCGTTTTCTGCGGGAGATAAACAATGCAACGTACACTCGTAGTCTTGTTCGCATTGATGCTTGTCGTGGCGAACCTTTTGTTCACCACACCGGTGCTGGCGGACGATGCACATGGTTGTATGCACGAACCGACAATCCAGGCCTTGCGCGACTGCGTGAGCCACGCCGTCCATGCCGGGCACATTACCAACCAGGGGGTTGCGAACAGTCTGCTTGCCAAGCTCGATGCCGCCCAGGCCGCCCTGGATCGCGGCCAGTCAGATGTAGCGATCAACAATCTGAAAGCCTTCGTACGCGCTGTCGAGGCGCAGGCGGGCAAGCACGTTGTCGCCGAACACGCGGCGCACATGGCCACACACGCACAGCACGTCATCGACGCGCTGCGTCAATGAGCCTCCCCCGGGTATTGCGGTGATAGACCGATTGCCCTGCGCAAGGGTTCCGTCATACTTGACCGCCCGCCATGTTATTGCTATACTTTTCACAATAACTAAATATGTAACCTTCGGGGCAGGGTGAGGGGATGGTTGTTGACACCCCAATTCCCGATCGGCGGTGAACGCTCCGCTGCTGGCCATGCCAGGCGGAACACAGCCCGCGAGCGGCGTCGTGGTTTCCACGGCGCGGCACGAGTTCGGTGCGCTGCATTGCAGCAATTCCGACGCCGACGGTATAGTCCGGATGAAAGAAGGTAAGGGTAGCGATGCGCGGCGGCGTCCCATTTGGGTGGGATGCGCTTTGCGCTCATTGTTGTTGCCCGGGACGCTTGTGGTAAACCACTGGCGCATAACCGACTGACTGGATGCCTGACCCGAAGTCATGTGTAAGCGTGGCTTCGGGTTTTTGTATCTGTACTGCGGTTGCTTTGAAAATCGGACTTTGCAAAGATGCTTACTTCTTTGAGTAACTCCGGTTTTCAAACAGATCTCCGTATAGACAGTCGGCGCATGTGCAGGCGCCCCGGCGTAGCTTTGCCCTACCCGCTGTTCGACGGCCCCGAAGCATCTAGCGTGCGACGGGGCTTTTTTGTTGGCTTGAATCTTCAGCCAACAAAAAAAGGCGCCATGCAGAAGGGATGTCCAAATGTCTGTTCAGGTACGCGAGAGGTCGGCCCGGTTTGGCTTGCCTCTGCGTCGCTCAACATCATGGTTGGGGAGACTGCGTCAGGAGCGCCGCCACCTGTTGTTTCCATTGGTGGTTGCCGGGGGGGTGGCGCTGTGGGAAGGGCTGGTGCGTTGGCAACAATATCCCCCCTTTCTCTTGCCGGGGCCTGGCGTCGTATGGCGGCGCTTTCTCACCGCCGCCGCAGATGGCGCGCTCAGCCGGCACACCTATGTGACACTGGTGGAGATCGGTCTAGGCTTGGCGCTCGGGCTGAGTGCGGCGTTGCTGTTGGGCTATTTGCTCGGCAAGCATCGGGCGGTGGAGCGGCTGGTCTCGCCCTATATCGTGGCCAGCCAGAGCGTGCCGATTGTCGCCATTGCCCCCCTGTTGGTGATCTGGCTCGGCAGTGGGCTGGCGAGCAAGGTGTTGGTCTGCGCGCTGATCACCTTTTTCCCCACGCTGATCAGCACGATCGTGGGCATCCGCAGCGTTGACCCCGATCTGCATGATCTCATGCGCAGCCTACGCGCCAGCCGCTGGCAACGCTTTCGGCTGTTGGAATTGCCGGCCGCGTTGCCAGTGCTCTTCGGCGGCCTCAAGCTGAGCGTGATCCTGGCCGTCGTGGGGGCGGTGGTCGGTGAATTTTCGGGGGCCGATGTCGGCCTCGGCTTCCTCATCAATCTGGCTCGCGGTGTGCTCGACACGCCGTTGATGTTTGTCGCTGTCTTCTGCTTGATCGTTATTGCGCAGACGCTCTACATTGTGGTCTCTTTGTTGGAGCGGTATTGCCTGCGTTGGAGAGTTGAGACCGAGTGAACGAGTGACGAGTAATGAGTGAACAAGAAACAGAATCGGTGAAGGGGTGTGACATGAGAATTCGTTTGACGATTGTGCTTTGCACAGCGATGCTTCTGTTGTTGGCGTGCCGTCCGGTAGCCCCGCCGGCGGATGCAACAGTTGGGGCCACCGCAGCGGGACAGGAAGATGCGCGAACCCCCGTAAAGCTGGGGGTCGGCTTTATTCCCAATGTCCAGTTTGCTGTGTTCTATGTGGGGATGGCCAAGGGTTTCTACGCCGACGAAGGTATCGAACTGACGATGGATTATGGCTTCGAAAATGACTATCTGAAATTGGTCGGCGTCAATGAGCTCCAGTTTATGATCGGGAGTGGTGACCAGGTGGTGCTGGGGCGGGCGCAGATGTTGCCCGTGCGCTACGTGATGAGCTGGTATACCCAATACCCCGTGGTGGTCTTTGCCAGGGCCGAACAAGGCATTACCGAACCAGAAGACCTGGCCGGCAAACGCATTGGCATTCCCGGCCCGTTTGGCGCCAACTATGTGGCGCTGCGTGGCATTCTGGAGGCGGCCAATCTGCGCGAGGCGGATGTGACGCTGGAAAGCATTGGCTTTACCCAGGCGGCGGCGGTCAGTGAGGGTTTGGTGGACGCAGCTGTGGATTATGGGGTCAATGGGCCTGTGGTGCTTACGCAAGCGGGCATCGACGTGACGCAGATCAAACTCGACCAATATCTGCGTGTGCCCGCCAATGGGTTGGTGACCAACGAGAGGACCATTTCCGACAACCCGGCGTTGGTGGCGGCCATGGTGCGGGCGACGGCCCGGTCGATCCAGTACACGCTTGACAACCCAGATGAGGCCTTTGCGATTACGTTGACCTATGTGCCCGAGGCGGGGGGCGACAATGAGCCGGCCAATCGAGCCGTTTTTGACGCTGTGCTGGCGCAATGGACCCCACAGGCGGATCACCGCCTGGGCGAAACCACGCTCGCCGAATGGGAGTCGGCCGCCGCGCTCATGCAGCGGATTGGGCTGGTGGAATCGCTGGTTCCTGCCCAAGAGCTTTTTACGAATGAGTTCTTGCCCTAATCGTCGAACCTGACTAATCCACCATGCCCGAACTTCTGCTTGTCCAACAGATCACGAAGCAATTCCAATCCGGCCCCAAACCGGTGGCTGCCCTGCACCAGGTGAGCTTTTCGGTTGCGGCTGGCGAATTCATTTGCCTGGTTGGGCCTAGCGGCAGCGGCAAGAGCACATTGTTACGAATCATCGGGG
>JAHDWG010000087.1 GCA_023384495.1 Caldilineaceae bacterium
AAGTAGGCCACATAGATCAACAACGTGATCGTCACCGTCGTCAGGCGCGGGTCCCACGTCCAATAGGCGTTCCAGGTGGGTTTGGCCCAGATCGAGCCGGTGAGCGTCGTGCCCAGTCCGAAGATCGTCCCAATCTCGATGCTGGCCTGCGTGACGCGATCCCAATCCAGCTCGCGCGTCACGAGATAGACGATGCTGCCGAGCAACGACATGAGAAAGGCGGCCAAGGCGCCGAAGTTGCACCCCATGTGGATATAGAATATACGCTGTGCGATCTGTTCGTCGCCCGCCAGGTTGGCCGCTGGCCGCGCATAGACCAGCGCCGCCCACATGAGCGCCGCCATGCCGACCGCCGCCGCGATGTTGAGCGCCAACTGCGCCGTCTCCCATCCGCTGGCCGAGCGACGCACCGTGCGCGCCGAAAGGGTCGTGCTGCTCACGCTGACACCTCCTCCCAGATGAGGTCAAAGACCAAGAACGCAACCGTAACAAAAACCACGTCAAAGGCCACAAGCATCCCCAACCAACGCTGTACATCGCTGAAGCCGCGCCCGTCGACGGCAATGGTCGTCAACTTTAGCCCTGCCATAAAGACCGGCGCCAGCACCGGCAGCAGGAGCACGGGCAACATGCTTTCGCGTGTGCGGGCGCCGGCAGTCAGGGCGGCAAAGAGCACCCCCACGGCAACATACCCCACTGTGCCCAACAACAGGGCCAGCAAAATCAATGGCTGGAACAGGTTGACATTGAATAAAACCAGTATCACCGGCAGAATGACAATCTCTGCCGCCAGCGTAAAAACCAGATTCGCCAGCAGCTTGCCAAAGTAGAGCGCACTGCGGTCGACCGGCGCCAGCAGCAGCGCACCCAGGCTGCCTCGATCCACCTCGGCGCTAAAGGCGCGGTTGAGCCCCAACACACCCGTAAAGAAGACGACCACCCACAGCACCCCCGGCGCAACCATTTCCGGCTGCGGCACGCGGAGGTCAAACGCCATGCCAAAGATGATCACAGCCATCGCGCTGAAGGCGGCCATCACGCCGAGAATCTCTTTGGCGCGCAGTTCGGTGCGCAGATCTTTGGCCGCCACCGCCCACAGCTTGGCCGCATAGGAAGCAAGCCCCCCCTCTGTCCGCATTTGCACCGGTGCGGCGTCCAGTTGGGGAGGGCTGTCCTGCACCGTTGCATTGCCCGATAGTGAAAGACTCATGCCGCTCCATTCGCCTCGCGGTAGATCGCCTGTAGCCTGGCGCCGTCCAACCCTGTCGTGGCCGCGGTGTAGACAATTTTACCACCAACCAGGATGGAAAGGGAATCAGCCCAGGCCAGCGCCCGCTCCAGGTTGTGCGTGGTGAGCAGAATCGCCCGATTGGCCGCGCCCAGCCGGTTGATCAAGCGGTGCAGCATCTCGGCGCTCTGTTGATCCAGCCCGGTATCCGGCTCATCGAGCAGGAGAACGGGCGGGTCGTGGAGGATGGCGCGCGCGATGGCGAGGCGCTGCGCCATGCCCCGGCTATAGGTGCGCACCAGGTCGCGCCGCGGCGCCCATAGGTCGACGGCCCGCAACACAGCTTCGATACGGGCTGCCGGCGTCTGCATGTCATACATACGGGCAAAGAATGCCAGATTCTCATAGCCGCTCAGGTTGTCGTAGAGCAAGGGCAGATGGCCGACCACGCCAATGTAGCGGCGGAGCTCATACCCCGCTTTGCCGACCGTCACGCCGCCAAGCGCGATCTCGCCACCAGTGGGCTGCGCCAATCCAGCTACCATGCGCATGAGCGTGCTCTTGCCCGCGCCATTGGCCCCCAAGAGCGCCATCACCTGCCCCGCAGCCACGTCCAGACTCACACCCTTGAGCACAGTTTTGCGGCCATATCGTTTGTAGACATTGCGCACTGCAATCAGCGCGGAGGCGGGCGCGGATGTGCTCATGGCGGGTCAAGCTCCTGCGCCACAGCCAACAGGGCGCGCTTGAGGCGCGCCCGCGCTTGCGCCCATCCATCAGTGGCAAGTTGACCGGCGGCGTGTTGGTCGTCCAACTCGGCGATCTGTTGGATCAGTATCGCCCTTTCTTGGCTTAGCGCAGCGCGTTGGTCCAGCCTGGCCTGCCGTCGCAACGGGATGTACAGGGTGACCGCAAGGGCAACGAGCACGATCCCTGCTAGGCTCAAGGCCGCCAGCGGCTCGATCTGCGGGGTGGCCGGCCGCGCGACCAGGGCGCCTGGTTCGTTGCCGCCAACTGCACGCGGGTCGGGGTCGCCGGCTGGGATCAACCCACGGATGCGCACGGCCACCTCTTGCCCGGCAAGCGCTTGGCCGGCCCAGCGGCGAAATGTAAAGCCTTGCACGGTTTCCACGCCCACATAGGTAAGCGCAGGCGCTTCAACTTCCATGCCCGCCAACTCGGTGATCAGCAGATTGAGGTCGGCGAGCGGGTAGGCAAATCCCTGTACAAACGATACCTCGGTGCCCTGATACGGAAGCCGGTAGCTGTAGAAGAGCTGGCGCGTCTCGTCACCTGGCGCAATGGGAACCACATCGTAGATCCGGTTGCCCACCTGTTGGTACCGACCATTGAGCACGCCATCTTCGAATTCGATCTCGGTGGCGCCCTCTGGCACAAGCACCTCGAGCGTGGCGAGGCCATCCACGCCTTCCACCGGCTGGCCAACAAAGGTGCGGTCAGACTGGTTGCTCAGGGCCAAGACCACCGCCACGCGCAGCCCACCCGGTTCCAGGTCGACCAACCAGTTGGCTCGCCCAATGTGCAAGGCGCTGTTGCTGTCGGTCGTCTCGTAGACGGGCAGGGTGATGACGCCGGTAGGGGTCAGCGGGTCGAACTGATAGATGGCGCTATTGTGGCGCACGCTGGCATAGCTGGTGGTCGCCACATAGGCCACGCCTGCATCGGTGGCAAGGTCGGCAAAGCGAAAGCCGCCGTCGGCGTCGGTGGTGGTCGTAAACGCTTCCGCCGGTTGAAAGTTGACAAACACGGTCAGCGTCACCGGCAGGCCGGCCACAGGGCCGCCGCCAGCGGTGCCCTGCACCACGGCGCCGCTGAGCACACCAGCGCCCGGCCGATATGTGGCCTCCCACGGGGGGACATAGCTGAAGGTGCGGATGGCGTTCAGCACGGCCCGGCGGTCGTCTGGGCTCCAATCCTGGCCCAGCTCGGCATGAGCCGCTTGCCAGCCGGCGTCAAGCTCATCGTGCGTGCGCAGGCTCATGGCGCCGGCATCGTCAAAGCGGGGCAAGGGGGTGGGCGCGTCGGGGCCATCTCCGGCGCCGCTGGGGCCGTGGCAAGCCGCGCAGCTCTGCTCGTAGCGCGCCAGGCCGCGCGCTACCGTCTCGGCGTCGGTATGCAGCGACCACGCATAGTAGACCGTCTGCCAGATCTGCTCATCGTCCAGCAGATTGCCCCAGGGCGGCATCAGATTCTGAATTCGCCCATACTTCGTAGTGTGAAAATACTCGGCCGGGCTGCGTGGCCCAATCGTGGCAGGGTCAGCAAAGTGGGGTGGGGGCGCGGGCAGTTCGGGCGTGGTGGGGCCATCGCTCTCGCCCTGGGGGCCATGACAGGGCGCGCAGTTTTGCTGAAAGATCACCGCACCGCCGGCAGCCAGCGGTGGCTGGGCAGGGACGGGCACAGATGCTGGGTCATACGGGGGCGGCGTGGGCGGCGACTGCGCCATCGCCACCGAGAGCAGCGTGGTGAAGAGCGCACCGGCGATTAGAAGGGCCAGACCCAGCGGCCGGCGACGAAAGCTCATGGTTGTTCCCTGGCGAGAAAAGACCGGCCGCTCGCCGTTGCGATGACCGGTCTTTTCGGGTTGATCACTCGTCATGCAACACAGCGTTACCGTTGCGCCTGCACAAAAATCTCTTCCGGTTCTTCATCATACCGGCTTGGGCATTTGAGCAAGAGGTTGTTGGCCTGAAACGAGCCGTCGGGCAGCAACTCGCCCTCTATGATGGCGGAAGCCGCGCGCTGAAAGTTGTCGGGGCGGGGGCCGTAGAACGTAATTGGCAAGATGTCGCCGCTTTCGTCACTAATGGCGAACTTGAGCGTGATGGCTTGGGCGTTCCACTCTTCGCTGCCTTCGACCACTTCGCCGCTGACGCGAATGCGCTGGCCCACCAAATCGGGGCCGGCAGCGTGGACTTCGCTGGTGGTCATGTAGTATGCGCCGGTGGTGCGGGTGGCCTGCACCATCTGCACGATCAGAAAGGTGACAAAGGCCAGCAGCAGTGCGCCGCCCGCCAGAAAGCGAACATTGTAGCCGCCCCGGCCCCGTGCGCCCAAATGGGCGGGGATGGTGGGGGCGTTGATTTCCTGCGTCATAGTAATTCCTGTTTTCCACACGTGCGTGGACAGCGTCGGGCGCCGTCACGCTTGCCCTTGAACAGAATAAGCCAAACCGAGCCCAATTGCACGCGCCTTTGGTTAGGCTTGCGCGGCAACCATAGATGGGTTGCCTGGCTAACTTTCGTCAGGGGTCGCCTCGTCCAAATCGACCTCGCTATGGAGAATCTCCAACGCCTTGTCGGCCAGCGCGCTGGGCGCCAATACATCAACGGCGGCCAGCGCTCCGGTGGTCAGACCATAGATTGCGCCCAGCGCCTCACCGCGCACAATGGCGGGGATGCCGGCATGTTCGAGCCGCCCCTTGACCACCGCAGCCTCCATCATATTGGCTGCTTCCCAGACGACAACCGGCTCTTGGTCGCGGCCACCACCGGTGGTGACGCCGGTTTCTGCGCGGCTTGCCGGTTCGGCAGCCTGCGCCTTGCGGGGGAATAGGCGAGATAACCAGTCGGATGCGAGTGTCATCTTCCCTCGATACGGTCATAGATAATGTCCGCAGCTCCCCCGGATGCGAGGAGGCGCTCTCTGCGGACGACGTGTGTCTCTGACAGTTATGTCTCTATTGTACCAATATCTAATCAAATCAACGAAAAAACTTCGGCAGTGGTTTGGGGCAGCCCGAAATTGACCCCAAATGATCGGGCTATGGTTCGATAATAGAATAGAGCACATCCATTCACCGTGACTGTGACGCAAGTCCCTAACTCAGCAAAAGTCAAAGCAGAGTGAAAAAGGGGAATGGAGGTAATTTTCCTATGTTGGCGCCTTTGCGTTGAAAAAAATCTGCAAAGATAGAGGGTATTTACAATATGGGAAAAACCGCGTTTTAGGCAAGGCGGTGCGCTGTTTCGCCCACAAACGGGTTGTGGCGGCGTTCATCACCGATGGTTGTGGCCGGCCCATGACCAGGGTAGACAATATAGTCGTCGGGCAGGGTAAAGAGTTGTTCTCGGATGCTGCGCAACAATGTGGGGCCATCGGCCAGGGGCAAGTCATAGCGACCGATGCTACCCTGAAAGAGTGTATCGCCACCAAACACCTGTCGCCCGGTGTGGTGAACAAAGACGACATGGCCAGGCGCATGGCCGGGGGTAAAACGCACCTCGAGTTCCTCCATGCCAAAGCGGATGATCTGCCCGTGGGCCAAAAAGCCGTCCGGCTCGGGCAGCGGGTCGATTTCGGTGTCGAGCCAGAGGCTGACGCGCTCGGGGGCGTCACGCAGCACAGGCAGATCGGCGGGGTGGAGGAGCGCCGGCGCCTGCGTCGCAAGCTGGACTGGCTCTAGCGCCATGACGTGGTCAAAATGGGCATGGGTAAGCAAGATGTGTTCAATGGTCAAATCTTGTTGGGCGACCAGCCTGAGGATGGAGCGTGCGCTGTCGCCGGGGTCAATGATGACCCCGCGGCGTGTCGTTTCGCAGCCCAGCACATAACAGTTGGACTGGAGTAGCCCCACGGCAAGCCCTTTGACGATCATCGGTGTCCCATCTCGGATGCGGCCTGCAGGGAAGCGTGCCGGGCGGATTCAGGGGCGCGCCGTGAGCGTTCGCCAGTGCAGAGCCAGGTTTTGCTCCACCGGGTAATGGCGCGGATGACTTCGTGAAGCTCGGCGCCCATTTCCGTCAGACTGTACTCTACGTGGGGCGGAATTGCGCTCACCTGCACCCGGCGAATGATGCCCTCCTCCTCCAACATTTTGAGCCGGCTGCTCAAGGTGCCTGGATTGACCCCGCCCAATTCCTCTTGGATCTCGCAAAAGCGTCGTGAAGGGCAGCTCATGAGTTTGTTGACGATCTGAAGCGTCCACTTTTGGCCGATAATATGAGCGGCCAATTCCACCGGACAGGGTGTTTCGTTGACCGGGCCACTGCCTCCCGTATATTGTCTAATCGCATCCATGGCGCTTACCTCTATTCAATCCCTCGGCGCAACGCAAGCCCCGACCCAGGATTTGCAACCACGCACCGCCTCTACAGCTGCTCATTGTTTGCGCATTGTTTAGGTTCTGTGTATCTGGTCATACTATATCATTCGTAGTGCTATGTCAAACTGAGTAGCCCAAAATCCTAGAACATTCTCTCTATGTCATCAAGATTACATCCTTTCGTTTATGATTTGTCTACTCTTTGTCGATGTGAGTTGTGACTTGATGGAATTGCAGGAACAAAAAGTTTCTATTACAATCTTTTGCAACAATTTCCACCCATGATTGGTGAGGTGACTGCCGTACAGTTGCCACGTAATGGCCGCCCGGCACATTCATGACACAGAAATTCACGTAGAAATCGAACAGCCTATTGCTGGCTGTGGACGCCAGGATCTCACATGAGTCACGATATGAAAGCGATCACCGCATTGCTGCACGAAGGAGGGTATCGGGTCACACCGCAGCGACAGTTGATTATTGATGCTGTCTGCCATCTGGGCGGCCATGTAACGCCTGAAACTGTATATGCGTATGTTCACGCCACCGCGCCTGCCTTGAACCGGGCCACCGTCTATCGCACGTTAGCGTTTTTGAGCGAGCAGAGCATCCTCAACACAGTGCGGCTCGCAAACGGCCACACGGGTTATGAACTAGCTCAACCCGAACCGCATCACCATTTGGTCTGCCGCCATTGTGGGCATGCAGCAGAGATCGGCCACGACGCCGTTGGGCGGCTCTTCGAACAATTGGCGCGCGAACATCATTTCATTGTCGAAACCCGTCACCTGACGTTGCATGGGGTTTGCCGCCAATGCCAGTAGAGCCAATATATACTTCATATACTTCGCCAATATATACTTCGATAGAGTGAACAGTCGAGCAAGGAGACATCATGTACGCGCAGATGTTATTGTCGGGATTGGCCGCCCCTGTGGAATTGCATATCCCCGACGGATTTTTGAGCACGCCCATCTCACTGGCCGGCTGGGCGCTGGCGGTGCTCGCCGTGGCCTATGCCCTGCGCCAGACGCGCGGACAGCTCGGTGAACGGCAGGCCCCGCTACTGGGCGTGATGGCCGCTTTTATCTTTGCCGCACAAGCCATCAACTTCCCGGTTGCGGGCGGCACCAGTGGCCATCTGCTGGGCGGAGCGCTGGCGGCGATTGTGCTGGGGCCGTGGGCGGCTGTATTGGTGATGACCGCGGTAGTGGGGCTTCAAGCGTTGCTCTTCCAAGACGGCGGCTTGGTGGTGATGGGATGGAACATTGTCAACATGGGGGTGCTGACGGCGTTGACTGGCTACGCGGTTTACGCCCTGATCAAGCGATTGATGGGGGAGACGCGCAACGCCCTTTTGGTGGCTGGGTTTGTGGGCGCATGGCTTTCGGTTGTGGTGAGTGCGATTGCCACCGCCATCCAACTGGCGCTCTCAGGCACCTCACCGCTGGGCATTGCGCTGCCGGCCATGGCGGGCGTCCATGCCGTCATCGGCATCGGCGAAGGCGTCATCACCGTGGGCGCGCTCTCGCTCATTGCCGCCACCCGCCCTGATCTGTTGGCGGGCGGCGCCAACGCACCAGGGTTGCGTTCTGCTGGTTGGGTAGGCGCTGGGCTGTTGATCTCGCTCGTGGTCGCGGTCTTTTCCTTTGCCGCGTCCACGGACCCTGATGGGTTGGAACGCGTCGCCGAGGACACTGGTTTTATTGACCGAGCGCTAGACCCCGTCTACGAAATCCTGCCCGACTATACCATCCCGTTCATCGGCAATGAGACGCTGTCGGGGATTGTGGCTGTGGTCTTGGGTACACTGCTCGTCTTTGGCATTATGTTGCTCATCGGGCGTTCGTTGCGCCGCGCCCGTTCTGCCGCCTGACACACGCATGCACATTCATCTCGCCGACCAACACCGGCAGGGCGACTCGCTGCTCCATCACCTTGACCCACGGGTCAAGGTGATTTTGACCCTGCTGTTCATTCTATCCGTCAGCCTAACGCCGTTCGGCGCATTTGCAGCCTATGGCGCGCTCTGGTTTTTGGTGCTCGTGGCCATCTTCTTAGCGCGGATCGGCTTCGGCTATGTGTTTCGGCGCGCCCTGGTGGCTGCTCCGTTTGCGCTGGCCGCGATTACGCTCCCGTTTACCATCCCTGGCGAGCCGCTGGCGACGCTGCCGCTTTTTGGTGGACTGACCATCAGCACGCCCGGCGTGATTCGCTTTGTCAGCATTCTGGTCAAGTCGTGGATCTCGGTGCAGGTCGCAGTGGTGCTGGTGGCGGTGACGCCCTTCCCCGACCTGCTGTGGGCGTTGCGCGCCATCCATATTCCCGCGCCGTTGGTGGCCATTGTCAGCTTTATGTATCGGTATCTCTTTCTGCTCTCAGACGAGGTGCTGCGTATGTTGCGCGCCCGTTCCTCTCGCAGCGCAGCGCTCCCCGGCGTGCGCAGCGGGGGCGCGGTCTGGTGGCGGGGAAAGGTGGCGGGACAGATGGCCGGCAGTCTGATGATCCGGTCGTTTGAGCGCAGCGAGCGGGTCTACAATGCGATGTTGGCGCGCGGCTATCAAGGGGCCATGCACACGCTGGACGAGCCCCACTTTCATCAGGCTGATCTTGCGGCCCTGCTCATCGTGACGTTCAGCCTCGGCGCGATCTTGCTCTTCTCACACTGGGGATAACCTTCAGAGCCACCATGCATCATACCATCGAAGTCGAACGACTATCGTTTGCCTATCCCGACGGGCGCCGGGCGCTACACAATGTCACGTTGCACGTGGCGCCGGGCGAAAAGGTGGCCTTAGTTGGCCCCAACGGCGCCGGCAAATCGACCCTGCTGCTCCATCTCAATGGCATTCTGCGCGGTGAAGGGGTGGTGCGCGTGGCCGGATTGGAGGTGAGCGACGCCAATCTGGGCCGCATTCGCGCGGGGGTGGGGCTTGTGTTTCAGAATCCCGATGACCAGCTCTTTTCGCCCACGGTCTACGACGACGTCGCTTTTGGGCCGCTCCACATGGGGCTGGACAAGGCGGTGGTGAAAGTGCGAGTCGCCGAGGCGCTGGCTGCGGTGGAGATGGAAGCGTACGCCAATCGGATTTCGCACCATCTCAGCATCGGCGAAAAGAAGCGCATCAGCGTCGCCACTGTGCTTGCCATGCAGCCCGAAATTCTCGTGCTCGATGAACCCACCGCGGGGCTGGACCCGCGCGCCCGTCGCACACTGATCAATCTCTTGCGCAAGCTGGACATGACCATGCTTGTCTCCACCCACGACATTCGCATGGTGCAAGAACTGTTCGGGCGGACGGCCATCATGGAGGCGGGCGAAATTGTCGCATCGGGCCCCACGGAAGGCATCCTCTGCGATGGGACGCTGCTCGCTGCCCATGGACTGGAGATCGTGTAGGGCTTCCATACTCCGCATTGTTTGAAAACGCGAGTTTCTTTGCTAGCCGCCAATCGCGCTGCCGCGCATCTCCATGGGTAGCGTAAAGGTGTTGGCGCCGGCGGCGGCCAGCAGAAAGAGCAGCACAAGCCACGGCAGCGCCTCCAGCCAAAAGCCGCGCCGGCGTGGATTCGCCCCATGCGCCGCCCGCATCGTCATGTGGACGGACACAAGCGTCCCCACCGCCATCACCACCAGTTGCGTAATCTGAATGCTCCCCGTGGAGGGCACAAACCAGAGGGCGATGGACCAATCAGGCTCGCCCAGCAGCGGGATGCCCAGCGTGTCGGCAAACAGGGTCTGAAAGGCAGGGACAATCGTCATGGCGCCCGTGACAAAGTGAAAGAGGTAGTGGGCGAGCCAAATGGCAAGCCCCAGCGGCACAAAACTATAGGCATAGCGCATAACCAACCGGTTGAGCGAATCTTTGTTTTGGTTCCACCGGTTGCCTAGCCATGCTGCGCTATAGGCCGCCCCCAATGGCAACCCAATGGCCGCCACCAGGTAGATAACCCCCAATACCAGCGCTTCGCTTCGTGTGCCCAGCCATGCGGCCATCTGCCGCTCCAGGTCATAGATGGGTGGCGTCATGGCGACGGCGTTGATCAACCCAACAAAGGCAGCCAACAGCGACAGATAGGCGAGGTCGAGCCGGTGAGGCCACGTCTGGCGAAAGAGCTCGTCACCCGGCGGGCGGGCGACGAGGGCCACATTGTCATAGGGGCAGGCCTTGACACAGTCGAGGCAGAAAGTGCAGTCAAGGTTGCTCTTGAGCGTCGGCACAAAGAGTTCGAGCTGGCAGCCCTGTTGGCTGGGGCTGCCATTGATGCACTCATGCCCTTTACAATCCCGGCAGGTCTGTTGGCTCCTGGCGCTGATCTGCAACGGGCTGACCGTGCTATAGAGGAAGTTAAAGGTGCCGAGGGGACAGACATACTTGCAAAAGCTGTTGCGGGTGAAGAAGGCTTCCAAGACAAACGCCGTAGCAAAATAGGCCAGGGTCAGCCAGGCCGTCCACCAGGGGCTGGCCCAGAGATCAAAGAGTTCATAGGTGTAGATAATGCCCACAAAACCGGCCAGCGCCAACCATTTGTTGCGCAACGCTCTGGGCCAGCGCTGTGTGGGGCGACCCAGCCACTTGGCCAATTTGCGTGGCAACACAAAGGGGCACGCCGCACAGAAGAGATTGCCCGCCACCAGCAACCCGAGCACCACCAGCCCCCGATAGTGCACCCATGCGCTCACGGTGGCGACATTTTTGGCCGCCAGCGGGCTTCCCCAAAAGCCATCCACGATGATAGCGGCCGCCAGCCCAAAGAGCACAAATTGGGCTGCCGTGCGGTTATGTTTCCATCGCAAGATGGCGCCGACGATTGGGAAGCTCAATAGGTCAAGTCGATAACGGCCTTGTGACTGTAGGTCGATCACGGGATCACTCCTCTGTGCGCAAACCGAGAGTGCTCGCCACGGCGCCCACCACCACGAGCAATGCCATGCCGCCCCACACCCACCCATTGAACCGGCTGGGGAATAGCCCGTCCGTGGATAAAGCAACCGGCGGCGCCGCCCCCCCTACGCCGGCCAATGGGGTGGCCAGCGGTGAGAGCATCGCCATCGTCAAAGGGCTGGTGGGTTGAAGCGGATCCGGTGTCGCCAATGGCGATTGGCTGGCGCTTGCCTGCTGGATGCTCTCGGCCACCGCCCGCATAATGGCGGCCTGGGTGGCAATCGCCTGCGGATCGATGACCTTCCCTGGGGGGGCCACATCGACTGGGATCGAGACCAACACCTCGAACCAGTGGGTAGGTGAGTTGACTACAAACTTGGCCTGCCACTCGCCAGGTTCATCGAGCGGCAGATAGGTCGTATAATCGCCAGGGTAGATGATTTCATCGGTGTAAAGGGCGAAAGGCCCTCGGTGCTGCCCGACCTCACAGCACGGCGTCGGATCGCCGGGCAGGGCAATCAAGACCTCGCCCACCAGATCGGTCACCGGGGCGCCGGCTTCTACATCGAAGACAAATAGGGTGATTACCCCCACGCCGGGGTCAGGCGGATAAGGGTAGATTTGCACCAACCACTCATAGCTGCCAAACGAACCAGACTTGAGCATCACACCGCCGTGGGCATAGGCGGGCGTAGATGCTACTGGAAACCCTATAAGCGCGACGAGTATGGCCATCCATCGCAACAACTCCTGCCGTCTCATTGGCCCCGCACCTCAACCTGTGGATCACCCACACGCACGTTGATGTCGTGTTTGCTCTGCGAACCGTCGGGCCGCTCTATCGACACCGTGAGGATCCAATCCCCCAGCATGTTGAAGGCAAAGGGCGTCTGGTATGAGCCATCGACAGCGCCATCGTCACCATCCTCGGCTGCTTCTGAGAAGACGGGCGCCATACCCGGATGATTCATATTGCCCTCGATGTGCACTGTGGCGTCGGTGATTGGGGCGCCGGCGCCATCGGCCAGTTGAATTGTCAGGTAGGTTCCCCCGTAGCCTTCGGGCGCCGGGATCAACGTCACCTGTAACCCGCTATCGTCACGCGTTGTAGAACGCCCACTACACGCGGCCAGCATGACAGTCACAGAGAGTAGCAGCAGAAAATACACCCACGCACGATTCCCCCAGATGATCTTCCTCCACCGCGCGACCGGATTCATCATCAACGTTTCTCCATCTCTGTCTATTCACCGCAGCAGATACGCCAGGTCAGCCGCCATCTCGGCGGCTCCCGCGCCCGGTGGAAAGAGCAATTGCACATGCCCCCGCCGGTCGAGCACGATCACATTGTTCGTATGGTCGATCAGCCCTGC
The DNA here is from genome assembly GCA_023384495.1 of Caldilineaceae bacterium. Taxonomy (GTDB): domain Bacteria; phylum Chloroflexota; class Anaerolineae; order Caldilineales; family Caldilineaceae; genus CFX5. The sequence goes on from JAHDWG010000087.1 coordinate 12,553, forward strand.
CGGGTTGTCATTCGCCGGGCCGCCATCATGAAAGACGCCAAACTGGGTGGCTACGGCGTCAATGAGGGTCGGCTCGCCGGTGAGGCCCACAAAGTCAGAGTGAAAATGGGGCAGATAGCTGGCCAGTTGCTGCGCTGTATCGCGCGCGGGGTCAACCGTGACAAAGAGCACCTGCACCGCGTTCGCCTGGTCGCCCAGTTGATCGAGCGTCTGCGCCAGGTCGACCAGCGTAAGCGGACACACATCGGGGCAATGTGTGTAGCCAAAATAGAGCAACACATACTGGCCGCGCAACTCACTTAGCGAGAGCGGACCATGGTGTGAGCTTTGCAGCGTAAAATCGGCAACCGGCTGTGGCGTCTGGAGCAGAATGCCATGAAACGTATGGGGCTGCCGGCGGCTGAGACTTACCACCACCGTCATCAATGCCAGACCCGCGAGCAACAGGGCGACCCACCGCGGCCGGAGCCGCGGTCGAGGTCTGACGGGTTGAGTGGGGCCGCTTCATACGCCAGCCGCATCGGCCCCTGGCTGCGGGCAACCTCGGTTGCGATCAGGCCCAGGTCGCGCTCGACCACCTTTGTGTCCAACTCTGCTGTACGGTAGCGGGCGCGCAAAATGCCGGCGCCGTCTACGAGTGCAAAGGTTGGGTCAAACATGTACGAACCGTTGGGGCTGCCTTCGTAGTAGACCCCAAAGCCGCCGCCAATCACATGCTTGAGGTGAGTTGGGTCACCTGTCACCATACGCCACTGCGTTGGGTCAGCCTTCCACTGTTGGCTATACAGCCGCAACGCCTCTGGCGTATCGCGTGCAGGGTCAAAGAAGATCGTCACAAGCTGCACGGGTAGGCCGAGCGTCTCGAATTCGGCCAATTGGGCTTGAATCGCTTGCATCGCGGCGCCTGTTTGAGGGCAGGGTTGTGTGCAGGCCGTGTAGGTGAAATTGTAGAGCACGAGCTTGCCGCGCAAATCTTCGCTGGTCAGTCGTTGCCCGTCTTGATCAACGAGGGCGTATCCGGGGCTTAGCCCAATGCGCGGCAGCACCTTGAGCGGCTGGAGTGTGGCAAAAGCCATGACACCGGCAAAGAGAAGACTGAGCAGTAGATACCAAAGCAGCGTCCAAGAATAACCGGGACCATGCTGCAATGGCCTCGGCGCTGTGGTTGTTACGCCCATCATCACCTTCAAAAATCCTCAACGAACCATGCAAGAGCGATAAAAGTCAAGCTGGCTAGAGCTTATCACGAAGGGCGAAGAATGTGCAATTATGCTGAGGGTGGGGGCACACCCAGCCAGGGGCTGGCTGGCGGAAGTGTCACCAGCGTAGCCTCGGCCTGGCCAGGTGTGGCGCAGCGTTTACAGGGGGATCGCCTCCGCAGGCTCCAGTTCCGACGGGTGCTCATCGCGCTCCTCGTCGCCGTCTTGATCGGCGGTGCGGCTGTCGACGAAGCGCAACTCTCGGGCGGTGACATCAATCGTGGCGCGCGGATTGCCCTCGCGATCCGTGTAGGGGCGCGCGCCTTCGATTTCGCCGATGATGAGCACGCGCTTGCCTTTGGTCAAATATTGGTTGGCGACTTCGGCCTGTCTGCGCCAAAGGGTTACGTTGAACCAGGTGGTTCGTTCTTGGGACGAACCGTCGTCGCGCGTCCAGCGGCGACTGACGGCCATGCGAAACCGGGTAAACGGTTCTCCTGATGGGGTGTAGCGCATTTCCGGGTCGTTGCCCAGGTTGCCGATTGCTGTGAGTTGTTGAAACATAGTGGATACCTCATCTTTTTGGAACTTGTTGGTTAACTTGGTCTGCTTGGTTGGGTATGAGAACAACATCCGCTAGACCGCCGGATGTGTGCTTATTGTCGCGCAAAGCGCATCACCCATCATCAGACAAACGACGCATCCTGCCATAGGCCATAGGTCATGAGTCAGATCTGTGATATACTATTGAGCGCGTCTCAGGCCACCCTGGCCAGACGGTTGAGGCGCAGAGTTGCTGTACAGAAACGGAGTGCAATATGCTGCAAACACCCAGACAGATCACGCGTGCGCTCGATTGCGTGCTGCACAAAGTGAGCCAACCCGCCCGGTACACAGGCGGCGAGCTCAATACGATTACAAAGGATTGGGCTGACCCGCAGATTCGCACCAAAGTGGCCCTGGCCTTTCCCGATATCTATGAACTGGGCGGTAGCAATCTAGGGCTGATGATTCTGTATGACCTGATCAACCGGCGCGACGACCTGCTCGCCGAGCGCGTCTATTGCCCGTGGCCCGATTTCGAGGCCATCCTGCGCCGCGATGGCATACCGCTCTATGGGCTAGAGACGCGCCACCGGCTGCTTGATTTCGACGTGATTGGCTTCAGCCTGCCCTACGAGCAGCTCTACACCAATGTGCTCACCATGCTCGAACTGGCCGGCATCCCGTTGCGCGCCGCCGACCGCGCCACCGAACACCCCTTGGTCATCGCTGGTGGCTCCGGCTGTTACAACCCCGAACCCATGAGCGCATTTTTCGACGCCATGATTATCGGCGAGGGCGAAGAGGTGATCTTTGAGGTCATTGAGGCGTATGAGCAGTGGAGACTCGAGATTGGAGACACTTTGCCAATCTCAAGCCCCCAGACCCAGCGCGGGCAGCTTTGGGCGCATTTGGTGAAAATTCCCGGCGTCTATGTGCCGGCCCTTTACAACGTGAGTTACGCCGCTGATGGGTCGATTGCGGCGATTACGCCCAACCATCCTGACGCGCCGCATGAGGTGCTCAAGCGGGTGGTGACGGTTTTGCCACCGCCAGTGACCAGATTTGTTGTGCCCTTTATCAATACGGTGCATAACCGGGCGGCCATCGAAATCATGCGCGGCTGTACGCGCGGCTGCCGTTTCTGCCAGGCCGGGATGATCTTTCGCCCGGTGCGCGAACGCCCGGTAAAGGAGGTGGTCCAGGCCGTCGACGCCATGATCGAGCACGCTGGCTTTGAGGAGGTGAGCTTTCTCAGCCTCAGCAGCAGCGATTACACCTATGTCGAAGAGCTGGTGCGCCACACCATGGAGAAACATGGCGCCAAGAAGTTGAGCATTGGCCTGCCCAGCCTGCGCATCGAGAGCTTTAGCGTGGACTTGATGGAGCTGCTAGAGCAAGGCCGCCGTCGCTCTGGCTTCACCTTCGCCCCGGAAGCCGCCACCGACCGCCTGCGCGATGTGATCAACAAGCCCATCGCCTCCGCCGACCTGTTGCAGACCGCCGAAGAGGTCTACAAGCGCGGTTGGACGACCATCAAGATGTACTTCATGATCGGCCACCCAACGCAGACGCTGGACGATGTCCAGGCCATTGCCGACCTGTCGAAGGAAGTGTTGGCGGTAGGGCGGCGGGTGTTGGGCAACAGGGCGAATGTGCGGATCGGCGTGAGCACGCTGGTGCCCAAGCCACATACGCCGTTCCAGTGGGCGCCTATGGAGCAAGAAGCGGTCATTCAGGCTCAGATCGAGCGCTTACAACAGGAGTTGCGCGGTCCAGGCATCCACTTTTCGTGGAATGACCCGCAGGAGACGCTGGTCGAGGCCTTCCTCACCCGGGGCGACCGCCGGCTCAGCGATGTGGTCGAACGGGCGTGGCGTCTGGGCGCCAAGCTCGAAGCGTGGGGCGAATGGTTTAACTTTGCGGCGTGGCGACAAGCCTTCGACGAGTGCGGCCTGGATATGGACTGGTATGCTCGCCGTGAGCGCCCGCTGGACGAAGTGCTGCCGTGGGATCATATTTCGGCGGGGCTCAAGAAACAGTTCCTGGTGCAGGAATATATCCACACCTATCAGGGTGGTGTCATCGATGACTGTCGCGAGCACTGCTTTAGTTGCGGCATTCTCGGCTACTTCAAAGAGCAGCGCCGCGCCGCGCCGGATGATGCGTGGGAGTGCCCGCCGCTGGGCCGCAACAAAACGCGCCAACCGGTGGACATCACGCCGATTCCCCTCTATTTCAACGATGAGATGGCGCCTGATCGAGTGGGGCAGTTTGCCCAGCGGGTTCCTCAACGGCGGCTGGGCACCGTTGCCAAACGGGTTGGCGAGTGAGACCCGAACTCGCCAACTCATAGAGAAAACAAATAGACTGCGATGTGTACTGTCTACCTGTGTACTGTTTACAATGGCTGCTGAGATTGAACCATTCCAGCTCGACGATGAAGCGCCTCGCCAGCGTGTGCGGATGGTCTACGAAAAGGGCGAGGCGATCAAGTTTATTTCGCATCAGGATGAGTTTCGCCTGTGGGAGCGGACATTGCGCCGCGCCGGGCTTCCGCTGCTCTATAGCCAAGGTTTCAATCCACAACCGCAGATCCAGTTCGCCTCACCGCTGGGCGTGGGCATTACCGGTCTCAACGAGTTTGTCGATGTGACGTTCTGCCCGCCCGCGCCACTGGATCAGATCGAGGCGCACATCCGCGCCAAATTGCCGCCGGGCGTTGCGCTGCGGCAACTGTCGGAAATTCCGGTCAAGAGTGAAGCGTTGCAGAACTTGCTCATCGGCGCCGACTACACCATTCTGCTCTATACCGAACCGGGTGAAGTCGAACCAACGCAGCTTGGCGCGGCCATCGAGCACTTTTTGGCGCAGACCCACATCTGGCGCGAGCGCGAACGCAAAGGCGAAGCGTACACCTACAATCTGCGTCCACTGGTTTTCAAACTGCGCTATGAGGGCTATGACGCCGCACGCGAAGAACATCGTATCTTCTTGCGCGTCCAACAGCGCGCCGGCGCCACCGGCCGGCCCGATGAGGTGGTGGCGGCGCTAGGCTTGGACGATTTCGCCCGCACTCTCCGGCGTGACCGGCTTTACTTCAGCCATGACCCGGAGGATGCCGCAGTCTATGCAGCCTATCCCCTTGTGACACAAGCTGAGATCGCGCACCCCGACAACCGAGCTCGTCAACGGTCGCGTGGCCGACGTAAGGCGCCTGTACATTCCAAGCCAGGGAAGACAGGCCGCTCAATTAGCGAGCGGGCCGGCGACGAATTTGTGTAGGTTTGTATAGAATTGCCGCACTGCACAGTCGCCGGTTGACGAATCCGTCATGTTTGTGTATAGTGCGGCTGCCATGGCGCAATGGATAGGTTAACTCTGCTCCCCACCGGCAGCGCCAAGCATGCTCGCATACACCTGGAGTCGATGCCGAAACCTTGTACGGATAGGTTCTACAGACCGAATCTTGTTATTCATATTGGCTACTCTCCAGTGCGTCGGTTCCCGCAATACCCAAAGTGTACGACCAGACTTAGAATCGATCCGAGCAGCGGCTGCGAGCCGCAACAACGGCGCCTGGGCATGAGGCGGCTCGCCGAGGCATTCGGATAGGCGCTCAGTATCATTCTTCGATACATTCCCATTGGCGCACCCAATTGCGCACCCGTTCTTGCATCAGCCAGACATCTGAGCACAAAGTCAATCAAGGAGGAATACTGTGACTAGAGGACGTACGAAGTGGGTCTCTCTGTTGTCGCTGCTCGTAATCATGGGGTTGTTGGCCGCATGTGGCGGCGGTGGTGATAGCGCCCCGGCTGCTGAAGCGCCAGCCGCTGCGGAGGCGCCTGCCGCAGCCGAAGCGCCTGCTGCCGCTGAAGCGCCTGCCGCCGAAGCTGCTGTGGATGAAGAAGAGCCATTGGGCGCCTTCCTTATCGGCGAGATCGAAGGGCCAGAGATCATATTGGACGTAGACGCATTCCCCACCACATTCGGTGAAGCGCCAATGCTGGCGGCGTTGGTGGCCGCCGGTTCGCTGCCGTCGGTGGAAGATCGCCTGCCCCAGCGCGAAGATCTGCTCGTCATTGAGCCGCTGCACGAGATCGGCAAGTATGGCGGCACCTGGCGCCGTGGCTTTACCGGCCCGGCAGATGGGCAGAACGGCCACCGCGTGGCTGGGGGCGACCGTCTGCTTTTCTGGGACGCCGATGAGTTCCCCAAGGTTGTCCCCAATGTCGCCAAGGGCTGGGAAGTCAATGACGCCGGCAATGAGATCACACTCTTCCTGCGCCAGGGCGCCAAGTGGTCGGATGGCGAGCCGTTTACGGCCAACGACATCATGTTCTGGTATGAGCACATGTACCTGAATGAGGAATTGGTGCCTGTGCGCTCGCCGTTCTTCAATGTCGATGAAGGGGCCACGCTAGAGGCATTGGATGACTACACGGTGAAGTTCACCTTCCCCGAGGCCAACAGCCTCTTCCTCGAGGTATTGGGCAGTTCGGTCAACGTCTTTGGCGGCAATGCGATCTTCGGTAACATTGGCTTGGGCGGCTTTGCGCCGGCACACTATTTGGAGCAATTCCATCCTGATTTTGTCGATGAGGCTGAACTGGATGCGCTCGTGGCAGCCGAGGGCTTTGACAACTGGATCAATCTGTTCAAAGACAAGAATACCTGGGCCCGCAACCCAGACCTGCCTGTGGTGACCCCGTGGAAGACGGTCGTGCCGATCACCACCGACAACTGGGTGCTCGAGCGCAACCCATACTACTTTGGTGTGGACACAGCCGGTAACCAATTGCCCTACATCGACCGCATCTCGATGACGCTGGCCGAGAATCTGGAAGTGCTCAACCTGCGCGCCATCGCCGGTGAGTATGACTTCCAGGCGCGCCACATCTCGCTGGCCAACCTGCCGGTGTTGCTCGAAAACATGGAAGAGGGGGATTATACCATCTATCTCGACCCGGCCCAGCACGGCGCAGACGCCGGCCTCCAGATCAACCTGAGCTATGAGGCCGACCCCGAGATCGCCAAATGGCTCAAGACCACCGACTTCCGCCGGGCGCTCTCGCTGGCCATCAACCGGGATAAGATCAATGAGATCATCTTCTTGGGCATTGGCACATCGGGGTCGGCGGTGGTGGCGGAAAGCTCCCCCTTCAACCCTGGCCCGGAGTATCGCACATTGTGGTCGCCCGCAGTGGCCGACTTTGACCAGGCCAACGACATGCTCGACGCCCTGGGCCTCACCGAGCGGGACAGCGAGGGCTATCGCCTGCGCACCGACAACGGCCAGCGCCTGATCATCGAGATCCCGCCCATTCCGGCCTTTATCCAGTTTACACAGGTGGCCGAGCTGATCAAGGAAGACTGGGCGGAAATTGGCATCTTTGTCAACGTAGTGGAGCAGGAGCGCGGCCTGATCGAACAGCGGCGCGGCGCCAACGATCTGCAAATCTTCTTCTGGCAGAACGACGGCACCGATGAGCTCTTCCTCTACCCCTATCATGCCATCCCGGTGGCGAACACATCGGGCACCGGGCCGGCCTTTGGCGATTGGTATTCGTCGGGCGGCGCGGCCGGCAGTGAGCCGACCGACCCCAAGGTGATCGAAGTGTTGGACCTCTTCTCGCAGGGGTTGAAGGCCACGCCGGAAGAACGCATCACGATTGGCCAGGATATCTGGCGGATTATCACCGACGAAGTCTGGCAGATTGGCACCGTCGGCCAGTCGGGCGCGTTCATGGGCGTGCGCGTGGTCAAGAACAACATGGGCAACATCCCCTCGCGCCAGTTCAACATCCAGGCCGGCCAGACGCCGAACATCTCGCGGCCTGCCACGTTCTTCTTTACAGACGCGGAGTAACGATCACTTGTCAATGGTCAATTGTCAATGGATAACGTAGCGACCCGCGTGACGTGTAACCATTCACAATTGATCATTGACAGTTGACCACTGACCATTATGCTCTCTTACCTTACCCGCCGCCTCTTTGCCGGCATCCTCACCATTTGGGCCGCATCGGTTTTGTCGTTTCTGGTGATCCAGTTGCCGCCAGGCGACTATGTGACGGCCTATATCGCCAATCTTCAGGCCATGGGCACCATGGTGCGCGCCGAAGAAGCGGAGGCGTTGCGTCAGCAGTATGGCCTCGACCAGCCGGTCTATGTGCAGTATGCCAAGTGGATGGGGCTGATGTTGCGCGGCAATTTTGGCATGGCGATGGAATACAATCGCCCGGTGCGCGAGGTGATCGGCGACCGGCTGCTGTTGACGATGGTTGTTTCGGTTGCTGCGGTCATCTTTATCTGGGGGCTGGCGTTGCCGCTCGGCATCTATTCCGCCGTGCGCCAATATTCGATTGGCGACTATATTGCAACCTTTGTCGCCTTTGCCGGTGTAGCGATCCCCAACTTTATGCTGGCGTTGGTGATCCTCTATGTGGGTTTCAAGTATTTCGGGCTGCAAAATATCGGCGGCCTCTTTTCAGATCAATATCTCCAGGCGCCGTGGAGCTTGGCGCGGGTTTGGGATATGATAAAGCATTTGCCGCTGCCCGCGGTGATTTTGGGGTTGGGGGGCATGGCGGAGCTAATCCGCATCATGCGCGCCAATCTGCTCGATGAGTTGCGCAGGCCTTATGTGGTGACCGCACGCGCCAAGGGGTTGGCTGAATATCGGGTGATCCTCAAATACCCGGTGCGGGCGGCGCTCAACCCGTTTGCCAGCACGATCGGCTATATTTTCCCCTTCATTGTTTCGGGCAGCATCATCGTCTCGTTGGTGTTGAGCTTGCCGACGGTAGGGCCGCTGCTCTATCGGGCGCTGATCGCGCAGGATCTCTTTTTGGCTGGCACCATCTTGCTGCTGCTGGCG
>JAHDWG010000088.1:0-1147 GCA_023384495.1 Caldilineaceae bacterium
ACTTCAGGGCGTCGATCCCAAAGCGGGCGACAAACTTCTGGCAACCAGTGTGGGGTTCCGGCGTGATTTCGATCACAGCCGCGCCAAGCGCCAGCCGTGTTCCCGGCGGCAGATTGTCGACGCTCAGGTCGAGGTCGAGAAAAAGCTGATCCCCTGCCAGCGACCAGCGCTCCCGCTCCTGGGCCACAAGATCGATTACGCGTGCGTTCATGATATTGAGTTGCATGTCGGGATGGGATGAACCGTCGGCGGTGCGTGAACTGCCACGCACGCCCCAGTTGTCGCCCACCAACCCCACGGCCACATCGAGCTCGCCTTCTGTCAGCACCTCGCGTTCGCCTATCTGGGGCCGGCGCACAATCATCTCCAATCGGCCCGCATCCTTGGGCGACTGCCGGATCTGTTCCAGCCCCGCCTCAAGCGCCTCACCCGTCAAATGAGTCACTGCTGTCGTTGGATTCATTGTTTCTGTTCCAGACTCTTCCTGTTCCAGACCGTTCCTATTGTAGTCCTATTGTAGATCGTCTTCTGACCAAATGATCCTGGCTTGTTCAAGATTCGCAAGTATCTGCTCGACGGTTTCGTCCACCGTCCAGTTCGAGCTATCGAGCCATAGACCCAGATGCGGCGTCTCGCGGCGCAACACCTGGTCGAACTGTTCGACCCAGGCCAGGTCACCATAACCGCGCTTGGGTCGATTTGCTTCCCGCTGCGCCACCACGGCCGGGCTGGGGCAGAGCACAACCACATGCAGTGGCAGATCACGGCATAGACGAACAACGTCAGCCAACCCACTGCCCAGAATAATGTCCTGATAGACCACCGTAAAGTTGGCAGCAAGATATTCCCGCGCAACAATCGCCGCCAAGTGATAACGTAGACGGAGTTGCGCCAACGCTTCATTGCTCAATTCGAAGCCCATTTCGGCGCGGCCGTTGACAATCATATGCCGAAACAGGTCGCCACGCAAGTGAATGCTGCGCGGCAACCGTTCGGCCAGCGCCTGAGCCACGGTCGACTTGCCGGCAGCCATCAGGCCAGTGATGAGAATGAGGCAGGGCAGACTGGAATGGTCTCGATTGCTCGGAGTGGGGGCCATCATGTTCTCTTTGGATTTTCTCTTTGGATTTTCTCTTTACACGGGATT
>JAHDWG010000088.1:1247-20991 GCA_023384495.1 Caldilineaceae bacterium
GACACACATGGGACTGACACACATGGGACTGACACACATGGGACTGACACACATGGGACTGACACACATGAGACTGACAATTGATTCGTCGAATTTTACCCGGTTTGGGCCAATTGGGCAACGCCGAAGTGCGCGGCACAGATGACAGTCACTCTTGAAGTGACTGTCACCTCACCGGGCGTTGACAGGCCGCGAGCCTGCTGCTACAATGTCGGCAGCAGGTCAAGTGCAATGGCGCGTGCGCGCTAGCGCTGTAATGACTCGGCTTTGCGACGGCGACGCGCACCATAGATGGACTATTGCCGTGAAACGCACCCTCTACTTTGCGCCTGTAGCGACAGCCGCATTACGTCAGATTGACCGCCGTCTGGTTGCCCGCGTGTGGCCGACAGTGGAAACACTGCGCGTCAACCCCGACGCACTCCCCTTCCGCAGCGATGCGGTGGACCCAAGTGTCTATGGCGTCACGATCACAGGCGATGTTACACTCTGGTTCGAAATCCTCGACGAGCAACACGCCATACGCGTGCTGGATATCGCAGAGTAGCAAACCAACCCATTCCGGCTGAGGGTCACCATCGGGTCAACCGTCGGGCCAAATCGTGGCAGTCAGGTCGGGTCAAACGGACCATGCGCCCCCACGATTGAGGCCTCGAACAGGGAAAAAACTGTGTTTGACATCGCTTGTCGAATCCGCTATACTGTGGGTGCGCCGATTGTTAACCTGTTGTTAAACTCGTTAACATCCGCGGAGATGTGGCGTCAGGCTCTGTCCGACATCGGTGTGCAGGCGTCATCAGCGTAGGCCACCTTATCCGCCAGATGGCCCCAGCAACAGGAGCGAGTAGGTCGACATGAAGATCCCCAGCCAGCAGAACGCCGTCAAGGTTGTTTCAGTCAATCAGTGTGAGTAGCGCCCAGGCAACAATTTGCCTGGGCGTTGTCGTTCATCTCAGAACTCAGTATAACGCGAAGTTCAATGTGAACGAAAGGGAGGGAGTACAATGGATTCAGCTGCAAGCAGAATTATCAAGGCCCGCCAGTACGCGGCCGAGCGTGACCGCCGCGTGAAGGTCCACAGCTTTGGTGTGACGCTGCACGGTGAGCATTCTGACCACCAGGTCATCTATGACCGCGGCGATTGGCGTTGCGACTGTGAAGAATTTCTGCTTCAGGGCGTCTGCGCCCACATTATGGCGATGGAATACATCCTGGGGGACTCGGTGGAGCCGGCCGTCATGCCCAGCCCAGCCCGCATGGATGCCGCCGCCAGCCGGCTGGTGAAGGCCCGGCAATATGCCGACGAACGCGACCAACGGATTCGCGTGCATACGTTTGAGGTAGAGATCAATGGCGAGAACTCCAATCACAACATCACCTATGACGAGGCGGTGTGGGAGTGTGATTGCGAAGAGTTTGTGCTGCGGGGCGTTTGCGCCCACGTTATGGCCCTGGAAGAGATTCTGGGTTCAGCCGTCGAGCCGGCAGTGCTGGCCACGCCGGTGACCGCCTAGCCGCACCCAGCCCGTCGGTGTGTGCGTATTTGCCCATGATTTGCCCCCGACTCACAGATGACCACTCAAGGGGACGACTGCGCGTCGTCCCCTCTCTTTTGCCAGCTGCTCGACTCTTTAGGCGTTGATTCTGGGGGACTCGCTGCCCCCGCCGGCTTGGTCGTTTCGGGTGGGCTATGGCATACTTGCAAATCATTCACTTGGTCGGGCAAGGAGTCTCTTGCCGTTTCCTAACGCATCTGTAACAAAGTGACTTTGCAATCCGACAGGTGGTATAAGCACGAATCGTCAAACAACTAGGTTGTTAAAGGTACTAGGTTGAGGTAGGCTTGAAGCGCATTTGGCAACTCTTGCTTGGCCTGTTGGTCAGCGCCGTCTTTCTGTATTTTGCCCTGCGTGGCCTGCATCTGGCCGAGGTTGGCAACGCCTTGCGCACGGCCAACTACTGGTGGATCGCCCCGGGGATTGGCGTCTACTTTTTGGGCCTTTGGGCGCGCAGCTGGCGTTGGCACTACACGCTGCGCCACTTCAAACCGATCCCCCTCACCCGGCTTTATCCGCTCATCTGTATTGGCTACTTTGGCAACAACATCTACCCCTTCCGCGCCGGCGAAGTGATCCGCTCCTATGTCCTACGGCGCAAAGAAGGCATCCCGATTTCATCCAGCCTGGCGACGGTGATCATTGAACGCGTGTTTGATGGGCTGGTGATGTTGCTGTTCGTCTTTTTGGCCCTGCCGTTTACCCCTCAATTGCCGTCAGGATATCGAAACGCTGTGGTCGGGCTGACTGTGCTATTATTGATCGCGACCTTTTTCTTTGTCTGGATGGCGGCGCAGCCCCAACGCATGGCGACGGTCTATCAGTGGTTTGCAGGGCGCCTGTTGCCGCAGCGCATCCGCCGGCGAACGGACGAACTCTATACACGGTTTATGGCGGGGCTGGAGAGCCTGAGCCGGCCCGCGGACGTGCTCATGATCTTTGCCGCCAGCGTCGTCATCTGGCTCATGGAAACGGTAAAGTATTGGTTTGTGATGCACGCCTTTGATTTTTCGGTGAGCTTTTTGGTGCTTATGCTCATGAATGGGCTTGTCAACCTGGCGACAACCCTGCCATCGGCGCCCGGCTATATCGGCACCTTTGATACGCCGGGGATCGAGGTGCTCAAGCGTTTTGGCGTCGAAGCCAATCTTGCCGCAAGCTACACCTTTACCCTTCACGCTGCGCTCTGGTTGCCCGTCACGTTGGTGGGCGGCTATTACTTCTGGCGCGAACAACTGCGCTGGTCTGATCTGTCACGCGCCGAACAACAAGTGCGGCAGGCGCAGGCAAACAAGTAACTGGTTGTATAATGAGTAATCGAACATGTTCAGATTCATAAGCAAGTAGATCAGGAGCACCATGCAATGAAAAACAAAATCGCGGTAGCCGGAACTGGCTATGTAGGTCTATCGACCGGTACATGTTTTGCCGATATGGGCAATAAGGTCACCTGTATTGACATTAGTCAGGAAAAGATCGATATGTTGCGGCGGGGCGAAGTGCCCATTTATGAACCGGGCCTGAGCGAAATGATCGCACGTAATGTCAAAGCGGGTCGTCTAACCTTCACCACCGACTATGCCGAGGCGCTGCAGGACGCCGAATTTGTCTTTATCTGCGTGGGCACCCCCAGCGGTGTCGATGGAGAGGCCGAGCTGCAATATGTGCGCATGGCGGCCCAGTCCATTGCCCAGCACATGACGCACCCCCTGGTGGTGATCAACAAGAGCACAGTGCCGGTGGGCACCGGCGACTGGGTGGCCGACATTGTGCGGCGCAGCCAGCCGGAACCCACCCCCTTTGATGTGGTCAGTTGCCCCGAATTCACACGCGAAGGCTCGGCGCTGTACGACTTTATGAACCCCGACCGAGTGGTGGTGGGCAGCGTCAACCGTGAGGCAGCCGAGAAGGTGGCGCAACTCCACTTCCCGCTGCGCACGCGGATCGTGATCACCGACCTGCGCACGGCGGAGATGATCAAGTACGCCAGCAATGCCTTCCTCGCCACCAAGATCAGCTTTATCAACGAGATCGCCGCCATCTGCGAGCGGTTGGGCGCTGATGTGCAGGAAGTGGCTTTCGGCATGGGGCTGGATAAACGCATCGGCTCCCAGTTTCTCAACGCCGGGCTGGGGTATGGCGGCTCCTGTTTCCCCAAAGATGTCAAGGCGCTGGAGCATATGGCGTTGGTGCATGGCTCACATCCATCGCTTCTGCGCGCCGTCATCGACATCAACCGGGACGCCCGCCGTTGGGCGGTGCTCCACCTACGCGAGTTGCTCGGCGGCAAACTGCTCGACCGTCGCGTCGGCGTCTTGGGGCTGGCGTTCAAACCCAATACCGACGACATCCGCGAATCGCCCGCGCTCGACATCATCCGCATGTTGCACAACGAGGGCGCGTTGGTCACCGCCTATGACCCTGTGGCCATGCCAAACGCCGGCCGCGTGATCCCCGACCTGCGCATGGGCGAAGACCCCTACGATGTGGCCGAGGGGGCCGATGCGCTGCTCATCTGCACCGAGTGGAATGAGTTCAAACACCTTGATCTTGCGCGCGTCAGGCCCCTGATGCGCCACCCTTATATAGTGGATGGCCGCAACATCTACGACCCAGAGAGCATGTATGAACTGGGCTTCACCTATAAGGCCGTTGGCCGAGGAGCAGTGTACACGAATGGCGTTGGCGAAACTCACCAAAACCACGCTTAAGAACGGCATGCAGGTGATCCTGCGCGAGAGCCATGTGGCGCCGGTAGCCAGCTTTTGGGTCTTCTTTCGGGTGGGCAGCCGCAACGAGCTGCCTGGCCGCACAGGCGTCAGCCACTGGGTGGAGCATATGCTCTTCAAAGGGACCGAGCAGTTCCCCCCCGGCGAGTTGGACAAGGCCGTGGCGCGCGCCGGCGGCCTCTTCAACGGCATGACGTCGCAAGATTGGACCACCTACTACGAGACACTCCCCGCCGACCGCATCGAGTTGGCGCTACAGATTGAGAGCGACCGGTTGGCCAACTCCCTCTTCGACCCCGACGAGACGGAGTCGGAGCGCACGGTGATCCTTGCCGAGCGCGAGGGGAGCGAAAACAGCTACTTCTATCTGCTCCAAGAAGAGATTCAGGCCGTGGCCCACCCGGCGCACAGCTATCACCACCCTATCATCGGCTGGAAGAGCGACCTGCTGACCATGACGCGCGATGATCTCTATAATCACTACCGCGCGTTCTACACCCCCAATAACGCGGTTGCCGTGCTGGTGGGCGATTTCGACACTGCATCCATGTTGCAGAAGCTAGAAGCCTATTTCGGCAGCCTGCCGGCCACACGCCCATCCCTCCACCCGCGCGTGCAGAACCCGCCACAGCGCGCCGAGCGCCGCGTTATCCTGCGCGGCCCCGATTTGACGGCCTATCTGATCCTGGCCTTCCCCGCCCCCGAAGCCATCCATGACGATTTCTTCCCGCTGATCGTGATGGACGCAGTGTTGGGCGGCGCCAAGGGCATGGGGCTGTTTGGCGGCGGCGTCAACAACCGCAGCAATCGCCTCTACAAAGCCCTGGTCGACACCGAACTGGCCGTCGGCGTCCAGTCGAGCTATCAGCCGACCATCGACGCCGACCTCTTTAGCTTTGCTGTCACCCTGGCGCCGGGCGTCACGCACAACCAGATCGAAGCGGCGATTTGGGCCGAGCTCGCCAAGATCCAGCAGACGGGCGTCACCCAGGCCGAATTGGAAAAGGCGATCAAACAGACCAAAGCCCAGTTTGCCTATAGCACCGAAAGCGTCACCCACCAGGCCTATTGGCTGGGGGTCAGCGAGGTGCTCGCCAGCACCGAATGGCTCGATACCTGGCTGGAACGGTTGACGGCGGTGAGCGCCGTCGATGTGCAGCGCGTGGCGCAAAGCTACTTCAGGCCCGAACGGCAAAACATAGGCTGGTATATGCCGGCTGAGCCGACCGTAGAGACAGAATCCTCATGAACGCTCCTTCCTTTCCCGGCCCCCATGACGTGACGCGCGTGGTCTTCGACAACGGGCTGACGGTGCTGGTGCGCGAAAATCATGCCGCGCCCGTCGCCGTGCTCGACGGCTACCTGCCCGTCGGCGCCATCCACGACCCGCTCGACAAGACCGGTCTCGGCCATTTTGTGGCGTCCATGCTCACGCGCGGCAGCGCACACTATGATTTTGACGCCTTTAACGAGGCAATTGAATCGATTGGCGCCAGCCTGTCGGCCAGCGGGGACACCCACACGACAGCCTTTGGAACCGTCAGTCTCAGCGAAGATTTCCCGCACATGGTCGAAATTCTGGCTGATATGCTGCGCCGGCCCACGTTCCCGGCGGAACAGTTGGCGCGCCTGCGTCAGCAGATGTTGGTCGCCATCCAAGAACGCGACCAGGATACGCAGCGGGCCGCCAACCTGCGCTTCTATGAGACGATCTACCCCAACCACCCCTATGGCCGCGCCATTACCGGCTACAAAGAGACGGTGCTCGCCATCGAACGCGCCGACTTGGAACACTTTTACGCCAACCACTATACCCCCAACGGCGCCGCCATTGTGATTGTAGGTGATGTGGAGACCCCGCGCGTCCTCGACTTGCTGCACCAACACTTGGGAGATTGGCGCGGGCCAGCGCCCAGCCAGGAGACGCCGATACTTGAGGCGATTCCACACGCAGCGCACGTTGCCATCCCCATGCCGGGCAAGGTGCAAGCCGATATTGTGTTGGGCAACCCGGCCATCGCCCGCAACCACCCCGACTACTACGC
Organism: Caldilineaceae bacterium; assembly: GCA_023384495.1. GTDB lineage: Bacteria > Chloroflexota > Anaerolineae > Caldilineales > Caldilineaceae > CFX5. The sequence goes on from JAHDWG010000088.1 coordinate 7,578, forward strand.
TGTACGCGTGGCCAACACGGTGCTTGGCGTCTTTGGCATGATGGGGCGTCTTGGTCAGGCGGTGCGCGAGGAGCAGGGGCTGGCCTATTACTGCTACAGCAGTCACGATGCCGAGTTGCACGCCGGGGTCTGGGTGGCCGAAGCCGGCGTCAACCCCGAAGATACAGCCCAGGCCATCGACAGCATCCTGGCCGAGTTCGACCGCCTGGCCAACGAACCCGTGCCAGATGACGAGTTGGCCGATAGCCAGGCCTACATGACGGGCGTTCTGCCGCTGGCCCTAGAGACCAATGGTGGGGTCGCCGCCCGCCTGCTCGATATGGAATGGTACGGGTTGGGATTGGATTATCTCCAGCGCTACCGAGACATGATCAACAGTGTCACGCCCGCCGATGTACAGCGCGTGGCGCAATCCTATCTGGACACTGACCACTATACCCTGGTCGTCGCTGGCCCACCGGTGGTCTAGCTCAAGGGCGTGGCAGGTCCCTGCCGGCCCCAGTCTCTAATCTCAAGCCTCCAACCCATGCGCATCCTTCACATCACCCAACGGTATTGGCCGGCCTATGGCGGGGCTGAAAGCCATCTGGCCGAGCTCTCAAACCGGCTGTCCGCCGCCGGCCACGCCGTCACCGTGCTCACCACCGATGCGTTGGACCTGGAGACCTTTTGGAACCCGCAACGCCGCCACATTATTCAGCGCCAGGAAACCCATCAAGGTGTCCGCATCCTCCGCTTCCCGCTGCGCTATCTGCCCTGGCCTGGTCTTGCCTACCCGGGCATGCGCCGGCTGCTCTGGCTCCTCTCCAGGGCGCGCCCGGTTCCGGTTGCGTTGCTGCACCTGGCCGCACGGTTTGCGCCCTGGTGCCCTGGCCTCTGGCGCTGGCTGGTCAAAACCGAAGAGCAATTCGACCTCGTCGCGGGGATGAACATCGTCTTTGAGCCATTTATGGCGGCGGGGCTGCGCTGCGCCCGGCGGCGCGCCATTCCCTTTGTAGCCTGCCCGCTCACACACCTGGGCGCGGGCGCAGAGCCGGGCAACGACCCGCCCAGCCGTTTCTACACCATGCGCCATCAAGTGGATGTGGTGCGCCGCAGCGACGCCGTCGCCGCACAGACCGACACCGAACGCGCCTTCTACACCGGGCGTGGGGTCGAACCGGCGCGCATCCATGTGATCGGCGCCGGCGTCAACCCACACGAGGTGGTGGGCGGCGACGGCGCCCGTTTCCGCCAACAACACAACCTGACTGGCCCCCTGGTTGCCTTTCTCTCAGGCATGGCCTATGACAAGGGCGCGGTCACGCTGGTGGAGGCCGTGCGGCGTCTCTGGGCTGCCGGTCGCAACCTGCACCTGGTGCTGGCCGGATCGCTGTTGAGCGCATTTCAGCACTACCTCGACCGCTTGCCCGCAGCCGACCGGACGCGCCTGCTCGTGCTGCCCGGCATCGCCGATGCAGACAAGCGCGGCCTGCTGGCTGCGTGTGATCTACTGGCCATGCCCTCGCGTGTCGATTCCTTTGGTATGGTCTATCTCGAAGCGTGGCTCTATGGCAAACCCGTCATCGGGGCGCAGGCATGGGGTATCGGCGATGTGATCCGCGACGGGGTGGATGGGCTGCTCACCCCGTTTGGCGACGCCGAGGCGCTGGCCGCGGCCATCGCCCACCTGCTCGACCACCATGAGGCGGCGCAAGCCATGGGCGCCCGTGGCCAGGCCAAAGTCTATGCCCAGCACACCTGGGCGCACAAATACGCCCTGGTCGAGGCGCTCTATCATCAGTTGATTGCCACCGCGCAACGGCCTCTCGATTAACGATCTTGATTGCTCGCTCCGCCGAAACGGCGGCTGAGCCCGGGCCGTATAGTTTGGCGTCCCCTTGCTTTTGTGGAATAATGACGCATACAACCTTGCTGTCTGTTCCACGATGCGTATGACAACGACGACCGACGCCAGCCCCACCACTGCGCCCGCGCGCGAAGAGACCCATCCCTCGTTTGCTGCGGACAACCCCCTCAGCGAACGCGAGATGGACGTGGCGCGGCTGCTGACTCTGGGGCTGAGCAACAGTGAGATCGCCCGCCAACTGGTCATCAGCCCGCACACCGTCAAGGTCCACTTACGCAACATCTTCGAGAAACTGGAGGTTAACAGCCGCACCGAGGCGTCGATGATGCTGGTGCAACACGGGTGGGTCACTGTGCCCGGCGTCGAACTGCCGGCGCCCGTTGAGGGGGCGGCGGTTACGCCGTTGGCGCCGCCCGAACCAGAGCCACTGACCGATCTGCCCCCCCAGATGGCGCCGTGGCAACGCCCGTATCTCGTCATAGCGTTTCTACTCTGTCTGCTTGCGCTGGTTGTCCCCAGTCTGCGGGCGCGGGGGCCGGCCACGCTCGATCTGCTCAGCGATGGCGGCGCCACCATCGCCGGAAGGCCCGCCCTGCAATTGCAGCCCCGTTGGGAAGTACGAACGCCGCTCAACATCGCCCGCAGCCGGCTGGCCGTGGCCCGCATCGCCGAGCAATTCTTTGTGATTGGCGGCGAGACGAGCGACGGGGTGGCCGTGGCGGCGGTAGACGCGTATGACCTGACCGTGAATGAATGGCGCAGCCGCGCGCCGCTGCCCGAACCATTGCGAAATGCCGCGGCAGCCGCGTTCAACGATGCGCTCTATGTGGCCGGCGGCAGCAGCGCAGCCGCAACCACCACTGCGGTGCGCGATCTCTTTCTGCGCTATGATCTCGATCACAACCGCTGGGAGTCCGCCGGCGCGTTGCCCAGCCCGCTGGCCGGCGCCCAGTTGATCAGCGATGACCAAGCGCTCTATCTGCTCGGCGGGTGGGATGGACGCGCGCCGCGCGATGAGGTATGGCGGCTGAGACCCAGTGCAGATGGGGAGAATTCGAATTGGGCGTTGGTGACCCGGTTGCCAGCGCCGGCGGCCTTTTTGGGCGCCGCCCTCGTCGGCGACGAGATTTTTGTGGCCGGGGGTTTTGATGGTCAGCGTGAGCTGGACAAGGCCGCCGCCTACTCGCTCACCCGCAACGAATGGCGCGAGTTGCCGCCGCTTGCCACCCCACGCGGGGGCCTGAGCCTGGTCTACGATGGGTTGGCCGTCTTTGCGCTAGGCGGTGGGTGGAGTCGCCCACTCGACACTATGGAGCGTTTTGACCCTGGTGTGGGCGTCTGGAGTAATTTTGCGTCACCTGTGCCCGGTGAATGGCGTAACCTGGCGGCGATTGGCTACAACGACCGGCTCTATTTAGTCGGCGGGTGGAGCGGTGATTATCTGGACATCCACCTGCAATACCAAAGCTCGTTTCGGGCGCTGCTGCCGGTGATCACCACCGAGTGAGCGCCGGTGGTTTGATTGGATTCGGCTCGCTCATCGACCCGCCAGCTGGAAGATCTTCTCACGCGTCTCGCGCCACGAAATCTTGCTCAACCCCAGCTTCTGACGCAACCGATCTTCGGGCGCGCCCATGCGGTAATCGCGCACGGCGCATGTCCACCGCAGCGCCTCAAACCCGACCTGAATGCGCTTGATACCCGCTTTTTGCCCCACTTCATCGAGCACGTACTCCAGATTGCGCGGGGTGCACTCAAAAAGATGATGTTCGGGCTTGTACTGCTGCAAATATTGGTTCAAGACGCTGACAATGCTGGGGTGAAGCGAGATACTGCGGTTCTTGTGTGCGTTGGACTCTTCAGGATAGCGGATATGCAGTTCGGGGCCGCTGCCCTGCGATGTGTCAATGTCATCGATCAGCAGGCGGGCGCATTCAGCCTTCTTCATGCCTGTCTGCAACAGAAGGCTGACAAGCAGATAAGGTCGTGCATCGGGGCGGCCACGATCCCACAGGTAATTCTGCGCAGTGCGGACAACTTTGTTGATCTCATCGTCGAGAAGGATCGAAGGCAGGGGTGGGCGCGCCGGTTGTTGCAGGATCGGTTCCGCCGGGTCGGCGCCGAGGACGCCGATCCCATGCAGCCAGCCGAAGAAGACCTTGAGCGTGGTGATACGGCGCGCCAGCGTCTTGGCGCTGCACGGCGTCCCTCGGCCATGCTGAAGCCACTCGAGAAACTCGTGCAACTGCGCTGTGGTGACCGAGTGAAGCCGCGCGTCTTCGCCAAGATAACTCTGGACAATCTTTAGGTCATTACGAAAGGCCTTGATGGTGTTGTCGCTAAACCCCTTGCGCAACATATATTCATCAAACGCAGCGACCGCATGGGCAAGTGTGCTGTCGGCGCGCAGAGGGGGCGCCGCAGTGGGTGCGGGCGGCGCGGGTTGTGTGTCGGGGGCGCGTTCTTCTGTGCCTTGTGGGGCGGCAGTGGCCATGAGTTCCTCCGGCTCTTTGAGGTGCAACTTCGTATAGCTAGAAGACAGTATACGCCTAATAGACCAGATTGTCAAAGCCGTACAAAGCTTGACCGTACACTTGACCGTGGATTCGGAGTCCGTGGCGCCCGCTGCAGACCGTTCCATTGGGCGGCTGTCGCCATCGATGCTATACTGCCCCCAACGCATGGGGATGAACCGGGCTTGAAACGGATGGCTCAGCCCGGACAGCGTTCCGATGCGCTGGAATTCCGCAAGCAGAGGACTGCTCATGTCAACCGAGCATACAGCCATACCCACCGAAGCGGAAGCGTTTAACGACGAGCGCGCGCGCAAACGGGCCGCAATTGGCCTTGCGCCCCAGCGCCCTACGGCCAAGGCTGCGCCACAGCGTCCACCGCGCACCGATGACCCGCACGGCTGTCTCTGGTCGGCGGTGTTGGCCGTCACTGCGTTGGTGGTGGTCACGTTGCTGCTGGTCATGGCCCGTCTGCTTGACGCGCCCACCAGTTGGCCGGCAGTGCGCAGCCAACTGGAAGGCTGGCTGGGAGCCCCGCCCCCCGACCGCCTGCTCTGGGCCGACGAGTTCAGCCACCCCGACGGCTTACTTCCCCCCAATATCCAGGCCGACCAGTGGAGCCTCCAGGCTGCGCCGGACGCCGGCGTCTATCAAATCCGGGTTCATCCATCGCGCCTGGCATGGAGCACGGTGGGCGCGGCCGAGTTGCGCGACGTGTACGTGGAGGCGGGATTCACAGTGGCTGAGGAGACGCCCACAACGGTCGCCGGCCTGATCGCCCGTTATCGCGACCAGAACAACTTCTATCTCTTTGCCATTGACGGAGAAGGACAATTTCAGGTGCAGTGGCTCGAACAGGGCGCGCTTCAGGCGCTGACGCCCTGGCTGCCCGATATGGCGGTCAACCCTGCCGGCGAGGCGAATATCCTTGCGCTGGAAGATGACGGCGAATCGATACGCTTTTTTGTCAATGGGTTGCTGTTTTTCGTGTTGGCGGAACCGCAATTGCCCCCCGGCGATGTGGGCGTCTTTGGCGCTGCGCCCACCGAAAGCATGGGCGAGGCGCAGGTCGATTGGCTTCATCTCTACACACTGCCACAAGAGGGCGGGTTATGACCGCCATGACGCCGCTCCAAACCCTGCAGGCGGCCATCCAGGCCGGGGATGACGAGGCCGCCGAGGCCGCCGTTCTTGCACTCTCCCCTGCCGACGCGCCGGCGCTGATCACCTGGCTTCAGGCCGCTGATGCAGACCAGCGCTGGTGGGCCGCCCGCGGCCTGGCCCATTGTGGGGGTGATGATGTCACGGCAGCGCTGGGGGCGCGCCTCACCGATGAGGACCCTGCGGTGCGCGGCGCGGTGATATTTAGCCTGGGCGCGCTGCACAGCCGCCACCCACACGCAGTGCGCCCGCTGCTGCCCACACTGGCCGCCCTACTTGCCGACCCCGACGGGCGCGTACGCCAGGTGGCGGCTGACGCGTTGGCCCGCTGCGGGGACGACGCGCTGCCGGCCCTGGCGGCTGTCTTGGCGGGCGAAGCGCAGGGCGCGCGCACGCGGGCAGCCTACACCCTCCACAAGATCCGATCACCACAATCCGCACCTTTACTCTTCCGCTATCTCAATGACCCCAACTACATGGTGCACACGTATGTGCACGAGGCGCTCGACAGCTTGGGGCTGCTCGAAAATGTGCTTTTGTTGCCCTGACGCCCACCCTCTGTCTCAGTTCAGCGGCAGCGTGACCGTAAAGCGGCTGCCGCGGTTTGGGCCGGTGCTCTCGGCGCGGATCGCGCCGCCGTGGGCGGTCACAATCGCGCGCACAATGGTGAGGCCAAGGCCGGCGCCCCCCGTGTCGCGAGCGCGCGAAGGGTCGGCCCGATAGAAGCGGTCGAAGAGGTACGGAAGTTGTTCAGGGTCAATGCCCTCGCCAGTGTCTTGCACAGCGAGCCGGATCTGCCCATCCGCCAGCGCCGCCGCCACGGTCACCTGGCCACCTGTCGGCGTATGACGCAGCGCATTGGCGAGCAAATTGTTGAGCACCTGCGCCATGCGCGCCGCATCCACATGGATTGGGGGCAAATCTGATTCAACCTGCACGCGCAGCGCAATCCCTGCCTCTTCGGCCACCGGCAAATGGGCATCGACGGTGTCGCGAATCAGCGCCGCCAGATCGGTCGCTTGCCGGTTGAGGGAAAGTTGGCCCGCCTCGGCCTGGGCCAGCTCGTGCAAGTCGGTGACGAGCCGGCTGAGAAGGCGCGTCTGCGTGTAGAGTCGGGCAATCTCGGCCTTCTCCAGCGGGTACACGTCATCGAGGATGGCGCGTAGGTTTCCCTGCAACACGCTCAGCGGGGTACGGAGTTCGTGTGCGACATCGGCCACCAAGTTACGACGGATGGTTTCGGCTGCTTCCAGTTGGGCGGCCATGTCATTGAAGGCGCGGCCCACCTCACGCACCTCATCGCTGCCGCTTAGCTCAACTCGGTGACCAAAGTTGCGGGCGCCGATGTCGCGGGCGGCGGCAGCCAGACGGCCCAGGGGCGCGGTCAGGTTGCGGCTGGCGATGACGCTAAAGGCAATGCCGGCAACACCCCCCACTGTGGCCACCAGCAGCACAAACCGGCTGAGCTGGGCGGGAAAATCCTGGCTGGGGCGAGCGTGGGGCGGGCCTGCCCCACTGCGCACATGGAGCGCGCCCACGGTCCGCTCGCCCACCTGAATGGGGATCATGGTTGATGGTTGATTGTTCCGACTGGGCGCCATTTCGGCTCGCCCACTGCGTGTGCGATAGACGGGCTGATCTGCCTCGTCGGTGAGGGTAAAGTCCAGCCTGCCGGCGCCATAGGGCATGGCGGCCTGCACCCCACGCATAAATTCATCGACGCCGGCCCAACTGCCATGCTCGCCGTAATAGTCCGCCAGCGTCTCCACCACACCGCCCGCCGAGCGTAACTGCACGGGCGCCAGCCACGCACCCATTCGTTCGCTGACCAGGGCGCGCGCCAGCCCCACCATCAACACCACTCCAATCAACACCAGGAGGGCGAAATAGAGAAAGAGCCGCACCCAAAGCCGGTTCATGGGCGAACCTCACCATCAAAACGATAGCCGACGCCATAGACCGTCTGAATATAGACGGGCTGCTTGGGGTCGGTTTCGATCTTCTTGCGCAGATTCTTGATGTGGCTGTCGAGCGTGCGCTCCATGCCATCGTAGTTGTAGCCAAGCGCCTGTTCAATCAGATCGACGCGCGTAAATGCGTAGCCGGGGTTCTCCATGAGCATTTGAAGCAGGCGGAATTCGGTCTGGGTCAAATCGAGTGGCCGGTCGCCGAGCAGCGCTTCGTGTCGGGCCAGGTCGAGGGTGAGCGCGCCGACGTGCAGAATGCGCGGCGTTTGTGCGCCCCGGCTGAGCTGGCTCCGCCGCAGCAGCGAGCGCACACGGGCCACCACCTCGCGCGGGTTGAAGGGCTTGGTGATGTAGTCATCCGCGCCCAGTTCGAGGCCAACGATCTTATCCACATCATCCACGCGTGCCGTGAGCATGATGATGGGCAGCGCGGCCAACTGGGGGTCGGCGCGCATCGTGCGCGTGATCGCCCAGCCATCCTGGTCGGGCAACATGAGGTCGAGCACCAACAGATGGGGGTGATCATGGCGGGCCGCGTGCAGCGCGGTCTCACCATTATAGGCCACCAGCACCTGATACCCCGCCTGTTCCAAGTAGGCGCGCACCACGCGCACAATCTCGCGATCATCATCGACGACGAGGATACGTTGCTGCGTCATGCAGTCACCTGTGGAAACAGAAACAATGAGTCATCGACTACAGCGGTAGCAGCGACTTCGGTCGCTCTCCCGCCACGGCGCCAGCGTTCGCCGGTTATGCGCCGGAACGCTCAAACGGCAAGGCGGTCACAGCCCTGCCGTTCGAATCGATGGTTTATTTTCCCCACCAGCCACGGCCTGGGCCACCGAACAGCGATCCGCCGGCCTCCATGTGCGCTCTGATGCTGTCGGCCTGAGCTTGGGTTAACTCACCCTTCTCGACCGCGGCGGCCAGCCGCTTCTCCACGGTTGCCTTGAGCGCCGTGTCCAATTCTTCCACCGTCATGCCGGTGGCCTCGGCGATCAGCTCGCGCGGGTCGCCAAGCACGTTGGCGCCAAGGCGCTGGCCCATCATCCCGCGGCCTATGCCTCGGTAGCGTTCACCAAGCAGGGGCAGGTGGTTCGCCATCTGTTCCTTGAGCGTCGCGGCCTGGGCCGCGGTCAGCTTGCCATCTTTGACCGCCTGATCCAGCCGTGCGCCAAGCTCGGCCTGGAATGCGGCGCGTAGCTCGGCTTCGTCCATGCCTTGGGCTTCGGCAACTTCAATCAAGGTTTTGCCCTCTTGCAGGGCAGCCCGAAGCGTCGCCACGTCCATATCCAGCACTTCGGCGGCGATTGCCAAGTGCTCATCTTGCCCCATGAGGCTGCGCATATCGAAGGGCTGGCCCATCATGCCACCACCCCTCATCCCACCGCGCATCATACCGGGACCACCCATCTGCTCGCCCCGGTGCATCATCCGCCCCCCGAAGCGACTCATCCAGCCCATTGGGCCATCCTCGCGGCCCTGGAACATACGACCGCCAAACCAGCCGGCGCCCGGTGAGGTGGGTGTGACCTCCGCAGCGGGCGCTTTGGTGGCTTCGGCCTCAGCTGCCGATTCCGCCGCCTCTACGGTTGCCTCCACCGTATCCTCCGCCTCTGCGGTGGGTGTCTGCGCATAGGCTACGCCCGCCAACAGCGCCCCGCCAATCAAGGCGGTGGCCGCAATCAGAATACCAGATTTCTGCCAAATGTTCATCTTCGTCGTTCCTCTCAATCGTTTCACGATTCTATCCGGTTGTGCATCCTTCCGGTTGTGGAGCTGCATCGCAGCCCGCATCTCTATTGTAACAAGCAAATATGGAGAAATTGTGGAGAAATCCTGTGGAGCGAATGAAGAATTGTCATTCCCTGGCGGCCATTCGGCGCTAAACCGGTCGTGTGTTACAATCCGCACAAGTGGAAGAAATGTCTCTTCTGGCTTCTTTTGGCGGGGCCAGCGAGGCGAGCACAATGCGAAACATCAGCACCATTGAATTGTGGGTCAAGTGGCGTATGGCAAGCGAACCCAATGGGTTTTCGACCGCACAGCGGTCCCTCTCTCTAGTGTCTGGCCGTTCGTTTGATGAATATCTGGCCGACGTCCCCCCATTGACATTGCTGTTGCGACGGCGCATGCATGAGATTCGCATCCCCGTGGCAGAGCAGGATTTTTTCATCAACTACCCCGACACGCTCCACTTCGTCGTCGTGATCAGCGATGATAGCCCGGAAACCGTCGCGGTCGCGCCCGTTTTAGCTGCGATTGCGCAGCGCTCGCCCCGCTTTACGCTGCAAATCCTGCGCGACACCGACGATCTGAGCGACCTGGTGCGGCTGGTGGAAGAGATCGACCTCATGGCGATCATGACCGAATTGGGGCTTCCCCTGCTGCTCATTTTTGATGAAGAAGGAAACTTCCAGGCGCAATGGGGCCCCCATCCCCAAGAGGCCGAGCGCTATCTGGACGCTTGGTTCGAGGCGCATCCCGAATATGACGCGCTGGCCGAGAACGATGACCCCGCCGCACAGGCGCGCTTTGTCCAATTGCTGGACGAACTGACGTTTGAAATGCGGACATGGTATAACAGCGGGCTGAACCGGGCATGTATCAGCGAGATACGGGCGCTGCTGGCCGGCCTGCTCGAGGACGAAGCGCCCGAAGAGGAACTGCAAGATGCATAGGTTCGTTGTACGTCCGTTGAAGACCATATGGCTAGCGCGAGGCAATTCGTTTTGGATCGGTGTGGCGCTCTTGGTGAGCATCTTCGCCACGGCATGTGGGGGCCGCACCCCGTTTCACGGCACGGCCTATGATCCGCCTCGCCCGGCTCCGCCCATCCCCGGCATCACCGGCAGCGGTCAACCATTTGACTTAGCTGCCCTGCGCGGCAAGGTGACGCTGCTCTTCTTTGGCTTTACCCATTGCCCCGACGCTTGCCCGATGACCATGGCAGAGTTACGCCAAATGCACGAACAACTGGGTGATCAAGGCCAGCATGTGGCGATCGTCTTTGTGTCCACTGACCCCGAGCGCGACACGCCCGAACAATTGGGGCGCTATGTTTCCCTGTTCAATCCCGACTTTCTCGGCGTCCATGTCGCCGCCGCCGATTTGCCCGAGGTCAAGCGGTCATACGGCGTCTATTCTGAGCTCAACACGTCGGCGCCGCAGGGTTCGACAGAGGGGTATCTGATCGACCATTCGGGCTATATCTACGTGATTGACAAGGCCGGCCAACTGCGCATCGCCTTTGGCTATAGCCTGCCCAAAGATGAGCTGCTGGCCGATGTGCAGGCCCTGCTACGATGATCTGATTTCCAGTTTTGCTGCGGTTGCTTTGAAAACCGGACTATGTGAAGGTGTTTACTCCTTCAAGTAACTCCGGTTTTCAAACAGAGCTGAGTACGGTTGCGCCGGATGGGCTGGGCCATCCGCGGCGGACGTCGCCCATCGATGACACAATACTCCAAACGCCGTATGGTCTGCCGGTAAAGGGCTGTGATAGAATTGATCCACCTATAATCTGCGATTCTGATTGATCGAGCCGATGAAACATCTCCTTTCTCTGCCCCCACGCCGGCTGTTCACCCTGGCGCTGGTGATTGCGTTGTCGCTTGGCGCCCTGGGTGTGGCGATTTGGCCGCTGCGGGCCGCCATCCAACTCGAATACTTTATCGTTGTCCCCACCCAGCGGGATGTCACGCTGCAATGGGCGACCGCGGCCGAGTATGATCTGAGCGGCTTTGAGGTCTATTGCAAAGAGGAAGGGCAACTCGACAACGCCTACCATCGCATTGGTGAGGTGCCCGCAGAGGGGAGTCCCCAGCAGGGCGCCACCTATGTCTTTCCCATTCTCAGCGGATTGGAGCGGGGGGTTTCCTATTGTTTCCGGTTGCGCGAAATACCCATCACGGGTGAACCGGGGGATTTCTTTGACCGTTGTGGGTATGGCTTGGGCATCGCGCCCTCGCCCGCGCAATTACAAGAAAATCAGGCAGCCGCCTTCCGCGCCACCCAAAATGCGCTTGACATCACAGCCACCGTATTGGCCGCCGACAGCATCGCCACTGCGTTGGCCGGCGCCGACGCCACCATCGAATCGCTGCGCGCAACGGCCGCGGTGACGGCCACGCCCACGCTGACTACGGCGCTGCAATTGGCCCCCACCCTCACCGCGATCGCGCTCATCTCGCCCACGTTGACCGCGATTGCCGAAATCACGCTGACGCCCCCTATCACTGAAACGCCGACGCCTGACTTTTTTATCGAAGAGATCCCGCCGGTGAGTGTGACGTTGACGGCAGTGAGCATCGCGTTTGCCGCAACCCAGACTGCGGTCGTGGCTGAAAGTCTGGGGATCCCGGTGGATACACCGACGCCCGACCTGTTTGGCCTGGAGCCGCTCAGTGTCACGTTGACGGCGATCAGCAATGAGTTTATCGCCACACAGACGGCCATCGCCGTGCTCAGCGGCAGCGCGCCCTTCGAGACGCCTACGCCCACCGCCACCTTCTTTGGCGACAGCCCGTTGCCCACCCCCGAGGGTTTTGTCGACCCGTCGCTGCTCGATGAGCCAATCGGCGAGGGTTTTGATGACGCCAGCGACAACGGGTTCGATGACGGGTCTGATGAGCCGGTCGAAGAGGAGGGCAACGAGCCGTTCAGCGACCGTCCCCCCGCCGATGCGCCCTTTGCCACAGAACCGGCCACACCGACAATGACGCCCCTGGGCGGCGCCAATCTGCCTGATGGCCCCGCCGCCCTGGCCGCATCCGACAGTGCGCCCACGCCGCCCTATGTTGTCCTCACCGCATCACCAGCGTCGCCTGCTACGCCCATCCCGCCGACGTTGACGCCCCTGCCGCCGGCCACGGTGACCCCTTCCGGCTTCAACCTGGCTAGCCTCATGAGCCCTGCGGCCCAGAATCTGACGTTGTCGCTGCTCTGTCTCACCTTTTTCACGGCCAGCGGCCTGGGGATTCTCGGGCTCATCACCAGCGCCATCTATATGCGCTCGCAACGCAGAGATCTCGACGACGATGAGTCGCGACGCTGGTAGCAACAGAAGGCAGCAAGGCCCTATGCGTGCGTTTGTGGCGATTTCATTGCCAACCGCTGTGCAGGAAGCGGTGGCGACGCTCCAGCAGACACTCAGCCAACAATTGCAGAGGCCTTCTGTCTGGCGTTGGACGCCGCCCGAAAACATGCATGTCACGTTGCGGTTTCTGGGTGAGACCGACGAACGGCAAGCTGCTGAGATCGCCCAGGGGCTGGCAGCGCTGGCGCTCGCGCACCGGCGCTTTGCGTTGACGCTGCAAGGGCTGGGCGTCTTCCCCCACCACCGCGCGCCGCGCGTGATCTGGGCCGGCCTTCAGGGTGACTTGCCGGCGCTGACCCGGCTCCAGCTGGATGTCGAGCAGTTGGCGCAGACCGCGGGCTTCGCCGCTGAATCACGCCGATTCTCCCCCCACCTGACCCTCGCGCGTCCGCTGCCCAATGCCGCGCTGGCGCGCCTGGCGCAGGATGGGCAGACGATTGCCCCCTGGGCGGCGCAGGAGATTCCCGCCTCCACGTTCACAGTTTCCGAGCTTTTGTTCATGCGAAGTGAACTGCACCGCGCGGGCGCCCGCTATGCGGTCATGGCGACGGTGCAGTTGCCCACGCACGAGGGATAACGGCTGATGCGGATTGCCCTACTCGCCGACATCCACGGCAACTTGACCGCCCTCGACGCCGTGCTGGCCGCGCTGGCCGGCGCGCCGGTTGATCAGGTGCTCTGCCTGGGGGATGTGGCGATCTTTGGGCCGCAGCCAGGCGCGACGCTAGCGCGGCTGCGCGGCCTGGGCTGCCCGATGGTCATGGGCAACACCGACGCCTGGGCGCTGGACCCTCAACCCCACCCATTCCGCAATGCCGATACA
>JAHDWG010000089.1:0-1693 GCA_023384495.1 Caldilineaceae bacterium
TCTTGAATCTGAATGTAATATGTCTTGGCGCTCTCCAGATTGGCATGGTTGCCGCGGATCAGCCGGCGGGTAATCGCGTGGCCTAATCGGCGGGTCAGATTTTGCAGCCCAGCAAAGCTGCCATCAAACGTCTGGAGCAACTGAATTCCTTTTTGAAGGTCATCAGTGAGGTTGGATTGAAATCCCCTTCGGCGCAAAATGTTTGGTCGTTTGAAGGAGTGAAAAGGCCTGGTCGCCCCAACGATGTCATCGAGGCGATCATAGGATTGGGGGCTAAACGTGGGGCCGCCAAATTCGGCGCTGACCCGCGCCGGATTGATTTCTGGGATACAGCCACACAAGACCACCTGCGCCGATGGTTTTTTGTCGCGATTGATTCGATGGAGTGTCTCAAAGCCGAAGTCTTCCGCCGCCTGTGTGAACCCACAGGTGCTGAGAAAGATCACATCGGCATTTTTCTCGACGGACCAGCTATCTGCCGACACATAAAAGCCATTCCCACGCAAAAACTCGCGCATCTGCTCAAGTTCGAGCTCGCGCCGACTGCAACTTGTGACAACAATCTGTGCGTGATCCATTGGCCTGTCCCCTGTGAAACCAATCCACTGGTGATATTCTCACCGAATTCTTGGCGTCAAAGATCAGACAGTTGGGTGGTTTTTCACTGGGCAACTGGCCAGTATGGGTATGCCTGGTAGCCCATTGCCTACGCCCAATTGGCCGTGCGCAGGATCTGATTCTGTGCAGGGAACTCCCACACTTCGTTGTAGACCGTGGGGCGGGGCCGGGGCGGCGGGTAGTTGGGCGGGCGGATGTTGGGGTCGCGCAGGGCCAGCCGGTCGCGCCCGCGCGGCTGGTCGAGCCAGGCCCGTTCCGCCGGCGCGGCTTCCACCTCGCGCTGCAAGATGAACTCCACATGGTCGAAGGCGGTGAAGGCGGCGTGGGCCAGAAAGACGCGCGGCGCCTCCTCGCCGTCCCACGTGGCAAGGTCGGGCAGGATTAGCGGCCCGGTGCAGACCTGAAACTCATCCGACGCGGCGTTGACATTGATCAGGTTGACGGGGTATTCGACCGTAACCGTCAACCCGCGCGCCGCGTCGCGATAGGTGGAGCGTGCGTTGAGCAGGTCATTGGCCAGCGTTGCCGCGCGGATCTGCGCGATGGTGGTCAGCTCGTCAACCTGGTGGAACGAGCGCAGGTCAAAGCGGTGCGCCTGGAAGGCCTCGGCAAGGGGCGCTACATTCACTGGCTCGGCCTCGTCGCTGGGGCGGGCGGCAATCGCCAGGCGCAGCTTGCGGCTCCACGCAAAACGAAACTCGCCGCTGGGCACTTGAAAGAGGTTGCGCTGGGCGATGGTGTACTCAAAGCGGCAGGGCGCGCTGACAAACAACTCGGTCTCGCGCCCTGTCGCGTCGTCGCGGATGGTGCATGCGCCCTCCAGGTTGAAACGCACCTGATAGACCTCGCCCGGCTCGCCCACAAAGCCGCCAGGGTAGCGATAGTATGGGTCGGGCTGCCACGGGTGAGATGTCCAGGTGAAAAACGAACGGCGAAAGTCGATCATAACCGCACTCCTCTTGTTTGACTGTTCACGTTTCACCAACTACTCATCTCGGCGCGTAGCGCAGGCGCCAGCCCCATCTGTTCGGCCTCGAAGGCCTGGTCGACGTGGGCGGTGGTGCGGCGCTCGCCG
>JAHDWG010000089.1:1703-19185 GCA_023384495.1 Caldilineaceae bacterium
GGTGCGGCAGCCGATGAGCATCGATGTGACGCCGGGCTGACCGATGACCCAGGCCAAGGCTAGGTTGATCATGGTGCGCCCGGTCTCGGCGGCTTTGGCGCGCAGCTTCTCCATGCGATGGAAGGCCAGCTCGCCCTCATAGATGTTCCAGTGGCCGGGCATGATGTCAAAGCGCGCGCCGGCGGGCGCACTCTTGTCGCGGCTATACTTGCCGGTGAGGAAGCCGGCGCCCAGCGGGCTATAGGTGATGACGCCCACTTGCTGGTCGGCGCAGCAGGGCAACAGTTCGGCCTCGATGTCGCGGATGGCCAGGTTGTAGTTGGGTTGCATCGATTCGAGCCGGGGCCAGCCGTTGACATCGGCCTTCCACAGCGCCTTGCAGAGCTGCCAGGCGGCGAAATTGCTGCAACCGACGTAGCGCACCTTGCCTTGCTCGACCAGCTTGTGCAGCGCGCATAGGGTTGCTTCGATGGGCATTTTGGGGTCAAAGGCGTGCAACTGATAGAGGTCGATGACATCCACTTGCAGGCGGCGTAGGCTCGCTTCGGCTGCGTCGAGGATGCGGGCTTCGCCCAGCGGCGGCGTCACCTTGGTGGCGAGCACGATCCGGTCGCGCAGACCGCGCGCCTTGATCCATTGGCCCACCACCTCTTCCGAGCGCCCTTGGGCGTAGGCTTCCGCCGTGTCGAACAGGTTGATGCCGCGGTCGAGCGCGTGGTCCATCACCGCAAACGAGGCCGCCTCGTCGATCTCGCGGCCAAAGGTCACACAGCCCAGGCCGATGGAACTGACGCGCAGATCGGTTCGGCCCAGTGTTCGATATTCCATACAGTCTCTCCGGTTGAGCTTCCAGCGTCGGTCAATTGGTTGTCCGCAGCCGCGCCCAGCGCACATGGGTTAGGCTGGCGTAGGTGCACCACCAACTGGCGTAGAGGTCGCCCTCCTGGGTGGTTATCAGGGTGGGCGCGCCAAAGGCGATGGTGTCATGGCTGCGCGGGTATTTGTCGGGCGCGCTGAGGCCGATGTGGGTCCAGCCAGTGGCGTCCCACAGTTGGGTCTGGCCCGCCAGATCCCAGCTTTGCCCACCATGGGGTGCGAGGGCGACATAAAAGCCCGGCTTGTCCCCCTCGCGCCGGGTGTAGTTCGCGGCCACCGTCCCATCGGGCAGTTGGGCGGGCCAGTTGGTCTGCCCAGGGAGGGGGGTGGGCTGGGGCATGGGCCAATCGTCGCCGTTGGGGTCGCTAATGGCAAAGTGAATGGGCAGGTCGACCGGCCCACGATCGGGCTGGGTCATGTCGGCAGCCCAATAAAGCGTAAAGAGCCGGCCATCGGCGAGGCGGGTTGTCTTGCCGTGCCAGAATCCTTTGCCCACCGCCGCGCCATCGGCCATGACGGCCATCTCGCTCCACGTGCGGCCCCCATCGGCGGATGTGCAGGCCAGCATGATCGGCTGATAGGGGCGCTCATCGTCATGAGCGCGCCACTGGTCAAAGGTGGCCAGCCAACGGCCGTCGGCCAGTTCGACGAGGGTGCTGGCTGGGGTAGCGACCAGGCCTGGCGGCAGTTGCAACGGCTGTGGCCTGCTCCACGTATGGCCGCGGTCGGACGAAAAGAAGAGCGCCGGTTCGTTGGCGATCAGCCCGCCGCTGGGGCTAAACATGGGCTGGTGGGGATTCGAGCGGTCGGCGCGAAAGGCAAAGACCACCAGCCTTCCGTCGCTCATCTGCGACAGAAAGCCATCGTGGTAGGAGTAGGGGCGGTCGTCGCCCGACCGGTCATGCAGAAAGCCCTCGTGTTGCCAGGTGACGCCGCCATCGTGCGAGCGGGCGAGCGCAATGTTGGCATTGGCGGCGTACATCCCATCCCCGCGCTGGTAGGTGGCCACGAACTCCTTAGCCGACAATGGCAGCGGGTGGGCGTGCGAGGCAAAGACATGATGGTGGGCAGGGTCGGGGTTGATATAAAGAATACCGGTGTCGACGAGGCGTAGGTTTGGCATGATGAGTGGGCCCTATCGGCTCGATTGCGGGTCGAGCGCATCGCGGATGCCGTCGCCGACGAAGTTGACCGCCAGCACAAAGAGCACAGTGGTGATGGCCGGCGGCAGCCACTGCCAGACGGCGCGCTCCATGGTAGAGATGTTGCGGGCCGTGTTGAGCATGTTGCCCCAACTGGGCGTGGGCGGCTGCACCCCCAGGCCAAGATAGCTCAGCCCGGCCTCCAACAACACCGCAGTGGCGACGGCAAAGCTGGCATAGACCAGCACCGGCGCCAGCGCATTGGGCAAGATGTGGCGGCGGGCGATGTGGAGGTCGCTCACACCCATCGCATTGGCTGCCTCCACATAGGCGCGCTCACGGATGGTCAAGAACTGGCCGCGCATGATGCGGCAGGGCACCGGCCAGGTGAGCAGCCCAATCATGGCCATCACGTTGAAGATGCTCGGCCCAATCAGCGAGGCGACGCAGAGCAGCAGGATGATCACCGGGAAGCTCAGCACCACGTCCACCACGCGCATGATGATATGGTCGAGCCAGCCGCGGTAATAGCCGGCCAGCGCGCCCAACACGATGCCAATCGACGTGGAGAAGGTCACCGCTACCAGCCCCACCGAGAGTGAGATCCGCCCGCCCACCAGCGTGCGCGCCAAGATGTCGCGGCCGATGCGGTCGGTGCCGAGCAGATGTTCGCGCGAGGGGGGCTGGTTCATGGCCGGCAGATTCTGATTGAGCGCCGCCTTGCTGTCGCCGAGTAGTGAGGCGATTATCAGCAAAACGTTGATGACGATGCCCACCATGGCCAGCCGGTGACGGCGAAAACGTCGCCACGCCTGGCGCGCCGGGGTGTCAGGTTGGGCTTTGGACAGACCGAGGCGGAGTTGGGGGCTTCCGGCAACATCGTGTTGGACCATATTCAATGACTTTCAAGATGAGATGATAGGGATTTGCGGAGATACACCGACGCGCGCTCACTGGAGCCTGCCGCGCAGCTTGGGGTCCAGGTGGTCGCGTAGCGCGTCGCCCACCAGATTGAAGGCCAGGATCGCCAGCGTGATCGTCAAACCGGGGAAGATGACCAGCCACCACTTGGGGCGAAACTGATCGGCCAGGATACCGCCCAACATGTTGCCCCAACTGGGATTGGGCTGTGGGATGCCCAGACCCAGAAAGCTGAGCGCCGCCTCGGCAAAGATAGCCCCGCCCAGCGATGCGCTAAAGAGCACCAACGTGGGGGCAATGCATTGCGGCGCCACATGTTTGAACATGATGCCGGCGCTGGGGACGCCGATCGCGCGCGCCGCCTCGACGTAGGCCATCTCCTTCACCGTCAGGACCACCGAACGGATCACACGCACGGTGCCGGCCACACTCAACACGGTAATCGCAGTCACCACCGTGGCAAAGCCCCCACCCAGCGCCGCCAACAGCAACATGGCCAGGATGATGCCCGGAAAGGCCAGCAGCACGTCAACCACGCGTTGGCTGCTTAGATCAAACCAGCCACCCAGGTAGCCGGTGAGGATGCCCCAGGCCACCCCGATCAGCTTGCCCAGAAGGGTCGAGATAAAGGCCACCGCGAGCGAAATCCGCGCGCCATGAATGAGCCGGCTCAGGACATCGCGCCCCAGGTTGTCCGTTCCCAACCAATGGGCAAACGAGGGCGGTTGGCGCAGCGCCCGAAAGTCCGCCTCCAGGGGGTGGTAGGGCGCCACCTGGTCGGCAAAGACCGCCATAAGCACCAACAAGACCAGCAGCGCCGCCGAAACAGCGCCCAGGCGCGAGGTCTCTGCAAATCGCGTAAGGCTGCCCCAGACTCCTTGCCCAATCTCAATGCGCTGGGCGGGAACCTGCTGCTCAACAGCCGTGACGCCCGTTGTGCTCATGGATACTCCTTCAATGACAAAAAAAAGGGATTCGACAGACGCTCGTCATTCATAACGGATGCGAGGGTCAACCCAGGCGTAGAGAATGTCGATAAACAGGTTGATAAAGACGAAGATCACCGCAAAGAGGAGCGTCAAATTCTGCACCATCATCCAATCGCGCTCGACTGCGCCCTGGGCCAGCGCCGAACCGAGGCCGGGAAAGCCAAAGGCGCGTTCCACCGCCACCGCGCCCCCCAGCAGACCAGCCAGCGCCAGGCCCGACAGGGTGATAACGGGCAACATGGCGTTCTTGAGCACATGTCTGAAAATGACCATCCAGTCGCCCAGCCCCTTGGCTCTGGCCGTGCGCACATAATCCTCGCGCAAGGTTTCGAGCACTGTGGTGCGTGTCATGCGGGCGATGATGGCGGCGATGCCTGTGCCCACGGCGATCGATGGCCCCAACACCATGAGCGCATTTTCTCTGGGGTTTTCCCAAAATTGGATAATCGTGATCGACGGACGCCAGTTGAAGACCAAAACGGTGAACAGAATCATGGCCAGCCCCAGCCAGAAGCTGGGGATCGCCATAAAGAGCGTCACCAGGAAACGCAACACATAGTCCAGCGTAGACTCGCGCCACATGGCGCTGATGATGCCGACCGGGATGCCAATCGCCCATGCCAACAGGATCGACGTCAGGGCAATCTGCGCCGTGATCGGCCCCCGGCGCAGGATGGTGTCGCGGATGGGCGTGTCCACCCAAAAGGAGTAGCCCAGGTCGCCACGGAAGACATCGGCCATCCAACTGAGATATTGGATGTGGAGCGGCTTATCCAGCCCCAGGCTGGCGCGGGCTGCGGCCACCTCGGCTTCGCTCAGCACATAGATGCCGGTCGCCTCGCCGTAGATCATGGCCAATGGATCGCCGGGCAGCACGCGCATGGCGAAAAAGATGACAATTGTAACCCCAAAGATGGTGAGGATGGCGAGCAAGAAGCGCCGGAGTAAGTACTTTGCCATAATGGGTGAGCGATGGTGGACGATAGACGATGGACGATAGACGATGGACGATTCTCTATCGTCCATCGTCTATCGTCTCAAATCATTAGCGGTCGAGCCAGACCGTCTCGAAGCGATCCCATTTGGACCAGGCGCGCTCTGTCAGGGCAATGCCTTTGACATCGTCGCTGGCCAGCGGTGAGTGGGCGCAGAAGCCGATCAGGAAGAAGGGCGGGTTCTCGTCGAGCATGTCCAGCCCCTGGTTGACCAATTCGACGCGCCGGTCGGGGTCGATCTCCACGGCCAGTTCGTCCAGCAAGGCGTCGAAGTCGGAATTGGCGTAGCGCGACCAGTTCTGCGAGGCGCCGGTGCGCAGATAGGTGTTCCACAGCGGGAACGGGTCCAGGATCGGCGAGGCGTAGGTGTCGGACTTGAAGAGCGTAAACTCGCCGCCGGAGAGCACATCCGCCGTGCGCGGCCGCTCGATGACCTCGATGTTGCCGCGGATGTTGAGGCTGGTGCGGAGCAGCTCGGCAAACGCGGGCACCGCCACCTCAGACGAGGCCGCTTCTGTCCACGCGGTGAAGGTGGTCTCGAAGCCATCGGGGTAGCCGGCCTCGGCGAGCAGACGGCGCGCCTCTTCGATGTCGGCTTCCTTGTCTGGCCGGTAGCCGGGCAATTGCAGGATTTCTTCCATGGGCGTGGAGAACGGGCTGGCGTGGGGCAGCCAGCGCGAGACAAAGGCCGGCTCCCAGACAGGCGTAAACGCGTCGATGATCGCCTGCCGGTCTACCGCAAGATGAACGGCGCGGCGCACCAAAGGATTGTCAAACGGCGGTTGTTCGTTGTTGATGGCGACCATGTGCGAATTGAGGCAGGGCGCTTGTGCGGCCACCAATCCCTCACGGCTCTGCCCTTCGAGCCAGGTATCCACCGAAACGTTGAACGAAAGGTCGGCCTGGCCGGTCAACACAGCGGTGCCACGGTCGGCCCAGGCGGCCACGTGGAGCAATTCGATGCCGTCGACGTAGGGCAGCTCAGGGTTCCAGTAATCGCGGTTGGCCTCGAGCACGAGCTTTTCGCCCTGCACATACTCGACAAACTTGAAGGGACCCGTGCCGGGTGGAGTTGTGACGCCGCGCAGGTCGTAGTCGTTGGCCTCCAGCGTGGCCTTGGAGTAGACGATCATGCCATCGCCCGCCAGCACTTCGAGGAAGTAGGGGGTTGGCCCACGCAGGCGAAACTCGACGGTCATGTCATCGAGCGCGGTGACTTCTTCCAACAGCGCGAGCTGCTCGCGGATGCCGCTGATCGAGACGTTGGATGGCGGGTTGATGATGCGGTTGAAGGTGGCGACCACATCTTCGGCGCTGAACGGCGCCCCATCGTGGAAGCTGACGCCTTCGCGCAGGGTGAAGGTGTACGTCGTCTTGTCGTCGGAGACCGTCCACGACGTGGCCAGCGCCGGCACAATGGTGCGATAGCCGTCGGCCAGGTTCCACATGATCAGGCCATTGTACATCATGGCGCAGCCGGCGCAGCCGCCGCCCTGATGCAGGTCAAAGTGGGTGGGGCTCATGCCCCAGGCCGTCTTGAGAACGCCGCCCCGCGTGGGGTTCTCTTCGGGCGCGGTCATCATCCAATCGGCGCCGACCTCGGCTTCGAGCACGTCGCCGCGTTCAATCGGCGCCGGCGCAACAATGGGCAGGCCGACGCCGCCCGTTTCGGGCGAGCCACAGCCGGCGGCAATGGCAATCAGCGCTGCTATTATCAAAATCTGCCAAAAGCTTCGCTTCATCTCAGGTTCCTCTCTTGTAGGTTGGGATTGTGCGTTCGATGTCGATGCTCGGAATACGGACAGTCCAACGGTCACATCAGAGGCCGCCTGTAACAAAGGGAGCGTACCCGCGGCCTCATGGCTGCCTAGAACCAACCGGCGCCAGTGCGTACTATACGGGCAAGTAAGGAGTTTGTCAAGGCGGGAAAAATCGTGGGATGCACCGCCAGAATGATAGGGAGTGCAGTGACCTGTTGGGGCATCATTTCTGGCAGTGTATTGCGCGGCATGATTATGAAGCGGCGGGAACCGGCGGTTGGGCCGATGCGTGTTGGCGCCTTGCGTGGAGCCAATGCTGAATCGAAGGCTCACTTTCTACACTTTTGCCGCCTTCGAATAGCCTGAGAAGGTGAATGTCCTCGTCCAGATCTGGCCAATGGATAACATCGTCGTCTCCGCTCAGCACATAGTGATTGCGCTCTGTGCGTGTTCCGTGCAGCAAACGCGGAAACCAGGCCAGCGGGCTGGATAACAGCCGACCGTCCGTAAGATATACGTTGAGCGCATGGTCTGTGACATGAACATGGTCGATACGCGGTGGGTGGCGGAGAAGTAACACCTGTGTCTCTGCCGGAATCGGTTCATCGCTGTGCAATTGGCTGATGATCTGGAGCGGAAGGGCCACACTCTGTTCATCAGCAAGCAGGATGTTTAGCTGGTCATCCTTGACTTCCACCCCAACCGGTTCACTTCCTAGATAGAGCTTACTCAAAGTAGTCATGCCAAGCCTCTAAAAACTCTTGCTGGTGATATTCCACAAGTTGTAGGATATCGTTGAGTTCGTGCTGGCGAAATCGACCTGGCCGAGCCAACCGGATCGGTGACCCTAGCCAGAATTTGGCTTCCAGCCGTCCCCGCCGTACATGGATGTGAGGAGGTTCATTGGCCTCGCCACGGCTATAGAATCGAAATTCGTAGGGCCCAATGCTCTTGATCAATGGCATAGATGGTCACGAATTCGCAAGAACCGAGCAATGTAGATGCTTGAAACAAAGCGGTGGAGACTTCGCAATGTATCAAGTCGCAGTCCAGTATACCTCATGTTTCAGACTTATGCATATTCGGTGAATGCGGTTACGCTGATCGACCCCCCTCTTGGCAGCCTGGCGGCCCGGTGCATGCCCAGCCCATCATGCGCCCGCGGGGTCTGATTGGGGTCAAGCGGAAACAGCCCGAGTTCGGTAAGCGCCCACACTGGGTCTGCCGGCTCTGCCCATGCGCCACAGATTGACCCGCGGCGCCGCGCCACCACCGCGCCCGGCCCGCCCTCGGGCGCAGCCGGAATCTCGGCGGCGCGCAGCCAGCGGGCATAGCCTTCGCTGGCCAGCAGCCAAAGCCATGCCTCAGGGCCGACCGCAAGCCCGGCCACCAGTTCATCGGCCTTGGGCTTGTGGAGCGCACGCGTCCCCGTGCGGCGGATGGCCGCGGCCGGCATGCGCAGGCCGCGTCCATGTGCGGTCAACAACACAAGCTGGTCATGTTCATCGGCCCCAACCACAAGCCGCGGCCAGCCGGGCAATGTCCAGTCGATCTGGGTGGGGGTCGGCCCCTCGACAGCTGGGCGTAGTTGCGCCATCTCGAACCGTCGCGCATACCCTTGCGTGCTCACCAAAATCATGGCTTGCTGCTCGCGCAGCGCAGACCAGGGCTGCAACAAGCAGATCTGCTCGCCGCGTACAAAACCATGCACCTGTGCCAGCGTCATGCCGGCGACCTGTTGTTGCAGAAGCCCGCGCACGGTCACCAGCATCATCCGAAAGGTGGAGGTCATGAGCAGCAGCGGTTCGTCAAGCCCAGGGATAGTCAGGGCCAGCGCCGCCCCATCCGGCTGTAGTCCGAGCTGGGCAAGCGTCACCGGCTGATCGGTTTGCCACGGGTCTGCCGGCGTTTCGGCCACAGCCAGGGTGTAGTTTTTGGTCAGCAACGCGACGCCACAACCTGTCTTGGCGGCGCTGGCCCCATCGCCCTCGCCCGATGCAATCTGCTGTTTGAGGAGGTCAAGATTGATGGGCGGAATCTGCGTGCGCCCGCTCTCCGCGCTTGTCGGTATTTTGGTCGAATGGGTATAGACCGGTTTTTCCACCTCGCCGCGGGCAATGCCGTGGGCAATCACCCCCAGCCCGGCGGTGACGCTGCCAAAGGTGTCAATCGCCTGCACCTTGTCGGCCCCAAACTTTTGCGCCAGCATCCGCTGAAACATGGGAATCTGCGATGAGCCGCCCGTGCGGATCACCACGTCGATCTCGTCAGCGCGCAGCCCCGAGGCGGCAAGCGTCTCTTCCAGATGGCGCTCGATGATGTTGTATTCGGGGCGGATGATCTGCTCGAACTCACCGCGCGTGATCGGCTCGCGGATCTGAAAGCCTTCCCCCTGAAGGCGAATCACCGCTTCGTCTCGCTCCGAAAGGCGGCGTTTGACCTGCTCGACAGCCTCGAAGAGTTTGAGGCTGTAGTTGCTGCTCACCAGCTTGATCAGCGCATCGAGCGCGCGGCGGTGGTCGGCCACGGGGGCGATGGTGCGCAGCGTATGCATAGATTCGGGGTGCTGCAAGGTGAGCAGTGTGCGCCAGTCGTTGAAGGCGTCGTAGATCCAGTTGGGGATGGGCAGCCGTTTGTTCATGGCGCGATAGAGGCTGCCCTCGCCAAAGAGGTGGGGAATCTTGGCGCGCACGATCTTGCGGTCGAACACGTCACCGGCAATGGGGACGCCGCCGGTCGCCAACACCTGCCGCCGTTTGGGGTCGCCCAGGCGCATGACGGTGATGTCGAGGGTGCCGCCGCCAAAGTCGAAGATGAGCACATGTTGGGCCCGCGTGAGAGTCATCTCATAATAATAGGCGGCGGCAATCGGTTCGTATTCAAAGTAGACCCGCTCGTATCCAGCTTGCAACGCGGCTTCGAGCAGGCGCGCCTGGGCCAGCTTGTCGGCCTCTGGGTCGTTGTGAAAGCGTACAGGCCGGCCCAAGACGATTTCGTCGACCCGACGCCCCAAAGACTGTTCGGCGCGCAGTTTGGCGGTATAGAGATAAGTGGTGGCAATATCCTCCAGCGTGTAGAAGAACCGCCCAATCGCTGTGCCCGCATACCCTGCGTCCGACAGGTCGCTCTTGAACGAGAGAAAGAGGCGCCCCGGGGAGAGCACATCCACCCAGACATAGACATCGCGCACAAAAGTAGGCAACTCGGCAAAGGTCTGGGTGATCTCGCCGACCCAGACCTTCTCCATCTTGCTGGGGCGGCCCAGGTTCTGCTCAAAATAGGCGTTTGTCGCGGCCCGGCCAAACGTAATCTGCTGGTCGTTGGTGATATAAAGCACCGTGGGCGTGACGCGGTCAGTCAGGTCATGCGGGTTGAGGGGAATGGTGCGCAGGTGTGCGCCATCGTACACCGCCATGCCTGAATGCGTGGTGCCAAAGTCCATGCCGGCAATCATCGGTCACCTCCGTCGTTTCTTGGGCGCCAGGGAGCGCAAGCGCGGAAACGATTATGGTACCATGAACATGGCTGTGAGCAAAATCGGCGCAAGGTGACAGTCACTTCTGAAGTGACTGTCACCTCAGCAGCCAGTTTTAACCCTGTATTTTCCAGGTTCGCAATTGCCCTGGGGTGAATCTTGGGCGCCAAAAAAGACGACACGGAGGACACAGAGATGTCTCCCCGTGTTCTCCGTGTGTTCTGCTATGATGGATACACAGCGCCGAACTCTGTGTATCTCTGGGTCGCCTTGTGCTGCTAGAGGGGGAGATCGGCGTCGCGGAACGCCTGGCTCACCACGCTGTAGGATTGCAAGGCCGCGGCCAGCGGGTCATAACCGGGCTGGCGCTGGCGCATGATGCTGATCTCTGGCACGATGAATCCCGTGTAGCCAGCCTGCTGCATGGTGCGCAGATAGCCCACATAGTCAAACACCCCCTCGCCGGGGATAAGGAATTGGTGGTTGGGGTAGCTGCCCGTCTCATCCTTGATGTGGGTATGCACGCTGTAGGGGACCATGAGCCGCACCGACTCTTCCATGGGGATGCCCATCACGTTGAAGTGGCTGATGTCAAAGTTGAGCCGCAGATGGGGCGAGTTGACCATGTGCAGCACCTCCACCGTATGGACGGGAATGTCCAGCACGGCGCCGATGTGCGCTTCCAACGCGATAATGACCCCCCGCGCCTGCGCCTCGGCGGCAAGGTGGCCCAATCGTTCGGCCAGCAGCCCCTTCTTGGCCTCATATTCCTCAGGCTTGCCGCCGGGGGTGGTCAACACCACCGGCGGCGAATCGCTCACCACCGCCCACTCCACGGCCAGGTCCATGGCCGCCACCAGGTCGCTCACCACCTGGGCGTGGCGCTCGGGCTCGTCATAGAGCAGATCGGTGTGCGCGCCGATGGCGGGCAGCGCAAGGTTGTGTTGCTTGACCAGGCCGGCGATCCGCTGGCGCTCGGCCTTGTCCAGCGTGCTCAGCGCGGTGACCCAACCCGGGCGCACCGTGATCTCGATGCCCGTGTAGCCTAGCCCGGCTAGATAGGCGATGGCCTGGTCAATCGGCGTTGCCGGCATGCCCCAGGTGCTGTATCCAAGCTTCATGAATGAACGCTCCTTGCGCTATCCCTTTGTCTTTCGTTTTCCCGACGCTTTTTCAGCCGCTGCTTTCTCTTCCTTCTTTTTACGGCCCCGTTTGGCCGGTTTGGCGGCTGCCGGTGGCGGATCGCCGATGATCTGCGTGATCCTCGTCGCCATCGCTTTGGCCTCGCCGGCGTCAAGATAACCGGCCTCCATCGCGCAGTGGAAGAGACCACCCCCCGGGAGCACACGGATATTGCCTTTGGCCTTTTCAGCGTGATACCCCTCCGGCTCGGCAGTGGAGGGGAGCACAAGCCCCAGCGCCGCCTGGTCCGGCGTGCGCGAGATCCAGCGCACGCCCTTGTCCAATTCGCTGGGCCGGTGGCGGATGTAGTCGGCGCTGCCGTCGGGGTGCACCTGCATCGAATGCGCCCAGCCCTCGGCGTCGGCCTGGTAGTCAAAGGTAAAGACCACTTCGGGGTCGAAAGGCAGATCGGGCGACAAGACGTTATGTTTTTCGGGGTGCTCCTGTAAGTCATCCAAAAACTGGAGATAGGCGAGGGTGGGGCGCACATGGGCGGGGATGCTCTTGCGCACACGCGCCGTCTCGGGCGTGGCGTGGGCGGTGTAGACGAGCCGGCCGTGATCCACCGGGCGGAAGTTGACATGCGCCATGTACATGAGTTCCATGGGCGTCGCCTTGAGGTTGCGCACGGTCATGCTGATCCAGCAGCGGGTGGCGCCGGCGTAGAGCTTGACCTGCGGCTCAGCCACGTAGTTGGTGCTGAAGGCGATGGTATGCTGGTATGCGCCCCCCAACGCGAGATAGGGGCCGCCCTCGTCTTCGCCGAGCGTCACCCAGGCGCGCTGATAGGGCGCGTTGGGCAGCTCGCCGTGCAGCGGGTGCGTATCTTCGCCCATGGGCACGCCCATCGCGGTTGCGCCGCAGTGGAGCAAAAAGCCGCCGTAGGTGCTCAGGTAGTCGAGGGTAGGCCGGGGCTGGTCGAACATGGACTTCATGGTGAGGTTGCGTCCGCCAAAGGCAGCCGACCAGATCTGCTGGCCCTGAAACGGCAGCATGACCAATTCGCCCTGGCTGTTGCGCAGCCGCAGCCCCGCCACCCCGCTGTCAAAGGTAAAGATCGTCGCCGCCAGCTCGCCCTGTTCGACGAGCGTGCGTTCGCGGGCGTCGAAGAAGTGGGGGGCTAGATGAATTGTTGTTGGAGATTGCGCCATAGATTGGTTCCTGTTTGGGAGATGTGTATCGACCTGTTTTACCTCACTGCACCGTCCAGCCGCCGTCGATGGTGATGGCGGCGCCGGTGATAAAGCTGCTGGCGTCGCTGCCCAAAAAGACGGCAATGCCGCCGATCTCTTCGATGTCTCCCCAGCGCCCCAACGGGATTTTGGCAATGAACGACTGATAGGCCTCGGGGTTCTCCATGAGCGACTGGTTCATCTCGGTGCCAAAGGGGCCGGGCATGACACAGTTGACCGTGACGCCATAGGGCGCCCATTCCAGCGCCAGGGTGCGCGTCATCTGCAAGATGGCGCCCTTGCTGCTGGCGTAAGGGGTGCGGTCGGCGATGCTGATGATGGAGAGCGTCGAGCCGATGTTGATGACGCGGCCATATTTGCGCGCCTTGAAGTGGGGCGCCAGCGCCCGGCAGAGCACCCACGGCCCGGTGACATTGGTCTCTTGCACCAGCTTAAACTCCTCCAGGGTTAGCTCCTCGATGGGACGGCGGATGTTGATCCCCGCGTTGTTGACGAGAATGTCCACCTGGCCGAAGTCGCTCAGCACCTGTTGGGCCAGCCCATCCACCTGGGCAGGGTCGGTGACCTCGCAGGCATAACCGCGGCACGCGCGTCCGGTGGCCTCGCTGATCTGCGCCGCGACGGCCTGCGCGTCGGCGGCGCTGCGGCTGGTCAGGGCCACCTGAGCGCCGGCCTCGGCCAGCGCGGTCGCCATCTGCTTGCCCAGGCCACGGTTGCCGCCAGTGACCAGGGCGACACGGTTGTCCAGCCGGAATTTGTCCAGAATGCTCATTCAGA
The DNA here is from genome assembly GCA_023384495.1 of Caldilineaceae bacterium. Taxonomy (GTDB): domain Bacteria; phylum Chloroflexota; class Anaerolineae; order Caldilineales; family Caldilineaceae; genus CFX5. Next base: position 15,014 of record JAHDWG010000089.1, read on the forward strand.
TTTTCTCCTCAGTGTGACTACGTTTCTGCTGTCTTCTTTGTCTGCCTCACCTATGCGTCTGCCCTGTCCTCATCGGGGTCAATCCCCAGTTCGCGCAGGCGCAGGGCGAGCCGTTCAGCGCGTTGGCGCTCTTGCTCGGCCCGTTGGCGCTCTTGTTCGGCGCGCTGGCGCTGCTGTTCGGCAAGCTCGACGCCCGTCGGCAGGATATTCCCGCTGACGTCGCACCAGCGCAACCAGCGGTCTCGCTTGTCTTCGTAGGCGCCCTCCCAGAGCGTCAACGCCAGCTCGACACGTGGCAACGCGTCATCGGGTCGCAACTGATATTCGCCCACGTGGAGCTCGTAGACCCGCAGCGGCTCTGATTGGAGCAACTGCTGTGGGTCGAAGATCACATAATAGAGCACGCCCAGTTGGGCATAGCGTTCAACCTTGCGTCCGGTTTCGCCGCCGCGCCGGTTCGAGACAATCTCGACCACCACGTCGGGCGGCTTGCCAAACTCCCACAAGAAATAAGACCGGTGTTCCTGCGCCCACCAATCGTCGGCCACCTCGACGCCCAGGCTGAGGAACATGTCGGGCACAATGGGCGGCTGCGTCAGCGCGTAGAAGATGCCCACATTGGCCGCAGCCAAAAATGGACGCGGCACGGCCTTGGAAACATAGAGCGGTTCGACAAGCAGGCGCTGTTGCTTCTCTGAAGGCAAATTGTCCACAGGCTCGTCGTCCTCCGTGATGATGTGGCTGACATCCGGGCGGGGGGGCGCCCCGTCACTGGTTTCGGGATCGACCGGCGGCGCCAGTACGGCTTCGGCCATGGTTGCCTCCTCAATTTCCAAAGTACATACGCAAGCCCTGACTGAAGGTTTGTTCGTTGACCAAGATGTCTTTCCTGATAGCCATCAGGCGTTGCGTAGGTCATGTTCCAGACAAAGCTAACCGGGCAGCGGCAGCAACTCATCGACATGGATGGCGCGCCCGCTGGCAATCGACTCGTTAGCGGCAATCCCCAGCAGAATCGACGCGGCGCCGTCGATGTGCGACGCCGCGCGATTGTACGGGTCATGCGGCGGGTCGGGCGAGAAGATCTGCTCGAGCATCACCGGGTCGGCGCCGCCATGCCCCCCTTCAGCCTCGGGGATGGGAACTTCGTAGGGCCGCCCGAACATGGGGAAGATGCGGATGTGTTCGCCCCCAAACTGGGCCTGCACTTCGGGGTCGCTGGGCGCAAAGATGGGCGTCTCCTCCTGGCCGGCCACAAAGGTGCGCCCCACCTGCTCCACCAGGTCTACCTCGAGCCGCCCCTTGTCGCCGGTGATGGCGACGCGGTAGCCCTCCCACGGGCTATAGGCGATGAGCGAATAGGTGAGGATCGCCTGGTTGCGATAGCGGGCGGTGACGCTCATGGTGTCTTCGGCGGAGATGTTGTCGCCAAAGACATTGCGGTCGCGCAGGTAGCCCGTCTCCTCTTCGGCGGCCAGATAGAGTTCGCGCAGCGTGGGGTGGGTGTCCAGCCGCAGGGCGAACGGGTCTTTGGTGGCTGCGGATTGGCCGGTGTAGCGTGCGTAGTCGTAGCGTTCGCCGCGCGCTTCGGCATTGTTGCGGCCATAGAAGAGCAGGCCGCCAAAGGCAAAGACCTGTTGCGGATAGGACTGGATCCACCAGTTGATCAGGTCGAAGTGGTGGGTAGCCTTGTGGACGAGCAGCCCACCAGACTTGTCCTTCTCGCGATGCCAGCGGCGGAAGTAGTCGGCCCCATGAAAGGTGTCGAGCACCCACTGAAAGTTGACATGGAGCGGGCGCCCGATCTTGCCCTCCATGATCTGTTGGCGCACGGTGGTGGCGATAGGCGAATAGCGGTAATTGAAGCTGACGCGTAGCTTGCGCCCCGTGCGCTCGATGGTGTCGAAGATCGAACGGGCCTTGGCCGCGTCGATGGTCATGGGCTTTTCGGTGATGGCGTCGCAACCCAACTCCATGGCCCGGTTGATGTAGAGGTGGTGGGTCGAATCCATGGTGGTGACGATGACCACATCGGGCCGGGTCGCGGCCACCATCTCGTCGAACGCCTCGGCGTGAAAGGTGGGGACAGGCGGCAGGTTGTGCTGCTCGCCCAGCCGCCGGTTGTACCAATCCATGCGCGTCTGGCTCAGGTCGCACAGCCCGACGAGTTCGGCGTGCTCGCGGAAGCGGCCGGCAATGGCGTCGACAAACATGCCGGCGCGGCCGCCCGCGCCGACAAGGGCATATCGCTTGCGTACATGGGGCGTTGCGCCCTCTCCGTGTGCGGTCATGGGTGCAAACTGATCTCCTCGCTCTGTTCTTGAAACCAATCGGCTATCTGCTGGAAAGAGAGTTGGATTTACGGGGAGAGTATCTCCTTCGGCTGCGGCTTCCCCTTGCGGACGCGCTGCGCCAATTCATCACCGGCGCCATCGTTCCAGTGATAGAGCGTCATCGCATCAAAATCGGCATCGTTTGGCCAAACCAGTGTATGAAAATCAGGATCGATCCTCACCTGGGCAAAGAACTCGGGGTCGCGCAAGGGCTCACCGTAATGCCCATACAGCACAGGTTCAAAATCGATTGTCTGCATGGTCTGATCGTCAAATGTCACACGGATCCTATAAGGTCCAACAATTTCGAAGCCTATTACCCTTGCGCTAAATCGTGTTTTCATCACTTTCTCCATCGACTTTAAGAACGCGCCAGAGGCGGAATCCGTCGAACTGGCGCCCCTGAATTTGCAGCCATCCAATTGTCCATCAAATCGATTTGATAGAGTTCAATCCATGCTTCCACCAAGTGCTGCTGACGTCGAGGCAACGTTCCCTCGACCATGTCAATTGGCGAAATGCTGAATACAGCATTGTGCCCCTGATAGGCCACATGAAGGTGAGGCAGATGATGCCGGGCCCCAGTTTCGGTAAATATGCGAATGATTATACCATAGAAACGACTGATCCCTGGCATGAGACTGGATGGCCGCCCATAGAGATTACGGGGAATTGAGCATGTTTTCAGGATCAATGCTCTGTCTATCAGTCGCACGACTGCTTCTCTTTGTTCAAATCTAATATCCCAACATCTTGTCCACCACATTTTGCAGCGGCTCGCCGGCCAGGTAGCGGCGCAAGTTCTCCAGAAAAATGGGCATGGCGCGTTCGTCATAGTGGGGGGTAGCGCCGGCGTAGTGTGCGGTGATGATGACGTTGGGCATCTCCCACAGGGGCGAATCGGGGGGGAGCGGCTCTTGGGCCACAACGTCCAGCCCCGCGCCGGCGACCCGCCCTTGGCGCAGCGCGGCGGTCAGCGCCGGCTCATCCACCGTGCCGCCACGGCCGATGTTGACAAGGTAGGCCGACGGCTTCATCGCGCGCAACTCACGCTCGCCGATGAGGTGGCGGGTTTCGGGCGTCAACGGCGCGGTGAGGACGACGAAATCGGCCTCGGGCAGCAGGTCGAGCAGCGCCTCGGGCGGGTGCATGGCCGCCACGCCCGCCGCGCCAACCGTTGCGTCGCGGCGCACGCCGAGGACGCGCATGCCCAGCGCGCTGGCGATCGCCGCCGTCCGCTCGCCGATGGCCCCCACGCCGACGAGCAGCATGGTCTTGCCGGGCAACTCAAAGAGCGTCCCCCAGTCGGTGGGGGATTGCCACTTGTGTTGCGCTTGATGCCGGATGGCCGTATGCAACCCGCGTCCCAGCGCAAGGATCAGCGCCAGGATGTGCTCGGAGATGGGGGTGGCATGGATGCCCGAGCCGCTGGTGACGACCAGATCGGATGTGGCGACTTCGGGGTGCTTGAGTAGCCAGTCGGCGCCCGCGCCCCACTGCTGAAACCAGCGGAGATTGGGGGCGTGGGTGAAGAGCTCGGTGGGAAAGCGGCGCACTGCGATCTCGATCTCATCCAGCGTCTGCTCGATGCGGCGCCGGTCGGTGGTCACGAGCAGGTTGTGGTTGGGGGCCAACGCTTCGATCTGCGCCCGCTGATTGGCGGTCAGTTCGTCCGGTTCAAAGCCAAGTAGGATCGTTCGGGTCATGGTCAGCGTGCAAATCCTTATTCATCCGGTAGATCGCGGCGTGGGGGGGCGCAGGCGGGAGCCAACAGGATAATAATGTACGGGGCCAACCGGGAGGAGGGAGCGTCAGCTTGGACGGAAGACTAAAGAGATT
>JAHDWG010000089.1:19195-20783 GCA_023384495.1 Caldilineaceae bacterium
GGAGTGGCGCTGGCCAGTGCGTCGCACGTTGTTGCTGTCCGTGTGTCACTTTGATTCGCCCGCGCAACTTACGGGATGAGCAGCACCTTGCCTTTGGTCTGCCGGCCTTCGAGATAGCGGTGGGCGTCGGCGGCCTGGGCCAGGGGGAAGGCGCGGTCGATGCGCACGGTCAATTTGCCGGCCTGCATCCAACTGAAGAGATCGCTGGCGCGTTGGAGCAACTCTTCGCGGGTGGCGACGTATGCCCCCATGGTGGGGCGGGTGAGATAGAGCGACCCCTTGAGGTTGAGAATCTGTGGGTCGATGGGTTCGACGCGGCCGCTGGCCTGGCCAAAAAGCACCATGTAGCCGCGCGGGCGCAGGCAGTTGAGGCTCTTCGCAAAGGTATCCTTGCCCACCGAATCATAGACCACATCCACGCCCCTGCCGCTGGTGAGCCGTTTGGTTTCTGCCTCGAAGTCGGTTTCGGTGTAGATGATCGTCTCGTCGGCGCCGGCCTCTTTGGCAAGCTGCGCCTTCTCTGCCGTGCCCACCGTGCCGATGACATAGGCCCCGCGCAGCTTGGCGATCTGCACCAGGAGCGCGCCCGTGCCGCCTGCCGCCGCGTGGACCAGACAGCGGTCGCCCGGCTGAAGCGGGAAGGTGCTGACGGCCAGATAGTGGGCTGTCATGCCCTGGAGCAGCACAGCCGCCGCCTGCTGCATGTCGAGGCCGGCGGGCACAGGCACCGCTTTGGCCGCGCTGACAGACGCATAGTCGGCGTAGGAACCCTGGTGTTGGGCCCACGCCACCTGGTCGCCAACGCTGAACTCTGTCACCCCTTCGCCCACCTTCTCCACCACGCCGGCCCCATCCTGGCCGAGCACAAAGGGCCGTTCCAACGGATACCAGCCCTGGCGGTGATAGGTGTCGATAAAGTTGAGGCCGGCGGCGGCCACCTTCACCAGAATCTCGCCGGCGCCGGGTTCGGGTGTGGGGGCGTCCTCATAGCGGAGGACGCTGGGGTCGCCAAATTCGTGAACGCGTACGGCTTTCATTGCTTTTCTCCTATGGATATTGACCGCGGTTTCGCCGAATCATCCTGCGGCTTTCCAGCAGGGCGCATCATATGAGGTGACAGTCAATGAGGTGACAGTCACTTCCAAAGTGACTGTCACCTTCCCGCCCCTTGCTCTTGACGCATCTCATCAGATTGTCACCACCCCGTTGTGTTTTCCGGCCAGGCCTGCTGATAGGCGGCCAGAATGCGCTCTTGCAGCGCGTCGTGTTTTTCGTCGATGACCTGGCGGGCCGGGTCAGCGTCATACCACTCGACGACTTCGCGCGCGCCCTTGGCAAAGGGGATGGTGCAGGCAAAATCGGGCGCGATGCGCTTGATCTTGGTGTTGTCGAAGACCATGCTGTTGGTCTTGTCGCCCAACAAACTGGCCCCCCACACCTCGTCATACGCGTTGATCAGGTCGGACGGCACATGCACAAGCTTGGGTTCGGCGACGCCGGCGGCATTGGCCACCAGGGTGTAGATCTGGTTCCAGGTCAGCCACTCGTCTGACGTAATGTGGAACGCCTCGCCGATGGCGCGGCTGTT
>JAHDWG010000672.1 GCA_023384495.1 Caldilineaceae bacterium
CCCACCATGTGCTGGATGGCGCCGCTCACGCCACAGGCGATGTAGAGGTCGGGCGCAATCCGCATCCCGGTCTGGCCGATCTGGTCGGCGTGGGGCCGCCAGCCCAGGCTGGTGACGGCGCGCGAACAGCCGACTGCCCCGCCCAGGAGTTCGGCCAGTTCTTCCAGCGCCTGAAAGCCCTCGGCGCTACCCACGCCCCGGCCACCGCCCACCACGACGCGCGCCTCAGCCGGCGAGACCCGACCTCCCGCCGCCTCCACCCGTTCGACGAGCCGCACCCGTAAGTCAGCGTCGGCCAGGGTGGGCGCGATCTCGTGGATGGTCAGTTCGTCTGCCGGCGCCTGCCGGGCTTCCACCACATGCTCGGCGATGGTAACCAGAGCGGGCGAGCCCTGAAACTGGGCCTCCTCCAACAGGCTACCGCCCCAGCGCAGGCGCGTCACGCGGCAGGGGTCGCCGAGCGCCACGTCGGTGCAGTTGGCCGCCAGGGGCAAACCCGTGCGCGCCGCAACGTGCGCCATCACCTCATGGCCGCGGTCGCTCCCCGGCGCCATGACCGCCTGGGGATTGGTGGTGGCGATCACTTCCACCACGCTCTGCGCCCACGCTTCCGGCGCATAGTCGTCCAACCGTTCGTGCTCCACCAGATAGGCGGCGGTGACACCGTAGGCTTGCAACGATTCGGCCAGCGGGCGCGCCCCGTTGCCGATGATGACCGCGTGGAGCGGGCAGCCCTGCTGTTCCGCCAGGTGGCGGCCAAAGGTGAGCATTTCCCATGACCCGCCACTCACTTTGCCTCGATCATGTTCAACCAGGCCGAGTATCATGACCCTAGCACCCCCAGTTTTTTGAACAGTTCGACCATTTTGGCGGCGCTCTCCGGGCCTTTGCCCAATATCTCCGCCTGGCTGCGCTTCTTCTCCGGCAGCTTGAAACGTATTTTCTCCAGCGCATTGCCGGGCCACTGCGGTTGGATCTGGGTGATCTCCTTCTTGCGCGCCCGTAGCCGCCCCTGCATCGAAGGGTAGCGGGGCAAATTGATCCCCTCTTTGACCGTGACCACTGCCGGCAGTGGCGCGGAGAAAACTTCCCAGCCGCCGCTGGCCTCGCGCCGCGCAATGGCCGCACCATCGGCGATCTCCAGCGCCTTGACACCGCTGACACAGGGCAGGCCAAGAGCGTGCGCCACCCGAATGCCCACTTGATAGCCACTTGTGTCGGCTGCCTCGTTGCCAAAGAGCAGGAGGTCGAAGGTCATACCCGCGGCGGCCTGTGTGCGCACGGCATCGACGATGGCCGTGGCCGTGGCCGCCGGGTCCCACTCGCGACCGTCCGTCTCCAGCAGGATGCCGCGGTCGATGCCCATGGCCAGGGCGTCGCGCAGCTGTTCGGTGGCATCGGCGGGGCCGAGCGTCAACGCCGTGGTGCTGCCGCCGTGCGCCTCCACCAGCCGCAGCGCCTCTTCGAGCGCACATTCTTCGTGCGGGCTGATGGTGAAGCCCAGGTAGCGCGTGTCCAGCTCCTGCGCATCCGGCGTCAGGGTCACCTTGCCGCCGGTGGCGGGCACTCGTTTGATACAGACCAGAATGTTCATCGCTCTTGCGTCTACCCTTTCATGCGCAGATTTTCCGGGTCGAAGAGGGGCGTGGCGCCCACCACGACCACTGTCACCGGATACTGTTCGGCGAAATACTCTACCAGCAGCTTTGTGCCCACTTTGGCGTAGGCGGGCGGCAGAAAGCCCATGAGAATGTGCTTGCCCACCGACGGTCCCGACCCCGCGCTGGTGACATACGAACGGCGGCCGTGGCTATCGACAATGGGTTCGCCGCCGGAGGTCAGGATCGGCTCGCGCCCCATCATGTAGCGTTGAATGCCCGAACCGGAAGTATGGTCATCGACCGTGAGCGTGCAGAGGACCGCCGCCGGTTCGCCAGCGCGCTGCTGGAGATAGGCCTCCTTGCCGATAAAATCCTGCGGCTTGACCGAGCGCCGCGCCAGGCCTGTCTCGACCAGATTATACTCCTGTTCCAGTTCGTTGCCGTAGGCGCGATAGCACTTCTCTAGCCGCGCCGTCGTGCCGTAGACGCCGATGCCGACGGGGACAACACCCAACGGCTGACCCGCCGCCCACAGGATCTCCCACAGGCGGGCGCCCTGCTCGAACGGGACGTAGATCTCCCAGCCTAGCTCGCCCACGTACGAGATGCGCGAGGCCAGCGCCGGGATCGGGCCGAAGTGAACCCACCGGCAGGTCGCAAAGGGAAATGCGGCGTGCGACATATCGTCCGCGGTGGCCGCCTGCACGAGATCACGGGCGCGCGGCCCCCAGACGCCGATGGTGGCCCACGCCGAGGTCACGTCGCTCAGTTGCACCGAGCCGTCGGCGGGCAGGTGATCGGCAAACCACTTCTTGTCGCGCATGCCGTCGGCGCCGCCGGTGAC
>JAHDWG010000673.1 GCA_023384495.1 Caldilineaceae bacterium
TCATCGAGCAGTATTGCCGTGAACTGCGCATGCCGGGCCTCCGGCGCGAGTACCCGGCGCTCGTCCGCCAGGCAACCGACGGCGGCTGGGGCTACCAGGACTTCCTCACCCACCTCCTCGATGTGGAAGTCGAGGCCCGGCGACAGAGTGCCGCCGGCCGCTGCCTGCGCGAAGCCCGCCTGCCCGAGGTGAAGACAATCGACCAGCTCGACTGGAGCGCGCTGCAAGGCATCCAGCCAGCCCAGGTCGCCGAACTCGCCAGCTGCGCCTACCTCGACCGGGGTGAGGACGTCGTCATCGCCGGCCCCATCGGCACGGGCAAGACGCATCTCGCCATCGCCCTCGCCGTGGAAGCTGCTCGGCGCCGTTACCGGGTTGCTTTCGTCCGTGCTGCCGACCTCGTGCGCAGCCTGGTGGAGGCCCGTGACGAGCGTACACTCACGCGCCTCCACCAGCGCTACCAGCGTGTATCCCTCCTTGTGGTCGATGAACTGGGCTTCGTCCCCTTCGACCGTGCTGGTGGCGAACTGCTCTTCAACCTCCTCGCCGACCGCTACGAGCAGCGCTCCACGCTGGTCACCACCAACCTCTCCTTCGGCGAGTGGGTCCAGGTCTTCGGTGACGAGAAGCTGACCACCGCCCTGCTTGATCGCCTTGGCCACCACGGCCATATCCTCACCACCCGCGGCGAGTCCTACCGCACCCGCCGACGCAAGGGAGCCGCTACCACCTGACGCATTGCTCTCCCGGCAGCAGTTATTGCAGGGTCGTGGGGGCCGGGGGGGAACCGGCTACGCGGCGGGTCCGCCGGCCAACCGACGCAAACCCACTGGAAAACCATGTTTGCGGGTGAGGGGATCAGTTTCCGAGCGTTGTTGACAGCTTCCCCACCTCGGGGCACCTGGCCTCGTGGGCGGGCGTCTGTCCGGGGATGAACGAGAGCGCGGGCAAGAACCGCTCCGGCCGAACGCGCAAGGCCAACCTTTGGTTACGCACGGCATTGGTCCAGGCGGCTCAGGCCGGCTCACGCAGCCCGACCTTCCTGGGAGAACGCTTCCGCCGCCTCATCGTCCGTGTCGGCCGGAACAAGGCTGCGCTGGCGGTGGCACACAGCATCCTCCTCGCCATCTACCGGCTCCTCAAAGACGGTGTCGACTAGAACGATCCGCGAGCAGACTGCCCGTCGTCTCACCCGCCGCCTCGAACACCTCGGCTACCAGGTGACCGTCTTGCCTGCTGCCTCGTAGCCGCAACAGTGGAGTCCGCGGCAGGGGTAATTTTCAGGGCAGGGTGTTGAAAATCGATATTGCGTAGGCATGTGATCACTTATCCTCTGGGCGAGGGGGTGATCACATGCGCGGATCGGCTGAGCGTCAGGCCAAGATGCTTCTCGGAGTGACGACCGAGGACTTTATTCCTCCAGATCACCCCATCCGCCGGGTGCGCAAGCTGATCGACAACGTGCTCGTGGCGCTGTCACCCAAGTTGACGGCGATGTACGCGCCTACAGGCCGGCACTCGACTCCGCCGGAGCACCTGATCAAGGCCACCCTACTCATGGCCTTCTATTCCATCCGCTCCGAGCGCCAGTTCTGCGAACGCCTCCAGTACGACCTGCTCTTCAAGTGGTTCCTCGGTCTCAATATCAGCGATGACGCCTTCGACCACTCCACCTTCTCCAAGAACCGCCAACGCCTGCTCAAGCACGACCTCGCCCAGTGCCTCCTCGGTGAGGTCGTCCGCGAAGCCCGTCAGCGCAAGCTGATCAGCGAGGATCACTTCACTGTCGATGGGACGCTGCTCCAGGCCTGGGCGTCGCAGAAGAGCGTGCGTCCACGCAATGAGGAGGGCCCGCCGCCGGGCGATGGTGGCCGTAACCAGTCGGTCGACTTCCACGGACAGCGCCGCACGAACGAGACCCACGCCTCGACCACCGACCCGGAGGCGAAGCTGGCACGCAAAGGGCGGGGACAGGAGACCCGCCTGGCCTATGCCGGGCACATCTTTATGGAGAACCGCAACGGCATCATCCTCGACCTGCTGGTGAACCAGGCCACAGGCACGGCCGAACGGGATGCAGCCATTGAGATGCTCGATCGGCGAAAGCCGCCGCGGAAACGGACGACGCTGGCCGGCGACAAGGGATACGACACGAAGGCCTTCGTCGCAGCACTGCGCGAGCGTGGCGTCACCCCGCACGTCGCCCAGAACACTTCGAACCGGCGGAGCGCCATCGACAGACGCACGACCAGGCATCCCGGCTATGCGATCAGCCAGCGCGTGCGTAAGCGCATCGAAGAGTGCTTTGGCTGGATGAAGACGACTGGCGGAGGACGCAAGCTGCGCTACATCGGCAAAGCCAAGAACCAGCTCTGGGCCACCTTCACCGCCATCGCCTTCAACCTCGTCCGGATGGCCAACCTGGAGGCGCAGGCAGCGTAGCC
>JAHDWG010000090.1 GCA_023384495.1 Caldilineaceae bacterium
AGCCCCAGAATCAGCAGAAAGAGAAAGAGGGCCACCGCGGCGGCGTAGCCAACACTGTTCGACTTTTCGTAAAAGTTACGAAAGATATAGACGGTGATGGTCAGCGTCGTGTTGAGCGGGCCACCGGCTTCGCCCCGCCCCATGCCTACGTTGCGTGTGAGCGCATAGACCGGCTCGAATGCCTGAAATGACGAGATGGTATTGGCGATCAACAAGAAGAAGGTTGTGGGCGTAACCAACGGCCAGATGATTGAGCGCAAGATTCGCCATTGGGTAGCCCCGTCGATGCGCGCCGCTTCGAGCAGTTCGTTGGGGATACTCGTCAGACCAGCCAGATAGATGACAATGTTATAGCCCAGCGCGATCCAGATACTGTAGAGGATCACCACAAAGAGCGCCATGCTGGGGCCGGCGGCCAAATTGGGCAACTGTTCGAGCGCGCCAAAACCCAACCACTCGCCCACTCGCTTGGCCAGGGGAATAGGGTCCTGCAGCCAGCGTTGCGGCGGGAGCCCCAGCTCTAGCATGACCGCATTGGCGATCCCGACCCGTTCGTGAAAGATCCACAGAAAGACTGTCGAGACCGCAATGCTGCTGGTGATGTAGGGCAGAAAGAAGGCAGTGCGAAGGGCCGCGCGCCCTCGTGCGGCGCCCTGAAAGAGCAGATAGGCCAACCCAAATGCCGACAGGATGGTGATCGGTACGCGGCCTAGCACAAAGTAGATGGTAATGAGCAGCGTGTGAAGAACCTCACCCACCACCAGTTTCTCATTGTAGTCGCGCGTGACAAAGCCCTCGCCAAAGAGACGCACATAGTTGTCAAGCCCCACAAAGCGAATCGGCCCAATATCCCACCGCCACATGCTGATCCAGATGTTGTAGAAGATTGGCCATGCCTCAAAGAGCAACAAGATGCTTAGCGCTGGCACAATGTAAAGCAGGCCGGCCCAGCCGCTGGTGCGCCGAGCCTCGCGCCGCCAGCGCGCCCACCGACCTGCGCCTTGTGCCGATGGCGTCAGCTTCTCATGAAGGCGCGCAGGCGGGCGCGTCTGGGCTTCCTCAGGGGTCGCCGACAATTGCTCAGACATGGATGCTCATGCCATCATAGGCCACGCCGTAGCCGGCGCGCGCCGCCAGCTCAGCAAGCTCAGGGTGAGGCGGATTGCTGTGGTGGGCGATGTGAGTGGCGTAGATGCGGGCGTCGTCGGTCAGCAGGTTTTCGCTGCGCAGCCGGGCCATCTGCTCGACAAACTGGGCGCTGTTCATGTGCCCGGTGGAGCGACCAGCCAGGCCGAAGGTGTGGTCCATCACCACCACGTTGAAGCGAAAGCGATGCTCGCGCAGCGCCGCCCAGGTTGGCTCAGGCAGCTCGCCGGTGTCGGTGGCATAGAAAAGTGTTCGGCCACCCCCTTCGATGACATAGAGCAGGGCGGTCAGTTCGGACGCGTGTTGGGCGGCTACGCCGGTAATGCTGTATGGGCCAAGGTCAAAACGCTCAAAAGGCGCAACTACATAGGGCGTGATGTTGAGTTGCTCGCTTACCTCCGCATCGAACAGACCGGCGGCGCGCACACGCTTGCCCAGCCGGTCGGCAATGCGGTTTAAGGCGCCTTGTGATGCTGCAATGTGCAGGTGGGGCGCACCCTGCACACCACAATAGACACTCCGTGACAGCAGATGTGAGGCGTCAAGGTGGTCTTCGTGTTCGTGGGTTTGCAGACAATAGCTGATCTTCGCCAGCGAAATGTTGTGCATCTGCGCTGCGGCCATCAGATCCGGCCCGAGGTCGATGAGCAAGTCGCAATTGACCAGCGCGGCGGAGCGCTTGCGCAAGCTTGGCCCCCCTTGGGTGCGCGCCCGTTCACAATTGGCGCATGCACAAAACGCGTTTGGGTATCCTTCGGATGCTGATGTGCCAAGAAAGGTCAACCGCATGATGTTTCCCCCTCCCGCCCGCCAGGTGCACTTTGTCGAAGCTTCATAACAGGACTAGGATAGAGATGCGGTGTTAACCGGCAATCAACGGCGTGTTAACAGTGGGTAGAGGGTGTGTAAACACGCCGGCGCTCGGTGATTATACTGTTTGTCAGGGTCTGGGAAATTGCATATAATCAGATTTGAGCATTCATCCGTACCCGATATTGACTTCGCCATTATCCCATTTCCAACCGAGGTTGTCATGGACAGGTTGCGGACTACGTTTTACGCACTGTTGATTGGGGTGGGGCATTATCGCCATGCCGACATTCCCCCCTTGCCGGCGGTGGAAAATGACGTTGCCACACTCGCTGACGTATTAACGCGTCATTGTGGCTACGAGGCGAAAAACACGATAATAGCGGTCGACCAACAGGCGACTTGTGATGAACTGCGTTCTCATTTTGCGCGGCTGGCGCAATCGGGCGCTGACCAATCTACTCTGTTGGTCTATTTCAGTGGACATGGGGTGCGCGCGCTCGATCCGCAAGGCCGCTGGCATAGTTTTTTCTGCCCCTACGAGGCCGACCTATATAACCTGGAACGTACGGCCCTGTCGAACGAAGAACTGAGCGATCTGCTGGCCACGATCCGGAGTCGCCGGGTGGTTGTCTTTTTGGACACATGCCACGCTGGCGCCGTCGTAACGCTCAAGGCTGCAATCGCTTCGCCCCTGCGATTTGGATTGACCGATGAGGATTATGCTGCGTTGAGTCATGGCAGCGGGCGGGTGGTGATAGCATCCTCGCAGGGGAGTGAGTTCTCCTATGTGCGGCCCGATGGCAGGTTGAGCCTCTTCACCGATCACCTATGTCAGGGGTTGCGGGGCAAGGCGGCATTGCGCGGAAATGGCATGGTGCATATTCTTGATCTGTTTCATTATGTCAACGAAGCAGTCACAGAGCGCAATCGAGCGCAGACCCCGATCCTCAAGGTTCAGGATCTGGATCTCAATTTTGCGATTGCAGCCGGTCTGCCGGTTCGTAATGAGCAGACGCCGGATACGGTCGGCGAGACGGATGCGGTATTGGCGCGAATTCGTGATCGGATCATCCTCGAACCGGGCGCTGGCGCCGCTGAGTTATCTGATCTGTTGCGTACACGCTCAGCCTGGGCCACAAAGCGAAACGAGGTCGATCTCAAGCGACAGGAAGTAGAGCGACTTGACGCCGAGATGCGACTGTTTGGTCCCAGCGATAATGATAGGGCGCTGCGTAATCGAGCGATCTACTTTCTATTGCGCACCTGTTCTGAATTGACTGCATCGACCCATGAGCAATGAATCCGATCGATGGCGATATGGACTTACAAGCCTCCGCAATCAGCTTGGCGTTGACCATCCTCAGCGACTAGAACTGCATACGCTTGAAGCGCGCCTTGTTCAAAACCTGAATGACGAACGCGCCTATGGCTCTTCGGATAACCTGCGCGCAGACCGGGCGCGCATTCTGGGCGCCCTCAACAAGCTGGCGCTCGACACGCTGCATCGGAGCTTCAACGAACTGTGCGAGCCGCCAGCCGACGAGCAAGCCTCCCCCCCTGTGACAGGGCCTGGCTCCCCATTCTTGGGTCCGGTGCCCTTTCGCACTGACCATTCAGCGCTTTTCTTTGGCCGTCAGCCACAGATCGACGAGCTGCTGCATCGGATCGTGGTCGAAAACGCCCCCCTTTTGGTGATCAATGGTCTCTCTGGCGCCGGCAAGACTTCGCTTTTGCGGGCAGGGCTTGTGCCCCGTCTGCGCGAACACGGGCGCTTTGTGGCCTACGCAAGCATCCTCGATAGCCCGGAGGCCGACACCATCCGGGGGATCCGCAACGCGCTGCCCTCGATCAACGAGCCGGCGCCCACTGAACATATTCTTCATGAGGTCGAACGATACGTTCTGCCGCTTGGGCAACCCTTTGTGCTGATCGTCGACCAGGTGGAACGCTGTTTTGGTCTGGCGCCCAACAAGCAGGAACATCTGGAATTCTGGCGCAGCGTGGCGACCTTGATCCATGGCAACTTGCGGAGGCCCACTTCGGTCATTCTCGCAGTGCGTTCGGATTGGCTCTACGCCTTTCAGGATGTGGGGCCCTCGTTCGCCGGCATCCCTATCTTTAGCTTTCTCTATCGGCTGGAGCCATTGACCAGTGAGGCTGCCGGTGTAGCCCTCCGTGCGCCTTTGGAGCTATTTGGCGTAACCTGCGAGCCAGGCGTCATCGAAGAGATCGTCAATGACCTCCGCTATGACCGCGATTATGTCCATCCTCCACAGCTTCAGATTGTGGGGGACGCGCTCTATCGCCATATGCTCACGGCGCGCAATCAAGACTCCAACCAGTTGACGCTTGCCGACTACCAGCAACTCGGCGGCGCGCACACCATTATTCGCCAGCATTTGTTGCGTATTGTGGAAGGTCTGGGGCCGAATGGACAAGCCTGTTGGCAGCTGTTGATCCGGCTTGCCGGCGCCGGCGATATTCGCGTGAGTCGACCGGCCGCTGACTTGAGTGGAAATCTTCCGCCCGACCAGTTTGCGCTGATTATGGATCATTTGGTCAACAATGCGCTCGTCATTCGTGAGTTTTCCAATGCCGATGCCTCTTCTGTTTATACATTGACTCATGACTACCTATTGGAAGAGATCAACAGTTATATTGCCCAAAATCATCAGGTCCAGGCGTGGCGGACAGCAGAGCATTATCTGAACGCCGGGCTATCGGATTGGGAAAATGCGCGCCAGCGAAACGGCGCCGAACTCCTGCTTGATCGCGAGCGTTATCAATATATTTGGGCCAATCGCTCCCTGTTTGAGGGGCTTGACGAGACGGGCAGCGATTTTTTAACCCGCACAGCCCTCAGCCACGGCAGTGAAAGTTGTGGATATTGGCTCAGCCGTTTGACGGCGCTCAACCCAAGACGTGGATGGGAGATCATTGAAAGGTATTGTTTTCACAAAGATGAGCAGACCCGTCTCGTAGCCTGCCATGCGGTGATCAAAGCGCAACGTAGCCACTTGTTGTCGCCAGCAGTCCAACACCAGTTGGCCCAAC
Source organism: Caldilineaceae bacterium (assembly GCA_023384495.1). Classification (GTDB taxonomy): domain Bacteria; phylum Chloroflexota; class Anaerolineae; order Caldilineales; family Caldilineaceae; genus CFX5. The sequence continues at coordinate 5,014 of JAHDWG010000090.1, forward strand.
TGCTGGTTCACATCTTCCGTTCACCCGCCTCGATTGAGCCCCAACCATCCGGCGATCAGGCGCCGCGGAAGGGATCGGTTGCATCCTCCATTGCGCCTGCCGCACAGCGGCGTGAAGCAGCGGCGCGGCTACTTTGGCCCGTACGCCATGAACTCACCTGGCGAGACCGCGCTGGCGTCACGGCGGCAACATTTCTTCTCTGGCTGCGCGCCCATCGCGGGACACTGGCCGCGTCCATGGCGAGTGCGCTGGTGGCGGGGCTATTCATGCTGGGTGTATTCGTGGTCGGCCAGAGCTTGCGCGGCGTGTGGCGCGCCATGCCTCCGCTCTATGCGGGGCCTGTGGAGGATATGGCGCTCACGGGGGACGCAACCTATGTGGTGACCGCACGCGGCTCTGGGCTTGCCGAAGGCGCCAGCCTACTGCGTGGAGTCACCAACAGCGACGAATGGCAGTTGTTGAGCCGTAACCTTACGACGCAACCGGTCAATGGCCTGACCGTCGTCGACGCCCCTGGCCGAACACGGATCTATTTGAGCGTTGAGGGTAAAGGCGTGTTGCGTAGCGATGACTTGGGAAAAACCTGGCTGCTTATCAATGCTGGTCTGGCTTCGTACGCCTTGGGCCGTGTCACCCCCGACCCCGAAAACCCTGAGCGACTCTACGTAGGTTCGAAAGACCAACATGGCGTCTTCGCCAGCGACGATGGTGGAGATTCATGGCGGGATATAAGTGGACAAACATTACTGGGCGCATCGATCACCAGCATGATATTTACCCGAAGCAAAGATGGTCTTCTGTTGGCCGCTACAACGGATGCCCGTGTGGTGGGGCGAAGTGCTGGCGATGCAGACTGGCGGCCCCTGTGGAGTTATCCCACCTCAGGAGCGGTTCAGGTGTTGAATGTCGATTTTGTCACCAATCAGGTGATCTACGCTGGCACACAGCGTGGTCACCTGTGGGCTTCGTTTGACGGTGGCGCTTCTTGGATCGAGCGCACCAGCCCGCCCAACTCCTTTCAGATCAATTCCATCACCACGCTCCCAGGCTTTTCGAATGTGCTCTTTGTCAACTCATTTGGGGTTGGTGGTAATTCCACCTGGAAAAGCTACGACTATGGCGAGCGGTGGGAGTCTGTTGGCGACGCCGACTTTACGCGCGATAGGCTCTCTCTGGCGTTTTCGGCTCACCACCCCAGTGTGTTATATGCCGCTGGTCTGCCTGGCTTGCTCGAATCTGGCGATGCCGGTAACCATTGGGACATTGCCTCCCTTGGCGCTCCGCTGGCCGCCATTCACAAGATTGCCATCAGCCCATTTGCAAACGGCCCTGTCTATATTGCGGTGGGGAGCTCTATCTATTCGGATTTGGGCAACGAAGCGGGAGAGTGGCAGCGCGGACACGGGCTGATCGGTGTCGTTGTGCGCAAGGTCACCCCTGATCTTGCGCAACGAGATCGCGCATACGCCGCTGTATATCTACCCAATCGCTGGTCAGTTTTTGTCACGCAGGATGGCGGACGCACATGGGCGCCGACGGCTGCCCCTACTACGATCCCCGAGCGGTTTCTGAATGACGCCAGCGCGCTGGCCCAGGCGCAGACACCGCTGGGCGCGGCGATCTATGCCGGGTTTTATGGATGCGGCATCCTTTATTCCCCCGATGGCGGCGTGAACTGGGAGACGGGTGGCCGTCACAATTGCGAACTGCCCAAGGAGGCGCCCAAGAGCGTCATCGATATCGCGATCGCCCCCCTGGGGACAGATACGGTCTATGCGGTTGGCGATAGCACATGGTCGTATCGTAGTCACGACCGTGCTTTGACATGGGAGGCAACCCCTTTGCCGCTTACTCACGAAATCCTCGACCTGGACGTGGACCCGATGATCCAGGGGCGGCTCTACCTCGTCGCGGGCGCCGACGGCTTCTGGCGCAGCGACGACGATGGACATACGTGGCGCCCGTACGCAACTGGGCTCGCCGGCAAGTCGCTCGTTCATATCGCGACGGTTCCGACATCGGCAGAAAGTCTGTACATTGCGGCCGCAACCGGCGAAGTCTGGTGGACTCGCGATGGCGGCGAACACTGGCAGCTTGTCTCGGAAAATCTGCCGTCTAGCGCTGTCGGCGCGATTTCATTCCACCCACAGCGTGGCGAGCTTGTGATAGGCAGCCTGCAAGGAGGATTGTTTCGGTATTCGCCTGGTTCGATCGCTAAATTGTGGCAAGTGCAAGGAGAGTAAAAATGATAAACCCTACGATGCCCCTCGCCCCGCTCTGCAACACGGCGCGCCTCGAACGGGGCCGCATCCTTTCACGTCGCCTGTTGGCCATGCTGTTCGTTACCCTCGTATTCACTGCCGTGCGCCCGATTTTCGACCAAAGAGATCCACCGCCGGCAGCAAGCGGGAAAGGGCCGATGGGGGGATTTCTCTTTCAGAGCTTCTTACCTGAACCGGCCAAACCCGACACATGGATCTATTCAGGTGAGGGCGGCGTCCGCAAGCGCAGCGTGATAACGATCAATCTGCCCCCAGGCTTCACGAATCAAGGAGGGGCCAATGTCTTTGCCGACATTATGTCCAACACGGGTGATGTGGCCCCGCTGCCCGGTGGCGTTCCTGGCGCATATTTCGCTGTAGGCATTTGGCCCGCGAATGACCAGACGCGCTTCCAACGACCCATCGAGATCCGCATCGTCCTCAACGCCGCCCAGTTTACACGCGAGCAGGCCACCGCGTTGGCGTTGTATATGTTTCATCCCGAGCAAATGACGTGGGCTCAACTGCCAACTGAGTTTGCAGCCTCTTCGTTCGAATTGATGACACGCACGCAGGAATTCATCCCCGTGGCGAAAGATTTCCCAACGTGGGGCGGCAGAACGATCTTTGCTGTGGCGCCAGCCACCACAGCCGCTGCAAAGACGATTGTCACGACCAACGCGAATCTTCGCGCCGGCCCAGGGATCGGTTTCCCCATTGTCGGTTTTCTCTATGCGGGCGCCGAAGTTCATGTTGTGGCAACCAACACAGCCGGTGATTGGTCACAGTTGTCCGGTGGGCAATGGGTTTGGTCGCGTTTGATTGACTCGCCCGCGTTGGCCGAGACATTGCCCATGACAACGACGCGTTCGGCGGTAACCAGCCCATAGTTGGCCGGCGAGCGCAGCGATCAGAAAGGGCAAAACTGTTAAGGCGAATTGCGCCGGATTTCAGACCGAGATTATTGTGACAACTATCTGGTAGGCGTCTATCTGGTAGGCGTCACGATTGTGGCTTATTCGAGAATACCTGTGTGCAAGCAGACGATTCGTCCGCATCACCGCACGCGCAGACGGGGCAGATAGTCGCGCAGGCGTTGCCAATGCTCGGCGGCGCGGGCCAGGGCCGCCGCCCGACCGGATGTGGGCGCATAGTGCAGGTTGCTGACGGCGTTACTCAGCCCGGTCACTTCGCGCGCGGCGACGCGGCCAGTATCCTGTTCGCTGGTCTGCCGCTCCACAATAAAGCTCGCCAGCCCGGCGCCATACTCGAGCACGGTTTCACCCGCTGCCAGTGGGCGACCGGCGCGGCGACCCCAGCGTAGTAGCCCCACCCATGGGTCTTCGCGGCGACGGCGCCACCGTTCCAGCATCACCCAGGCGGCCCACGCCAGCAACGCCACGGGCAGCAGCCAGAAGAGCATCTGCCAGTTCCACTCGGCGGTGGGCTCTTCTGTGGCCGTGGGCGCGGGGATGGGCGCCGGCGCTGCCGCCGTCGTTGCCTCCGGCAGGCCGGTTCGCACCAGTTCAGCGCGCCCGGCGGTCGGCTCGAAGGCGATCCAACCGTATTCGGGCAAGTAGACTTCGGGCCAGGAATGGGCTTCGGCCTCGGTGACGATCCACGAACCGTCCATTGGGTCCCAGTGGCCCACGGCATAGCCAGTGGCAAATCGAGTCGGTAGCCCATTGAGCCGGGCCAATACCACAAACGCAGTGGTGTAATAGTCGCAATAGCCTCGCTGCAGTTCGAACAAAAAGTGGTCCGCCACATCGGTCACTGTGCGTGGTGGTTCGCTGACGGTCAGATCATATTCATACTGGCGCAAATAGCGTTCGATGGCCTGCGCCTGTGCATAGGGCCCCTCTGCATCGGCGGTCAACTCGGCGGCCAGTTGGCGCGTTCGGTCGGTGATGGTGTCGGGCAACTCCAGGTGCATCTCATAACCATCGGGAAGGGGGTGGCCATCGCCCCATGCGGGCAGCGCGGCCAGTTGCGCCTCGCTCACGGCGGGGATGGCCGACACCACTGTATAGTTGCCGGCCCGCGACCAGATCGCCACCAGGTCGCCATCGTTGCGCAGCTCTACATCATAGTTGACGCCCGGCTCGATCAGCTCGGGCGCGCCATAGAGCACCGACGAGTTGACGCGCATGCTAACGCTCTGCACCAGCAGTTGGCGCCCCACCGGTTCGTTCCGATCCCACCGTTCGTTGGCAACGCCGTCGGTACGGGTGGCCGGCGGGTTGCTCCAGCCGCGGCCATCGTAGTGGGTCAGGGTTGCGCCGCGCATATAGTGACCGGGTGGGGGCGGTAACTCAAAGGGCGCGCCGCCATAGTAATCCTGATAGCCGGCGGAATCACTGGTGCGGACGATCATCACCACGTTGTCGCCCAGGCTGATGTTGCCGCCAAGCAAGAACTCGTTGGGCAGCCCGTCGAGCGCGCCACCGCCCTGTAGGCGAGACGCCCCGCGCAGGTTGGGAAAGAGGCGGTCGCGGAAGCTTTCAAGCTGCCGTTCCATGGGTTGCATCATGCCATAGTAGCCCCATACGACGCGCTCGACATATAGGTTGGGCAGGATCGCGGCCACAACGGCAATAACGGCTACCACCGTCACCGTAGTCAAGACGCGGTCGACAAAGAGCGCCGGGTTGAAGTCGAGCCCATGCGCCTGCCAGCGCCGCATAAGCGATTCCTGATCCAGCAGCAGATGCAGCGCCAGGGCGAGCAACACGCCACCCAACATCAGGCCGCGACCGCCGGGAGAATAGAGCAGGAGCGCACCCAACAGCCAGAGCACGGGCGAGGCAGCCGGCAACCCACGGCGAAAACGGCGCGCCAGCCACGCCATCATCGCGGCGGCCAGCCAGAAAATCGCGCCGGCAAGCGCGGCAAAGATGAGGTTGTCTTGCGCGGCGCCGCCGGCCTGCACCCCCTGCCACCAGAGTGCAAAACGCGTGGCCAACACCCCCCAGGCGTCGACCATTTGCTGGGCCAACAGCCGCCACCCGTTGTTCCACGCCGCCCACCACACATCACCCACTGTGGGCAGCCAGGCCACCAGCGTTTGCGTCAGGATGAGCACACCGGTCGCCATCACCGCCAGCAGCGTGAGCACCCCTTTCCACCAGCGGCGTTGCGCGGCCGGCCGCGAGCGTCGCCACCCAAGCCAGGCCCAGACGGTGAGCACGGCAAGCGGGCCCACCAGGTCCAGCCCGACCTGAATACGGCGGAGTTCGGCCAGCCGGTTTTCGCCCAGCGCCATCGCCGGCAGCGCAGCCAGCACCACACAGGCCAGCAGAACCAGCCAGCCCCCATCTGGGCGAAACGTGGCGCCCAGCCAGCGCAGCGCCCGCATGGCCCAATGAGATTGGTCGGCGCCGCCAATCGCCAACCGCTGGTCGAGTCGTTCCGTCTGCTCCATCGATGTTTGCGTCCTATATCAATCCAATCGCTCCGCCCAAAAGCATGGCCTACCCCACCTCTTCTTCGACTTCGTAGGTGACGACGCCGCCGGTTGGCGTGGTGCGCACCACCTTGCGCGTGCGGCGGAAGAAGAGCGCCGAAGGCAGGCGCATCCCCGCGCGCAGCATCTGCACGGGGATGTCATGACGCGCCAGCAGGTTGCGCAGGGGGGCGGCGGCCTGTTCATCGCGGTCGGGGGGGGTGATCAGCAGCACGCTGCTCGCCAATCCCGCCGACTCCAATTGCAGCATTTGCGCTGCCCAATTGTCGTGGCCGGAAGGGGGCGTTGTCTGCGCTGTGATCACGACGATGGCGCCGCGTCCAAATAGCCGATGATTGGTGCGCAGCATTTCGGCCAAAGAAAGCGTTGTGGCTTGCACAGGGGCCAGGGCCGCCAGAATGCGCCAGAGTTGTGCCTGGCCGGGCTGGGGAAGGGTCACTACGGCGCGTTCATGAAGGGGCGCGCCCGCCACGGGCTTGCGCGGCTCCATCTCTGGCCCATTCTGGCTCACCGCTTCAATTGCCGCCGGTGGCGTCACGCCAATGTAGTCGAGCGGGGGATGGTCAGAGACTGTCAGCAACCCCACCGTGCGGCGCTCGCCCCCGGCCAATAGCTCGGCGGCCAGGCTTGCCGCCACCACAATGCCAAATTCCAACGTGCTCACATCCCCAATGGTGGTGTGGGCGGCCCCGTTGAGGTCGAGCACAATCCAAACGCCACCGCTGGGTTCGATCTCCAACTCCTTTACCATCAACTCGCCGCGATGGGCGGTCAGCGGCCAGTGTACATAACGCAGGCTGTCGGTTGGGCGATAGTCGCGTACGCTGGCCGAGGGCAACGGGCCAGTGAGTGGGCGGCGCTGGCGGGCGACGCCGCTGGTGTCGCTGCGCGGCAACGCCAACACGGGCAGGTGCGCCACGCGCGGATAGATGACAATGATTTCGGTCTGGTCATTGTGGATGGTGAGTTCAAAGAGACCGAGAGGATCACCCAACCTCAAATCATGTGGGCCCAGACGATAGATGCCGCGATGGCCACATTCGACCGAGCTATTCCACCGGTAACTACTGTTGGCGGCGCAGCCAACCACCCGCCCGGCGTTGTAGTTTTGGAGCGTCGAATGGTCGAGACACTCGGCCCAGAGCACTGGCGCCGGGCTGCTGTTGTGCAACTCGAATTCCTCGCGCAGTGTATCGCCCGCCACCAAGACCGCGCCCAGCCGTCGCCTACTCACCGCAATGGCGGTGGCCTGGCTGCGCACCCATAGATAGCCGACGCCATACACACCCACCAACGTAACGAGCAGCACGATCCAGACCGGGTGCGGGGCAAGAAACTGGTTGAATAGAGCGATGGGTAGCAAAAAAAGCGGCCACAACACCCGATGCTCGATCCGCGTGTGGTTGGGCAGGCCGCGGTTCCACAGCCGGTTGAACAGACCGCGCGGCCGGGTGTGGAGATGGTGTGCTTGTTCACTTGAGGGCGCTGCCGGCGAGGCGGGGGGCGCTGCCAATCGATGACGAAGAGCCGCAAACCAGGTCACAATTTGCTCCAGCGAAATGCATATGTCAGAATGACGAACAGACTGTCACCCAATCCTGAGTCCCGTTTCTGTATTCCGTTCAGTATACCAGCATTTCTATTGTTCTTATGAAAGTTCGCTTCCAGGCGGCCAGTTGCTCGTCCGCGTCTTGCCAGCCGATCCAATCGAGCCCAGGTGAAACAAATCCGGCCCGCAATGCGTATGTATGGATGTGAAGACGATCAACAATCATACGAAAACTCAAATCTTAACTGCAACGGCGGATGCATGGCTGCGCCGGCTTGGCCGCCACCCTGCACTGGGGCGGATCGTTTATGGCGAACAACTGGCAGTGGAGCGACTGGCGCTGCCGATTCGGGGCCTCCACCCTGCATTGGACGGCTTCCGCATTGTACAGTTGAGCGATTTTCACCTCTACCCGTACACCCAGATGGGCTTTTTGCGTCAGGCTGTGGCGCAGGCGAGCGCACTCCAGCCCGACCTGATCGTGCTCACCGGCGACTATGTGACGCTCGATGTCGAGGCGATCCATGAGTTGGCGCCGGTGTTGGCGACGCTCAATGCCCGTCATGGCGTCTTTTCAGTGCTCGGCAACCATGATCTGTGGACAAACCGACGCGCGATTGAGGCTGCCTTTGCCCAGGAACGGCTGCCGCTTCTGGTCAATCAGCGTATCCCCATCACGGTGGGCGCCGGTCATCTCCATGTGGCCGGGCTGGACGACGGCTGGTCGGGCCAGGCCGACCTGCGCGCCACGCTCGACGGCATGCCCGCGGATGAACCCGCCCTGTTGCTGATCCACGAGCCAGACCTCTTCGACGACTACGCACAGGACCCGCGTGTCGCGCTCCAGCTTTCGGGTCACAGCCACGGTGGCCAGGTGCGGATCACGGGCAAGAAGCCGCGCATCCTGCCCCATTTGGGCCGCAAATATGAGCAGGGCCTCTATCGCATCGGCGATACCTGGCTCTATACCAATCGTGGGCTGGGCTACACGTCGGTGCCCGTACGCATCAACTGCCCGCCGGAAATCACCGAGATCACGTTGACGCGCTAAATTGCGCTTGCTTTGAAAACGCGCAATTGGGACTCGGCCAAAGCTGCAAAGAAACTCGCGTTTTCAAACAGAGCTGAGTATAACCCCGTAATGGCTATGATTCATCCACACATGCCCTTCCCGCCGGTGTTGCACGATGATGGCGCGATGACGACGGTCGTGACGCACCCGCCACAGTCGCTGGACGGCGCCTGGCTGATGACCGTTTCGCTGCCGCCTGCATTGACCCTCACCCCGCGCGGCGGGCAGTTTGTGCTGGCCCGCTGCGGCGCACAGAGCGAATTCGAGCGCACTGAACACTGGCCCACGGCGCTCCGCACCCCGCTCTATGTCGTCAGCAGTCGCACCGCTGCGGTCATCGCCGGGGTGGAGTCTATCTGGCCTGAGTGGGAACTCGCGATCCCCGTACACGGATACGACCACAATCAGTGGGTGCGCGAGTTGACGGTAGGGGCTCGCCTCAACCTATTGGGGCCACTAGGCCAAGGGTTTGTCGTCCAATCTCAGGCGCGCAATCTGTTGCTGCTTGCCGACGCGGCCCGATTGCCGATGCTCTTCGCCATCATGGAACAGATGCTCGACCAGGGCGGCCGCGTTACACTGGTGTTGCGGGCCGATACATTGGGCGCTGATCTGCGCAGCCGGCTGCCCATCCCGGTTGAGCTACGGCTGGCGACAACCGACCATGGGTTTGCCCAACAGTTGCCTGACACCATGCGTTGGGCCGATCAGGTGGCGGCCGCGTTGCCCAACGACGCCTATGCTATGCTCGTCGAGCCGATCCGCGCCGCGCGCTTTCGGCTGGAGCCAGGTTTTGCCCACGCGTCGGTCGAGGCCGATCTGGCCTGTGGCGTTGGCGCGTGCCTGGCTTGCGCCGTTTCGCTGCCCGATGGCAGCCGGACCCGCGCCTGTGTCCATGGCCCGGTCTTTGATCTGGCCACCCTGTTGCGACGGTAGACGGTGGGTTGATCCTCATCGGCTCAACAGCTCGAGTGGATTGGTGAGCCGGCCAAAGTCGCGAATCTCGAAGTGGAGGTGCGGGCCGGTGCTGTTGCCCGTGGAGCCCACCCGGCCAATCGCCTGCCCTTGCGCCACCACCTGCCCCTCTTGCACCAACACCTCGCTCAGATGCGCATAGAGCGTCAGGTAATCAATGTTGTGGTCGATCACCACAAAACGGCCATACCCCTGGTTGTTCCACCCTGCGCGAATGACCACGCCCCGATCTGCCGCTGTCACCAACGCGCCGCTGGGCGCGGCAATATCCACTGCGCGATGGTCGTAGCGATAGCCCTGCGTCAGCCAACCATAGAGCGGCCAGGTGAAGTGACCGCTGCCATAGGGCCAGTTAGGCGGGATGGCGCCCGTCTCGGCGTGTTGGGCGCGCCCGACGCCGCCGACGGCCAACGCCACAAAGGGGGGCGTGTTGACCGGCTGGTTGAGCATGACATGCAGAAAATCGTTAGCCGAAGCAAGCCCTATGGGGCCGTGCGCAGGCCCTGCTGACGGGGCGATCACGGGCACGCGCAGATGGAGACTGGGCGGCAGCGGGCCATCTGTCAACGGCGTGCGCCCGCGGTGGTTCCACGCCACGCCCACGAGCTGCTCCACGCTGATGCGATAACGCGCGGCAATGGTCGCCAATGTCTCGCCCGGCTGCACAGCATGGCAGAGTATGCCGGGCGGTGGCAGCGCTAACACATCGCCGATAACCAGCGGCTGAGAGGCGTCAAAGTCCGGCGCGATGATACAGGGCATATCGTCGATATCGACGCCAATTTCCAGCGCCACGGTAAGCAGCGTATCCTCCGGCTGGACGGTGTAGGTCAGCGTGGCGTCGTCGCCCGCTGCGCTGGGGCTGGCGACGCCCGGCGCCGGTGTAGGGGTGGGGGTGGTCACCGCGGCGGGGGAGACGATGGGAACCTGGCCCAGCGAGCGAGCGCCAACCCCGGGCGCTGCAATGGAGGCCACGCCACACAATCCAAGCGTCAGCAGCAGCCAACCTATCAGTGAAGAAAATGTCGGACGCGTTGCCCCAGTCGGTATCATCTGTCAAAGCTGTGAGTCACACTCACTCTCTATGCTTGCACTTTGAACGCAAAGGCGCAAAGACAGAGCGACATAAACGAAAAAAGAAAAGGCTCGGCCAACGGCTCGGCGGCTTTGCTCCCCTGCGACTATGCGCTGAGACAGCCTGCAATGATAGAGACTTACTCCATGGCCGGCTCAATGACAAAGACGTTGCCGCCGGCTGCATCGACCCCCCAGACCCGCCCCGTTGGGTCTACCGACACGCCGATGGGTTTGACCACGCCATCGGCGCGCAGGCCCAGAACCGGCCAAATGCCGGCAATTTCGCCATCGGGCTGCCGCTGCTCCACCACCGCCTGTTCCGGCTGTGTCACGTATAGTGCGCCGCCTGTGTCGACCGTCAGATGGGGGCCATCCAGGGTATTGGCCACGGGAATTTCCCACGCCAGCAGACGGCGTCCTGTGCTGTCGAAACGCACCAGCTTGCTCAGGCCGGCATCGGCGACAAAGATTGTACCATCGATCCCCACCGCCACGTCAACTGGCTGGCTAGGCTCGCCCGGCCAGATGGCGATCTCCTGCATAATCTGGCCGTCACCGTCGAGCGCGACCACGCGCCCACCCGGCGTGTGCGCCACCCAGATGCGCCCTTGGGCGTCCACATGCAGCCCGCGCGCTCGGTCGAGCACATGGGTTGGCGCTGGGACCTCGCGCAGATAATTCCCCGCGGCGTCAAAGAGCCATAGCGCCGGCTGGGCCGGGTCGAGCACATAGAGCAGGCCGTCTCGGTCCACAGCCAGGTCGAACGGCTCGACAAAGGGGCTGCCGCCGCCGGTGATGAGCGCCCGCATGTCGCCGGTGGGGGTCAGCACAAGGATACGGCGGTTGCCCGTGTCGGCGACGTAGATCGCACCGTCGGGGCCGGCCGCGATCCCACGCGGCTGGTTGAGGCCGGTCTGCACAGTGCGTACATCGCCGGCCAGCGGCGCGGCGACCAGCATGGGTGCGCCGGGTGTTTGCGGGTCGAAGGTCAGGGCGGCAAGACTGGGCAAGGTGACGCGTTCATAGTCGCCCTGGGGCGGGAAGAGCGCCTCGCTGGGGATGATCTGGCGCGCGCGGCCCGGCGGCGTCCAATAGAGGTTGATATGGGTGTGGTCGGTGCGGTCGGTGAAACGAACGCGGATGTCGTGTAGCCCTTGTGGCAACTCGATGTCCCCCTCGCGCAGGATGTTCGGTTCGAGGCCGGCGGTGACTTCGGTCTCGTTGATCCACAACACCGACTCGTCGATGGATTCAAGCCCAAATCGATAGCGGCCTGCCTGGGGGATCGCGATCTTGCCCCGCCACTCGACGGTGTAGGGCCGGGGTAGCGGCGTGATATGGAAGTAGAGCTGAAGCCGCGGGTCGATTTTGGCCATGGCTTCAGGCGGCTGCCAATCGGCATTGGGGAAATAGCGACCCAGCAGCCCATTGCTCGCCACCGGCGCGGTGTAGAGCGCGGTCGCCGGGATGATCTCCGGCGCGCGGTCGGGCGGTCGCCACGCCAGGGTGAAGGGGCCGGCCCTGCCCACGGCGCGCACGCGGATCGTGTGATTGCCCTCGGCCAGCATCACGCCGTTGCTCAGTTCGCCCACGCCGGTGACGATGGGTTCTTCGCCCACAAAAAGCTCGGCTGCGCCGGGCGTCTGCAAAAAGAACTGGTGAGGCCCATAAGTGGTGACGCGCAGAACCCCCTCCCATTCGACTGTAAACGGCTCGGGCAGGGGGGGCATCGTCGCCCAATCGAAGCTCAGCGTCGGGTCTTGCCGGGTGAAGATCGGGCTGCCCGCCCACCCATCGCCCTGGTAATAGCGCCCCACCAACCCCTGCACGCTGGCGAGATCCTGGGGCGAAAGCAGCGCCAGCGAGACGACCGGCGGCCCCCCAAAGGGTGCGCGAAACTCCTCAAAGCGCGCCTTGGGGTAGAGCCGTCGCGCCTCGTCAAAGAGAGCGCGGCTGTCGGCGTTGACAATGAGCGCAACTGCGCGGTCCGCCGTCCACGCCAGAGGGAGATGGTCGGTGGTTTCGATGCGCTGGTAGCGACGCGCCCCGCGCGCCAGAAAATTGAGCGTGGGGTGGCCGTGAAAAAACGAAATGACATAGGCATCGGTCTCGTCATCGAAATTTGCCAGCAACTCGGCGGTGATGCTCTCCGGGGTGGAGAAGGCGTTCCATGAGGCAAAGTCGTAGGCCTGGCGGAAGAAGTAGGTGTCGAAATTCTGCCAGGCCATGAGCGTGAGCAGCAGCGCCAGAGGGGCGAGCGCCCAGTTGGGATAGTAGCGCCCCCCCGCGCGCCGCCATGCCTGCCATAGCGCAACCAGCGGCGCCACCGCAAAGAGGTAGACCGCCGGCTGCGACCCAATCGCGCGCAACGATTGCGGCGCTTCAAAATCGAGCGAGAGGATGCCCCCCAACAGCGTGATGGCGAACCAGAGAGGGAGCAGCAGCGCGCGCGCCCGGTTTGGCCCCCGTGCGCTCCGCCACAAAACGAGCCCCAACCCCAATACCCAGAGCGCGCCGGTGTATGAGTCCAGCATGGGCTCGCCGGGCAGGTTGTGACGCCCGTTGGGGTCGCCCCAGTAGTTGAACATGAGCAGATGTTTGCGCGTGTTTTCGAGCAGCGCGGGCAAACGCTCTTCGGGCGTCTTTTTGGCGAAGATCGAAGTATCGCGCGTGCGCTCGAAGTAGATGTCGGGCTTTTCGTACGCAAACTTGACCACGGGAGCCACGACCACCAACGCCGTCAACGCCATCAGCGCCAACCCGCTCCACATACGGCGCAGAAAGCCGCGTTCGGCAACCAGCAGGATGAGCAGAAAGAGACCCGCCGCCGCCACAAACAACTGAAAGGCGGCATAGAAGCATAGACCCAATCCCAGGGCAATCCCGGCCAGCACGAAGTCAATGTGCCGCCCCCGGCGGATGCCCCGCAGCAACAGGCCGATGGTGAGCAGGGCGAAGAGCGGTGTGCTGGCGTTGTACATCCCAATCCGGCTAAAGTTGACATTCCAGCGCGAGACGGCGATGACAAAAGCGAGCATCACGCCGCCGGCCCGGCCATAGAGTTCGCGCCCGGCCAGGTAGCCCGCCGCCACTGTCGCCGCCCCCATCACCACGCTCACCAGCCGGATCGACTGGGTAGAGACGCCGGCAGCTTCAAAGGCGGCGACGATCAGATAGAGGTAGTGGGACGGCGCATGGATCGAGCCGACAAAGATGGGCCGAAAGCCGGGGTTCTCCATGATGCGCAGCGCCTGCAATCCGTTTTCGGCCTCGTCATACCAGGTTCCAAAGGGGAGCGAATCGAAGCGCCAAAGGCGGAAGAAGAGCGTGAGGGTGAGTGTGATCGCCAATGCCCCCACAAACCATCGCTGGCGTGGCGCGGGGGAGCTGGTTGCAGGCGCCTCGCGCCCCCAGTCGAGCCACAGCGCGGCGACCGGCATCAGCAGCACACTGGCCAGATGCAGCCGCCAAAAGGTGAGGCTGGGGTGCTCCACATCGGTCAGTTCGCGCAAGGCAAGGGTGGCCAGGGTCAGCGCCGCCGCCAGCGGAATCAGCCGCCACGCGGGCCGCCACCCGCGCAGACCATCCAGGTGCGCCATCATCGGGACAGCAGGGGCCGGTACGCCAAACTGGGCATGGCGGAGCGCAAAGACAAAGAGGCTCAGCCCCACCGTGTAGAGCAACGCCGCCTCAACAAAGAGCGCGCGCTCCAACTGGCGCTGTCCCCATAGGGCCAACAGCAGCGCGACACCCCCATACAGGAAGTTGCGGATCGTGGATGGAAACGGCATGACGAGACGAGAAAGGGTGAGGGGGACGGTGTATGCGTCCCCCAGGAAATGTAAATGTTATACTTGTGGTTGTTTGAAAATGACGGTTTCTGCGGCGGCAAAACTGTCGTTTTCAAACAGAACTCGGTTTCAGTGTGAAACGTGAAGCGTCAAACGTGATGGAGAACGTTTTGCGCCCGGCGCACGAACCTATGGGACGAGCGGGAAGCCCATGACCCGATTGTTGTTGGCATCGGCGACCAGCAGCGTTAGGTTGGCGCCGTCGACGGCAAGGCCATTGGGCAGGCCAAAGCGGTTGAGGTCGCTGCCAAAGTTGCCAAAGCTGGCCTTGAGTTCCCCCTCGGCGCTATAGACAAAGATCCGATACAGTTGCGGGTCGCTGGCGTAGAGATCCCCGTTGGGCGCAGCGGCGACATAGGGTTTCATGTAGATATCGCGGCTCTCCCAACTGGGCACGGCAAACTCCGCCACAAAGTTGAGCGCCGCGTCTAGCTTTTGGATGCGCCGGTTCCACGTGTCGGCCACATAGACCGAACCGTCCACCGGCGAGACGGCGACGCTGGTTGGCTCTTCGAAGCGCCCACCGATCACCCCACCACCCCCCACCTGGCGGATCAACGTCCCGTCGGGGCGGAAGTGGAGAATGCGCTTGTTGCCCGTGTCGGCCACGAGCAGGTTGCCGTCGCCGTCGATGGCCAACCCGCGCGGGCCAAAGAGCGCATACTCATCGCCCAACTCGCCATTGGTGCTGTTGAAATAGCCCCATTTGCGCAGGAAGTTGCCTTCGGCGTCAAAAAGCTGGATGCGTCCATTCCAGGTATCGGCCACGAAGATCTGGCCGGCCTGGTCGACCGCAATACCCCACGGCTCATTGAACTGTCCATCGCCCAACGCCAGCGGTCCGGCGCCGTCGGCGTCCACACAGCCCGCCTGGTCGGCCAGGTTGCAGGCCGAACCAAAGGCGCGCACAAACGCGCCGCTGGCGTCGAGCACAACGATCCGGTTGTTGCCCGAATCGGCAATTACCCGCTCGCCATTGGGCCCGGCGGCGATCGCGCGCGGCGTGAGCAAGGCGCGGTCGCCGTAGACGGCGTTGTAGAGCGAGCTGGCGGCAAGCTCGATTTCCACGGCGCGGGCGCGCCCCTCCAGGCTGTCGGCGGGCAAGGTAACGGGGGCCACACCCAGGTTCCAAATCTGCGCGGCCAAGTCGCGGCGCACCCACATTTCAAACTCATGGCGGTGCGGCCAACGCGAGAGGTCGCGCTCGTTACCCAGCGTCCCTTCGGGCGTCACGTCTCGATAGCGCCGGTGCAAAAAGATCTCCCAGTTGCGTTCACGCTGCACCGGGTCGAGGAGGCCGCGCAACACATCGCCCCAGGTGAGGTTGAAGTAACCCATATCGGGCCACCAGATCAGCCGGTAGGTGCGTTTGACATAGTCGCGTATGACATAGGGATGCACCTTTTCGTAATTCTTTGGCCCAACGATGATCACCGGCGCGCTCAT
>JAHDWG010000674.1 GCA_023384495.1 Caldilineaceae bacterium
AGAAAACCGCCACCTGATTGGCGCAGCTACATTACCAGGTATCTAGTGCCGGGTCTACTAGTGCTTGGCGCTATTAGATTTGTGTCGTGGCTGCTTGGGGGCTGAGATGCTCTGAGAAGCGTTTTAAGCTTTGCAGTGTAAATATCTATGTTAATGCGCCCGCTCCAAATTCAGCGCCAGCAGCCGCTCCAATATCTCCTCATCACTTAAATCAGACGGCCAGCCATACGCAGCAAAGACCGCTGCATCTAGCTTCTTGTGCGCCAGGTCAAGCCAGGTTGGACGCTGGTTGTATAGGTTTGTGAGCGTGCGCTTCTTTAGCTCGGCTTCACTCAGGCCAGGCGAGTTCAGCCAGGCGTCACGCTTTTCGACCAGTTCTTTGGCAGCCTGGGAAATGGCCTGCACGCGTGGGTCGTCTTGGGGTTCCTTGCCGGGCGGCCAGGGGAAGGGGAAGGTTTCAAAAGTTACTGTATTTGTGTACCGTTGTCCGCTTTCCGCCTCACGCAGTTGGCTTCCCTGAGCACGTGACCAAACTTCGTGTGCCCACGATTGCAGAACGCCCAAGAAATAATCATCCTCTCTGGCGATAACACACGTGAGGTTATTGCAGAGCGTATTCCCCTGCGTCCAAACGAATACCCTATGCTTTGAAACACCAGGTGTAACAATGTACCTGGACAATCCTGCAATTGCCGCCCGCATATCCGGGCGGGGACGAGCGTATCGCCACCAAAATCTTGAGCGAACCGGCTCACTATTCTTAACTCGCACTGGATAAACATGTCGCCTAACATGCTCGAATGGCATTTCGTAATCTGCCGCATCCTCCAATTCCATCAGACCAAAATCAATGGTGTACATGTTTCTTGAAACGCCCATCAAATCCGCGGCGTTTATGACAGGTTTGACTACGTCTGAATTATGCTTACCCGTGGGGTTGATGGGAGCAGACAGCATTTGCAGCGCAGTATCATACGAGATGTCGAATGGCCCGCCAGGTTCAGCGCCCTTAAATGACAATCTTTGATTCTCTTGTAGTTTCTCTGCTGTGGTAACATCAACTGTTGCTGATAAATCTGCGTTTATACGGTTTACCACTCTCTGGTTAAGCAAGCGCGCAGATTCGCTGCCATCATCGAAACCGACCATCGCCACATGTACAATAGCGCCGTCCAGCACCCAATTTCTATCATCTATAGCCCAAAAAATATCGCCCGTCTGCTTGATACGATTCAGCACTGTTCGATTCAATCCACTTCGTATACCTTGCGTTGCTAATAATCCGGCCCGCCTTGAGTGTCGTTGTTGAATATGCGCTCTTGCTCTTTCAAACCAGTAGCACACCAGATCACTTGCCGGAAGTCGTTCTCTGTATAGCCTGAAAAGTGACTCGGCATAATCACTGCCCAGTTCTGTACGCAGTCTACTTGCCCCAAGAAACGGCGGATTCCCCACGATCACATCCGCTTCCGGCCACTCCGGTTCCACTGGCCAACCTTCGGCATCATAGGCCAAGATAGCATCCATGTGCTTGATGTTGTCCAACGGCCTCAAGATAGGCTCTGGTGGGATGCCATAGCCGTTTTCGTGCAGCCATTGGAGATAGCCAATCCACACCGTTGCTTGGGCCAGTTCGTGGGCATAGGGGTCGATTTCGATGCCATAGAGTTGTTCGGGCGAGGGCGATTCGCCCGGCAAGGGGAGGGGCAGACTCAAGCCGACTTCACCGGCAAACAGCGCCACCTCTTTCCACAGGTCGAGCAGTAGCCGGAGCGAAACGTAGAGGAAATTACCGCTCCCGCACGCGGGATCGAGCACCCGGACCGTGGCAAGCTTCTGCGCAAAGCTCATCACGAACTGCCTCAGTTCGTTGGTCAGGCGGGTGCGCACTCCCCGGTCAGTCGCTTGGTTGCGCCGGTCCGCTAACGCCAGCGCCTTTTCCTTCACTTCCGCCCATTCCCGGCGTAGTGGAGCCATTAGCACCGGCTCGACAATCAAGAGGATGTCCTCTTTGCTGGTGTACTGAGCGCCCAACTGGGCACGCTTATCCGGGTCCAGGGCGGCCGTAAAGAGCGTACCCAGGATCGACGGCTCAATGTTTGACCAGTCAAGTCGGGAGACACGATACAAGATTTCCAGCGCATCCCAGTCAAGATCCAGGACTTCAGCGCTGTCAAAGAGGCCGCCATCAAAGTTGCGGATCTCCTCAACACCGAAGTACCCGCCGGCGATCATGGCGTCGAATAGCTGGCTTAACAGACGGCCAAAGTCGGCCGGTCGCCTACGCCCCTGCTCGATCATTCGTGTGAACAACCCTTTAGGCAGCAGTTGGATGTCTTCGGCAAAGAGACAGAACAGGATGCGGATCAAGAAGTGGGCTACCCGTTCGGGATCTTCGCCCCAGCGCCGCAAGTGTTCGGCCAGCCGGGCAAACT
>JAHDWG010000091.1 GCA_023384495.1 Caldilineaceae bacterium
AGCACGGCATTGCGGGCCCGCCATAGTGAATCGGACCCGTGGGGTTGGCGCTCACATATTCCACCTGCCAGCGCTGGCCTGCGCCCCGCTCCAGGTTGCCAAAGGCCTCGCCTTGTTCGAGGATGACGGCCACCTGCGCCTGTAACCAGCCATCGGCCAGCCGGAAGTTGATAAAGCCGGGGCCGGCCAACTCCGCGGCGCCGATCAGCGCATTGGCGGGCAGGTGGTCGACGATTGCCTGGGCAATCTGGCGCGGGTTGGCGACGCCACCCCCCTTGCGGATCGCGGCCGCGGCGACCATCGCCACATTGCTGCTGTAGTCACCGTGGTCGGCCTGCTTGGGGCGAGCCACATCGACTGCCGGCAGGTCGAACGCGGGCAGCGCGCCGGCGGATTGGGCGTCAGCGATTGCGGTTTGGATGAGAGATTGTAACTGGTTGCGCAGCATGATGGGTCTTTCTTACGTATCGGGTAGGGCGAATTGAGGTCAGGTTATGCCTTCTCCAGATCATACCAGTTTGGCCCCGCCTCCACATCGACCTTGAGCGGAACATCGAGTTGATAGGCGTTGCACATGACCTCGCGCACCAGGGCCACGACGTCCTCTTTCTCTTCGGGCGGCAGCTCCAGCACCAGCTCGTCATGCACCTGGAGCAACATGCGCGCCTGGTAGCCGCCCTCGCGCAGCCGCCTATGGAGCTGGATCATGGCGAGCTTCATAATGTCCGCCGCCGCACCCTGGATCGGCGCGTTGATAGCGGCCCGCTCCACCGCGGCGCGCTGGTTGAAGGGCAGCCGATTTTCTTTTAGCTCGGGGAAGAAGCGTTTGCGCCCCAGCAGCGTCTGCACATAGCCGTCGCGGTGCAACTGTGCGGTGGTGTCGCCAATGTACTCGCGAATCTTCGGGTAGGTGGCAAAGTACTGGTCGAGAAATTGGGCCGCCTCTTTGGGGTCCATGTCAGTGCGGGCGCTGATCCCAAACGCGCTCGACCCGTAGATGGTGGCGAAGTTGATCGTCTTGGCCAGCCCGCGTTGGTGGCGGTCGATCTCCTCGATGGGCCTGTCAAAGAGGCGCGACGCCGTGGCCGCATGAATGTCCTGGTCGGCGCGGAAGGCGTCGATGAGCGCCGGCTCCTGCGCCACATGGGCAAGCACGCGCAACTCCACCTGGCTGTAGTCGGCGGAGATGAGCAGCCAACCGGGGGGGGCCACAAACGCCCGCCGTATCTCGCGCCCCAGGTCGGTGCGAATGGGGATGTTTTGCAGGTTGGGGTCGCTGCTGCTCAGCCGCCCGGTGGATGAACCGGTCTGGTTGAAGCTGGTGTGGATGCGCCCGGTGGCTGGGTTGACCTGGCCCGGCAGCGCATCGATATAGGTGCCGCGCAGCTTCTCCAACTGCCGCTGCTCGACGATCAACTCCAGCAGCCGTTGCTGGTCGGCGCTCAACTCGCTGCGCATGGCGAGCAGCTTGTCCAACTCGGAGACGGCGGTGCTGTATTGGCCGGAGCTGGTCTTGGCGATGCCCCGCGTGGGGAAGCCCATCTCGGCAAAGAGCACCTTGCTCATCTGCTGCGTGCTGCGCAGGTTGAACTCGTGGCCGGCGAGCTTGAACATTTCGCCCTGCAATTCGCCCAGCCGTGCGCCAATTTTGCTCGACATATCGGCCAGATAGTCCACATCGAGCAGGATGCCGGCCATTTCCATATCGGTGAGCACGGGCAACAGGGGCAGTTCGACCGTCTCGTAGAGCGACCAGAGGCCCGCCTCTTGCACTTTGGGGGCGAGCAGATCATAGAGTTGTAGGGTGGCGTCCACATCGGCGCCGCAATAGGCTGTTACCTGTTGCATGGGGGCCTGGTCGATGGTGACTTGCTTGCGACCCGACCCGATGATCTGCGTCAGTTCGGTCATCTGCCAGCCGAGCAGGGCGGCGGCCTGCGCCTTGAGGCCAAGCGCCCGACCGGCAGGGTCGATGAGCCAGGCCAGCAACATGGTGTCGTGAATGGGGCCGTCCACCCCCAGCCCGTGGCGCAAACAGACGGTCAGGTCATATTTGCCGTTGTGGGCCAGTTTGGGCCGCGATGGGTCGGCAAAAAATGGTTGCAATGCCTCCTTGACCATCTCCCAATCGAGCTGCTCGCCTTCAACGTGCGCCAGTGGGATATAGGCCGCCTCACCGGGCGCCCAGGCCACCCCCAGCCCTACCAGGTCGGCGCGCATGGCGTCGGTGCTTGTCGTCTCCACATCGAAGCTGATGCGTTCGGCCGTTT
This sequence comes from Caldilineaceae bacterium, assembly GCA_023384495.1. Taxonomy (GTDB): domain Bacteria; phylum Chloroflexota; class Anaerolineae; order Caldilineales; family Caldilineaceae; genus CFX5. The sequence continues at coordinate 2,271 of JAHDWG010000091.1, forward strand.
GCAGCGTGGTGACAAGCTCGGCCAACGCCTCCGCCGTGTTGACACAGTGGTAAGGCGTCTCGACCTCAGCCGACGGGGCGGTGGGCGCGTTTTCGGCAAAGAGCGCCATTTGCCCGTTGGCCTCGGCGGCTGCGTCGGGCACAAAGGTTGCGTCGCCCCCGTCGGGCTGGGGAAGCTCTTTGACCAGGCTGCGAAACTCTAGTTCGTAAAAGAGGTCGAGCAGCGGCTGTGGATCGTAGTTGCGCAGCCGGCACGCCTCTGGGTCATAAGCAATGGGCAGGTCGGTGCTGATGGTAACGAGCCGCTTGTTGCGCTGGACCTGATCTGCGTATTCGGCCAGACTCTGTTGCAACTTCGGCCCTTTGACCTCATCCAGATGCGCAAAGATCGCCTCGATTGCGCCATAGGTTTGCAACAGTCTGACGGCGGTCTTTTCGCCCACGCCGGGCACGCCGGGGATGTTGTCCGACGTATCGCCGGTGAGCGCCTTGAAGTCGATAAATTGGGCGGGGTTTAGCCCATAGCGCGCCTCGATCTCTGCCGGGCCATAGACGCTGGTGGTGGGGTTGGGGCCGCCCGATGTGTAGAGAATTTTGACCTGGTCGGTGACCAATTGAAACATATCGCGGTCGCCGGTGAGGATGAGCACGTCGGCGCCCTGTTCGGCGGCCTGTTTGCCCAGCGCGCCCAACACATCGTCCGCCTCATAGTTGGGATAGGTGATGATGGGGATGTTGAACGCGCGCAGCATCTGCTGGATGCGCTCCAACTGCGAGCGCATTTCATCGGGCATCTGGTCGCGGGTGGCCTTATAATCGGGGAATTCAGCGTGGCGCCAGGTGTCGCCCAGGTCAAAGGCCGTGGCGACATGGGTAGGCTTGTATTCGCGCACGACGCTGAGCAGCTTGCGCGCAAAACCATAGACCGCCCCGGTAAGCTCCCCACGTGCGGTGGAAAGGGGCGTCTTCATCCCAAAATAGGCGCGATAGGCCTGCGAGTGGCCGTCAATCAGCAGAAGTGTCGGCATGAAAATTCACGGCTTTTCGACGTTCAACATCCCCTCGTTCACCAACGTTTGCACTTGTTCAATCTTGAGGATGGAGCGCAGCGTCTTCATTCGCCGCCCAGCGTCCAGGCGCATCCGGCCTGCGGGCAGGTCGAGAATGTAGTTGTGCTTGCTCTTGTTGCTCAGCACGATGATATCGGCTGGGTCTTCTTTCCAAGTCAGTTGATCTTGGTTCGGTTGGGCCATGATTTGCTCTTTTCGTTGGTAGTCAATCAACACGCGGGCATTGCGCATTCCGCTGTATGCCATTCTACCGCCGACGACCGGGTTTTGCCAAGTATGTGAATCATTTGTTCTCTTTGGGGTCAGCCGGCGTCGATGCTGGTGCCAACCGATGAGGGGGTGGGCCGAGGGCGCTTTGGGTTGGGCGCAGGTCGCCGCGCCTGCCAAAGCCCCACCACAACCATCAGGCCATACCCCAAGGCGTAGAGCAGCATAAAGGGCGCCGAGCCCCAGGTGCCGGTGTTGATGGCGACATAGGCTGCGGCCAGCGCGTAGATCAACAGACCAACCTCGCCAAACCAGACTGCATCAAGGGGCAGACGGTAGCTGCTGCGCTGCCACACATCCGCAGTGGATTCTACATGGAACTTGGGCGTGCGCAGAAATTGGCCGCCTTGGCGAAAGAGCCCTTGCCAGACTGCAATCGAGTTGTTCAGGCTGAGGCCAGTGCCGAGGAGCATGAGTAGCGGCAGATAGGCCCACCGTTTCAGCCACACGTGCGGGTGGAGTGTTCGTTGCGCCACGGCGTAGAGCAGCGGCGGCCCAAACGAGGCCAGGCTGAGCACGGTCAGGTGGGGGGCTGGGTCGATGCCCAGCAGCATCAACGGCAGCGCCACCAACAGCAATGTGAGCAACAGGGGGTGGATCAGGTAGCTGCCCAGGTGGACGAGGCCGGCCAGCCGCGCCTGCCACGACCATCCGCTGGCCCACACTCGGCCATGCAACTTGCGCAATGTCTGGATGCTTCCTTTGGCCCAGCGGAACTGTTGGCGGCGGAACGCGATCAACTGGGGGGGCACTTCTGCCGGCGCCACCACCTCGTTGAGGTAGCGTGGCTGCCAACCGGCCAACTGGGCGCGATAGCTTAGGTCCAGGTCTTCGCAGAGGGTGTCCGTCTGCCAGCCGCCCACGGCAGGGTCGGCGATGCATTGGCGCCGCCAGACCCCCCCCGAACCATTGAAGCCAAAGGGGTAGCCAGCGGCCTGGCGCCCGGCCTGCTCCACCACAAAGTGGCCATCGAGCGCCAGCGTTTGGGCGCGCGTCAAGGGTGAGTACGCTTCGTTCAAATGTCCCCAGCGGCTCTGGACAAAGCCAACGCGTTCATCGCCAGGCTGCAAGAAGTGAGGGATGGTCAACAAGAGAAAGTCGCGTGGAGGAGCGAAATCGGCGTCAAAGATGGCGACAAAGTCTCCCTTTGCTTGGGCAAAGGCATGGCGCAGCGCGCCGGCCTTATAGCCGCTGCGGTCTGTGCGGTGGAGGGCAGCAATATCAAGGCCCTTACGTCGCCAATAGTGCACCCGGCGCAGGACGATGGCGCGCGTGTCGTCGGTTGAGTCGTCGAGCACCTGAATTTGCAGGCGATCCGCAGGATAGTCCAGCCGGGCGCAGGCGTCGATCAGGCGTTCGGCCACATGGCGTTCGTTGTAGATGGGCAACTGCACGGTAACGGGAGGCCACTGCTGGGGGTGCGTTTTGCGGGCGGGGGCGGGCTTGCGCTGCGCTCGCTGACGTTGCCAGGTGAGCCAGAGTGCATTGCCGCCATAGATGGTCAGCCCAAGGACACCGATGAGATAGAGCAACTGCAGAGCCAAAACCAACACCATGCGCATGTGCTTCCGCCTTTTGCCTGCGACAAGTAGGAAAACGTCCAAATTGTGCGTTGCGAAGCCACCCAAAAAAAGTCAGCCGACATTGTTGATTGTCGGCTGACCGTGTACGATTATAGTCAAAGGCAGAAAGGGCGCCAAATCGGGAAAGTGGGTAAGTGACACGTGACGCAGGAACTCTCCAACCTCATGCGTCAACGAATTGATGGTTCACTCATCACTCCTCACCTCTCACTCCTCGTTTTCCTCAACCTTGTGCTGGGCGACGATCTCCTTGGCCAGGTGCGCCGGCACCGGTTCATAGTGATCAAATTCGATCGTGTAAACGCCACGGCCCTGGGTCATCGAGCGGAGGTCGGTGCCATAGCGCAGGATCTCGGCCAGCGGCACCAGGGCATGGACGACAGTGCGGTTTGCCTTTTGCTCCATCCCCTGGACGCGTCCGCGGCGGGTGTTGAAGTCGCTCATCACATCGCCCATGTATTCCTCCGGCACGGTGACGTCCACCTGGTAGATCGGCTCGAGCAACACCGGGTTGGCCTCGCGAAACGCTACCTTAAAGACCTCGCGCCCGGCGGTCTGAAAGGCAATGTCTTTGGAATCGACCGGGTGCTCTTTGCCATCATAGACCACGGCCTTGACATCCACCACCGGGTAGCCGGCAATCACACCGCTGTCCATCACCGAGCGGACACCCTTTTCGATGGAGGGCAAATAGACGCCGCTAATCGCGCCGCCAAAGACCTCGCTCTTGTACTCGAATCCGGAGCCGCTGCTCAGAGGCTCCACGCGCATGTGCACCTCGGCAAATTGGCCGGCGCCGCCCGACTGCTTCTTGTGGCGGTATTGGGCCGAGGCATTTTTCGTGATCGTCTCGCGGTAAGGCACCTTGGGAATGGCCGTTTCGACCTTGACGCCAAACTTGCTCTCCAGCCGGCGGACGGCAACGTCAATGTGCGCCTCACCCATGCCCTGGAGCACCGTCTGTTTGGTGGCGTTGATGGTTTGCACCCGTAGCGTGGGATCTTCTTCGGTGAGCGAATTGAGCGACGAGCCCATCTTGGCGCTGTCGGCCTGCGTGGCGGGCGTCACCGAGACGTTGTAGAGCGGGCGGGGATAGCTGGGGGGGATCACTGTGACCGGGTGGTCGGGGGCTGTCAAGGAGTCGCCCGTGAGCACATCGTCGAGCTTGGTGATCACCGCAATGTCGCCGGCCACCACTTCATCCACACCGGACAACTCTTTGCCGCGGGGGGTTGTGAGGTTGGCGATCCGATACTGTTTGCCTGTGCGTGGGTTCGCCAGTTGTTGGTCTTTTTGGATTGTGCCCGCATAGACGCGCACATAGTTCATGCGCCCCACAAAGCGGTCGATAAAGGTCTTAAAGACCGTGGCCGCCACCGGTTGCGCGGCATCCGAGCGCAGTTCGACGTCGACGCCGCCATCTTTGGCTGGCGCCGCATGTTCGTTCGGCGCCGGCGCGTAGCGCACGAGCGCTTCGAGCAGCCGCGTCAGGCCGATGCCATTGACCGTGCTGCCGCAATAGACCGGGGCAAAGGTGCCATTGCGGATGCCCTGGGCCATGCCATGGCGCACCTCTTCAATCGTCAACTCTTCGCCATCCAGATACTTCATAATAAGCTCGTCGTCTGACTCGGCGGCGGCCTCCACCAAGAACTGGTGGGCCGTCTCAACCGCGTCGGCCATGTGCGCGGGAACAGGCGCCTCTTTGCCATCAGGGCCGAGGTAGGCCCTTTGGGTGACCACGCTGACAACGCCTTCGAACTTGTCGGCGGCGCCAATTGGCAACTGCATGGGCACCACCTTGGCGCCCACAAAGGCGACGCGCATACTTTCAACTGCCGCATCGAAGTCAGCGTTCTCCCGGTCCATCTTGTTGACAAAGATCAGGCGCGGCAGCCCCTTTTCGTTGAGATAGTCCCATGCCAACTCCGCGCCGACCTCCGCGCCTGCCACAGCGTCCACGACCAAGAGGCCGGCTTCGGCCACATGGAGCGCGCTGATCACCTCGCCTACAAAGTCGAGATAGCCAGGCGTGTCGATGAGATTGATCTTGTGATTCTCAAAGGCAATGGGGATCACTGAAAGATTGATGGAGATCGAGCGCCGATGCTCCTCTGGGTCCCAGTCAGAGACGGTCGTGCCATCTTCGACGCGGCCCATGCGCGTGGTTGCGCCGGTTTTGGACAGCAGCGCTTCGACGAGTGTCGTCTTGCCGGAACCACCATGCCCCATCACCGCTACGTTCCGAATCTGCTCGGTGCGATACTTCGCCATTCGTCCTCCTTTAACTTCCTGAGTGTTAGCCTTGCTGACGATCCGGCCGTGTTGTACTGTTGATTATCGGATTCAGCCGATCAAACGCAAAGCATATGCGAATGTTCGGCCCCACCGGTTGTGCAAGCGCGCGGGGCCGCTCGTGGAAATCTCTGTGAACCTGTGTATGAACGACAAGCCCGTCCGATTTCGGTGGCGGATACGACAATGACGCCTGCGCATCGAGATGGGCGCAACGTGTCCGATATATAAAAGCACCTGTGCTGCCGTCGATCCAGGCTGGCGCAGCGGGCCGGAAATTGTGTGCAAGAAGCCAGGTTGGGAGTGTATATACGGCAAGGCCGGCCACGCAGGGTAGCCTCTGCGCCGTATCGTCTGGGTGGTTCCGGCGCTTATGGCCCTGGATTGTACAGAAATTTAGCGGTGCTGTCAACGCTGGAAAAAGCGCGCACATTGAGAGCTAGCGGCTGGCGTTTAGCCCACCGGTCTACTCGATAATTTGGTGACACCGCATCGATTTGGTATGATCTCGCCAACCTGCAACGGCTTGTTAACCAGAACGGTCGCAGAATGTGCGGTTCGAATCGAGACTGCGGTTGCTTTGAAACCAAGAGGTACCTCGCAAGCAAAAGTGCTGGTTTCAAACAGAGCAAAGTATCAATGTGACACAAAATCAACAATCTGGCCCATCGCCTACCGCCACAACAAACAACTCGACCCCCCCTTCGCAGGCGTCCTCATTGCGTCTGTTGCTCATTTGCCAGGCTGAGGGCATGCACAGCCGCTATAGCGAGTTGAGCACGGAAGACAGCGGTCTGACCGCCCGAGGCTGGGAGCAGACCAACATTCTGGCGTCGTGGCTGGCGACCCATGAAAAGATCGATGTGTTGGTTTGCGCACCACAACTGCGCAGCCGGCTGACAGCGCAACGGATCGGCCAGGCGATTGGCCGCCCTGTTATCGTCCAGCCCGAGATGCCCCACCACCCGCGCAGCTTTGCCGCATCCCGCAGCGGCAGGTTTGACGCACCTACGCACTACCCCCCCCTTCATATTGATGAACAATTTGAAGACCAAACCGTCTATGAGGATTTTCGCCAACGGATGGTTGCTGTGCTCGAAGCACTGGTAGACGCTCACATGGGGAAGCGTGTGGCCGTGGTGCTCGATGGCAATGGCGTCGCAACTGCGCTGCGCATCGGCCTGGGCGCGCCTGCCATCTCGATTGCTGTCAACCACACAAGTATCTCCGAATTGCAATGGGTGGCCGGGCGGTGGTGCTTGCTCTGTACAAATCGCATGGAGCACATGCCGCAGCCGGCGCTGGCGCAATCTGGCCCCTCGGCAGAGCAAGCGACCGAGGCGGATATCCAGGCGCTGCAAGATGAGTTGGACCAGATCACGCAAGTGTATAACCGTGTGCTGGCTTCCTCGGTCAACCTCAACGATCAGGGCCGGGACCAGCGTCTGCGCCACCTGCTCAAATTTGCCAATTTACCCACAGGTCAGCGCATTCTCGATGTGGGAACCGGCAATGGACGGCTTGCGCTCATGTTGGCCGAAGACGGCGCCCGTGAGGTTGTCGGCATCGATATCAGCCCCGCCATGCTGGAGGTGGCCGAATATTTGCGCGCCTCCAGCATGGCGCCCAGCGCACAGCGCGTAAACTACCGGCTTGCCTCGGCGCAGAGCCTTCCCTTTCGCAGCGAAGGGTTTGATGCGGCAATCTGCCGCCTCGTGCTGCATCACACACATCACCCCGACGTGATCATCCGCGAGCTATTTCGCCTCTTGCGCCCAGGCGGTGTACTGATTTTGGCGGACCTACTGGCGACGGACGACCCTGTGCGCCGCGCCACGCAAAACACCATCGAGGCGCGGCGAAACCCGAGCCATGTCACCATCTATACCGCGGAGCAATACCGCAAAATGGTCGTCAACGGGGGGTTCACCATCGAGAATGACGCGCTAGCGGTTTTCGACCGTGAAATGGAAGATTGGCTCAGTGATCTCCAGTGTGACCCTGCCAATCGGCCCATTGTGCGCGAGATGATCGAAGCCGGGCTTGAAACCGACGCAACTGGCCTCAAGGTGCGCCAACAGGGGGGGAAGCTTGTGTTCGACCAGCGCCTCTTTTATATCAAGGCTGTGAAAAAGTGACCTGGGTTTCGGCCAGCTATGCTCGATACAACTCGCGCAGGATGATCATTTTCTGAATCTGCGTCGTCCCTTCGTAAATCTGATAGATTTTGGCGTCGCGCATGAGCTTTTCCACCGGGTATTCGCGGCTGTAGCCGTTGCCGCCAAAGACTTGCACAGCGTCGATGGCGTTTTGCATGGCGGCGTCTGCGCAGAAGGCCTTGGCGACCGCAGCCTCCATCGTGTTGCGCTGCCCTCGATCAATCAGCCACGCCGCCTTCCAGGCTAGGCCGCGGGCGGCTTCGACCCGGATCTTCATATCGGCCAAAAGAAAGCCCACCCCCTGATATTCGCGGATGGGGCGACCAAACGCGGCGCGCTCGCCGGCATAACGCACGGCTTCATCCAGCGCGCGCTGGGCCACGCCGGTCGCCGCCGCAGCCACTGGTGGGCGGCTGCGGTCAAAGACCTGCATGGCGATGAGAAAGCCATCCCCCTCGCGGCCAATTCGATTCTCCACGGGCACAGCCACTTCCTCAAAAAAGACCTGACACGTCTGCGCCGCATGTTGCCCCATCTTTTCTAGCGGCTTGCTGGTGCTCACACCGGGCATGGAACGCTCGACGAGAAAACAGCTCATGCCCTTGTGGCCGGCGGCGGGGTCGGTTTTGGCGAACACGGTGAAGAAGTCTGCAACGGGGCCGTCGGTGATCCACGTCTTGCCGCCGCTCAACATATAGTGATCGCCCTGGCGCGTTGCGGTGCTCTTGATGCCGGCCACGTCCGAGCCAGCGTCAGGCTCGGTCATGCAGTAGGCGATGATCTTGCCATCCTCGACGAGTTGGGGCAGGTAGCGCGCCTTCTGTTCCTCGCTGCCGATATGGATCAGCGGGAGCGCGCCCAACTGGTTGAGCATGAGCGCGGTCTGTATGCCGGAGCAGCCATAGGCCATGGCTTCGGCCACTATGCATTCTTCGAGCACGCTTGCGCCTATCCCCCCATACGCTTCGGGAATATTGATATTCACAAGCCCTACTTCGCGCGCCGTGTGAAAGATATCCCTAGGCCATTCACCGGTGCGGTCATAATGGTCTGCCCGCGGGATGATCTCGTTGCGCGTGAACTCGCGCGCAAGGTTGTGCAACATCTGCTGATCGGACGTAAGTGTGAAGTCCAGCCCGCTGCCAGTGGCTTCAGTTGTCTCTTTCATGGTCATCTTCCTGTCGTGTCGGCGTCAGATTCGCCGCCTTCGTGGTGACGGGTCAAGGGTGTTGTCAACTTCCACCATTGAACCGCACGCTGATTCTGACTATGTTGTCTTCTTGTTTATAATGACTGTCTATCCGGATTGCCCATCAGGATTGCCCATCAGGATTGCCCATCGTGCATTTTAACAACCCAGTTGTTTGACATTTGGCGTCTATACTACCTCCCAATTTGCAGAGTCACTCTGCTAAAGATGCAATAGTCAGGAAATCAGAACCGTGAATGACTCATTTCTCTGTAAAGAAATCCACGAACAGCCGCAAGTGTTGCGCGTGGTTCTCGATCAAGAGCGAGCGGCAGTGCAAGGGCTGGCGGACGCCATTCGCGCCCGTGACATCCATTTTGTGCTGATTGCGGCGCGCGGCACCAGCGATAACGCAGGTCGTTATGCCAACTATCTGCTGGGGGCCGTCAACCGGATGCCGGTGGCGCTGGCAACGCCGAGCCTCTTTAGCCTCTATCATCAGCCCCCACGGCTGCGCAAGGCGTTGGTCCTTGGCATCAGCCAAAGCGGAAAGAGCCCCGACATTGTAAGTGTGCTGGCTGAGGCGCAGCGTCAGGGAGCGTTGACCGCCGCGATCACCAACTTTGCCGATTCCGACCTGGCCCAGCACGCCGACCATGTGATTCAGTTGCGAGCCGGCGTGGAGCAGTCGCTGGCCGCTACCAAAACGTATACCAGCGAGCTGACCGCTATCGCACTGCTCAGCACGTTGCTGGCCGACGACGGGGAGATGGCGGCCGCCCTCTCCCGCATCCCCGACGCGGTGGCGGGGGTGTTGGCGGTGCATGACCATGTCGCGGAGGTGGCGCAACGGTATCGCTACATGCGGTATTGCGTGGTGATCGGTCGAGGATACAACTACGCCAGCGCGTTCGAGTTGGCGCTCAAGCTCAAGGAACTCACCTATACGGTAGCCGAGCCTTATAGCAGCGCCGACTTTCAGCATGGCCCTATGGCGCTCATCGAACCCGGCTTTCCTGTGATTGTCTTTGCGCCGACCGGCCTGCTGCTGCCCGAAATGCGCCAGTTTCTCCACACCCTGCGCGAACGTGAGGCCGAGCCGATTGTCGTCAGCGATGACGCCGAGGCGTTGGCGCTGGCCCGCATCGCGTTACCACTGGCCGCCACCGTGCCCGAATGGCTCTCGCCGATTACGGCGATTGTCCCCGGCCAGCTTTTTGGCCTGCACCTGGCCCTGGCCCGGGATTACGACCCGGATCGCCCGCGCGGTTTGCGCAAGGTGACCGAGACGCGCTGAACCAGTGCTCCACTGGCGTCGCGGCTATGGATAGCGGTTGCAGGATGAACAGACGTCCGCGTTGGCCACGCACCTTGCGGCGTGATCCATGCGCATCGTGCGTGGTTCGCCCTATGGCTTGAGTTCTACGATGCGGGCCCGGGTGAGTTGAACCAGATCCTTGACAGGCAGGCGCACATTGGCCCCTCGTTGGCCGGCGCTCACCGCGATGGCTGCAAATTGTTCGGCTTGTGCGTCCAGATAGACGTCAAAACCTTTGTTGACCAACGCCAACGGGCTGATGCCGCCGGTCTGAAGGCCGGTAAGCCGTTCGGCCTGCTCGTGGGTTGCCATGCGCGCCTTCTTGAGCCTTGCCGCACGGGCCAGCGCTTTGAGATCGAGCGTATCTGGCCCAGGGATGACCACCAACAGCGGCTTGCGATTGGTGTCTTCGGGCTGCACCACGAGCGTCTTGAATACCTGCTCTGGGGGCAGGCCAATCGCCTCAGCCACCTTCACGGCGGAATCGGCGCTCTCATAGTCGAACGTATAGAGTTGATAGGTCACGCGCCGGCTGTCAAGCAAGCGGGTGACGTTGTTTTTGAAATCACTTTGTTTGAAATGACCGGTTGTCATCTTGGGCTTGTGGTTCCGGCGGGTTGAGGCTGGAATTCATCTCAGCAATCGGCTCTGAATCCTCATCTCTATCCTTGCAGATTTGATTCAACGCAAAGACGCAGAGGAGCAAAGACGCAAAGCGAAACCAGTGCCGATTCTTTGCGTCTCTGCATCTTTGCGACTTGGCGTTAAACGTACAAACATAGACTCACCATGATCAACGGGGCTGAAATCGAACAATGGCTGGCAGAAATGGCCTGGCTCTGGGCGCTTGGGTCTGTGGCAATCCTGGCCCTGCTTTGCTGGCTCGTGGGCCGCTGGCGAACCGTGGGGCGCTGTCGAGCCATGCTGGCAGCCTTTGACGATAGCACACGCGGACGCCTACAGGTATTGCGCAGCCCATCCGCGGGCGGCTTTGGCGCTGAATTCCAGCCTGCGCCCGATCCCTTTGGCGCGATGGAGATCGCATACGACACCGGCTCGCGGCTCGACCTGTGGGCCTGGCTTGTGCGCGGCCCACTGCTATCGCGAGACCGGCTGGTCATCCGCGCCAGCTTGAGCGCAACACCGCGCCAGGAATTGCATTGGGTGCGCAGTGAGATCCCAGGCCGGGCGCGTGGACGAGAGCCACATGCTGTCTTGTGGTTGGTCCGGCGAGTCGATTTCGTGCAGAGCGAGTTTGCGACGCGTGGCCTCAATCCCAGCGCGATTACCCATGTCTTCACCGAACTGCTTACCCGCTTCGAACCCTTCCTTGACAGGGTGATGGTGCTCCAAGAGGCGCGCCCGCACGTCGAGGTGGCGCTCTGTGGACGGGAGCTAAATAGAGACGAGATCCCACCGCTTGTCGCTCTGGTGCGTGCGCTCGGGCGCGCCGCACTGGTGGAATGAGAAGGCGGAAGCCGGGAGAAGTGCAGAGATTGTGCGAGTTTGCTCGGGTTCAAACTCGCACAATCTCTGAATCACCGTCAAGGCGCCGGCAGCCGAAACAGGCTGCGCGTGACCTATCTATTCGGGTAAGAAGACATGCAACTGCACCTGGCTCGCCGTCACCAACGGCAGCAACGCATCCACCGCACTGAGAATCCCCTCGGCATCGCCCACATCACCGAGCAGGCCGGCTTGGGCCGCCAGCCCAATTGCGTTGGCGAGGCGGCCTTCACCCCAACTGATGTGGGGCAGCGGCTGGTCGTTGATGGCCAGATGGATGCCGTCGGCGTCGGTGGAGACGGTGATCTCGGAAACGCCCGCCGCGGTCAGGTCGCTGATCATCTGTTCCGGCAACCGCAGGCTCTCCCAGAAGCTCTGGCCGGTCACCGCAATCCACTCGCTGTCGGTCATATCGGCCACCTGCCAACTGCCATCTGCGGCATAGAAGACAGGGATGCTGATCATCGGGGGGGCGCCAACGCTGTCGAGGAACGCCTCGCGGGCGGCTTCGGCCTCGGCGGCGGCCGCGCCCGGCGCCGTCCCTTCCAACGGGATCAACTCTGCGCCCTGCGCCAAGGGGAAGCGTACGGTGACGCCCACACCGACTTGCCCCAGCACCGGCAACAGCTGCTGCACAATCGGCGGCACCCCATCCCCCATCTGTTCGGCCAGCGACTGCAACGTCCCCAGCGATTCGCCATCCCACGCCAGGGTGGGGATTTCAGCGCCGTTGACAAGCAGACTGAGCCCCGCTGGTGTGTTGTTGATCTGAAGATGTTGGATGTTGGCTGCGGTCAGCGTGCTGATTTGCTCCGGCGCGAGCGCTACGGCCTCTAGGCCGGCGACGCCGAATGCGCCGGCCAACGTAGCCAGGGGCGCGCCACCGACGGAGGGGACGCCATTCGTATCAAAGTCGATCACCAGCGCGGGTAGGTCGATGGATAGCACGTCGGCGCCGGCCTGCGCTGCTGTGTCGCCCTGGCCCAGACGGGGGGCGCAGCCAGAGAGCGCCACGATGCCGAGCATAGCCAGGACAAGCCACCATTCAAGTCGCTTGGATTGCATGCTGATCTCCTCTTGAGGAATAGTGAGTGCGGATGAAAGCGTTGGGCTCATCTACGCAATGGGTGCACGCGGTTGGCTGCGCCGGCGGGACCGCGTCCATCTGCACACATGCCGTGGGTGAGCGAACCATGGGACGTACTCAGGCCCTGCCGTCATTGTACACAGCCGTCAGATGCATGTCAACCTGGATATTTGTTTTTTCGGTCAAACTTCTTTATCATCCTTTTCTTTATGCATGCTAGGATTTCTATTTTTTGGAATCGCTGTAGCGGAAGGATTCGTTGTGGATCGTGGTGACATACATTCTCAAACGATGCCTGAAGTAGCGTCTTCGGTCTGGTTTCGGGCCAAGGCGGACGTGACCGCGCCGGGTGATCTGGTGTTGCTGCTGACGGACGACCTCAAGCGCTATGTGGTCAAATTGCAGCCACGCCAGACGTTGCACTGCCATCTGGGCATCTATGCCCATGATGCGTTGATCGGCGCGCCGTGGGGGGGCGTTGTGCAGAGCACGTTGGGTCACAGCGCGTTGGTGTTGGAGCCGTCGGTGGATGATCTCATCCGCCACTTGCGGCGTGGGACACAGATCATCTACCCCAAAGATGCAGCCTATCTTGTCCATCGAATGAATTTGCGTGCGGGTTGCCGCGTCATTGAGGCAGGCACCGGCAGCGGTGGCCTCACCACCGCGCTGGCCTGGGCCGTTGCGCCGCAGGGCAGGGTCTACAGTTATGAGACGCGTTTGGAAACACACCGGCTGGCGCGCAACAATCTCGAATCGGTGGATCTGTTGCCTTTTGTCGAACTGATCCACGGCGATATTGAAGGGGGTTTCAGCCAACAGGGAGTCGATGCGCTCTTTCTGGATGTGCGCACGCCATGGCTCTATTTGGAACATGTGCGGTCGGCGTTGCGATCGGGCGGCTTCTTTGCCGGCCTCCTGCCCACCACCAATCAGGTGAGCGAGTTGCTGCTGCACATGGAGCGTGGGGGATTTGTCGATATTGCGGTGGAAGAACTGCTATTGCGCGCGTACAAGCCTGTTCCCGACCGGTTGCGGCCCGACGACACCATGAACGCCCATACCGGCTTTCTGGTCTTTGCCCGCAGCATGGATTCCCAGGTCGATTCGGCGCGTTGGCACGCCAAAGAGCGGCAACGCTATCGCGCCCGGCTGCAAACCAAGGCCGAGATCAGCGCGGAAGAGGCGCGGCGGGCCGCCGACCAGGCGCAGGGGGGCAAGAAATATCCGCCGCTGCCGCTGCCGGGTTGAGCCTGGTTGGATCACGCGTTTTCTCGATTTGACAGATAACATGAACTTGCGGTATAGTGGACAATTAGCAAGATGTTGTAAGTTCTACCACAGGTAAGGCAGTCAGCCGTCCGAACACTACGCATTTGGCGGTATGTTTATTTGTTGGGGACGACCACATTTTGTATGCTCGCTTGTTGTAACCTTCTCATTGCCATCCTTCTTTATTTGTACATCTTCGATGTAGTCTGTTTCATCTAGTTCCAGCCATATCTTAGTGCAATGTTTTCAGCGTAAGAAGGGAGTCTCCCAACATGAACGACCGCAAACGTGGTGTTGTTAAGTGGTTCAACGATCAAAAGGGCTATGGGTTTATCACACCTGAGGCCGGTGGTAAGGACGTGTTTGTGCATCATTCCGCCATCATGGCTGCGGGCTTCCGCACCCTGGCTGAAGGCGACCAGGTCGAATTCAGCATCCAACAGGGGCCGAAGGGGCCGTCGGCGGCGAACGTGCAAAAGGTCTAGCCCATTGCCGATGATGGCAGTGTAGCGCATCGTCAGCTTCATAACGGGATTCGTACACGGTTGCGAGTCCCGTTTTTGTTTGGGTTACCACATTTTGTCGAATGTGCAGGCTGATTGCGTACATCCGGCATGAGGCTGGAGACGCGACGGATGAACAGCATGGCTCGAGTTCGGCGGTGTGTAGTCCATATGCGCCCGTCACGGGCGTTGCGCATACGCTTGCTGGGGCTGGGCGTGCTGGTCATTGCCAGTTTGCTGTCTGGCGTCGCATCAGTGGCCACCTATTCATTGAGTGAACAGCCTGCAAGTGAAACGCCCGCCTATGTCACCTATCTGCCGCTTGTCCAGCATGGGAATCAGCCTGCGCCGCCCCCCCCTGTGGAAGAATGGGACCCGCGCCTTGACCAGCGGGGCGCCTATCTGATCCCCGCCGAGGTGAACGAGGGTGAGGGCTACTGGCGGCTGGCGCGCGCCGTTTGGTACGATGCAGTTGAGTCGCAGGGGCGCCACCACATCTTTGTCGATATGTGGGATGCCGCTGGTGAACGACAAGTGGGCGCCCCGGTGCTCATTACGTGGCATGATGACGCCGCAACCATTACAACGCAGGCCAAACCGGGTGAACCCTACGCGGCTGATTTCGCCATGTTTGCGCTGGCGCCCGCCTACCTTGCCCGCCCCAACGATGGCGCCCCCGCCGACGCCGTGGGCGGGATGGGGCTGGGTGAAATCGACGACCCCAATCGCGCCCACCACACCAGCTATGGGTTGGTCTGGCAGTGGAGCGAGGCCGGCGCCACCCCTACCCCATCAACGACACCAACCCTCGTGGCGTCTGAAACGCCGACCGCGGTGGGAACAGAGACCGCAACCCCCACCGCCCCTGCGACGCCCACCGCAACGCCCACCCCGACCGCCACGGCGGCGCTGCCTTTTCCGCACGCCGAAGTGGCCGGCTGCATCCCCGATGACGCGGCAACGCGTTTTTCGGGCGCGGTCTTTGTGGGGGGTGAACCCGCTGATGGACACCGAGTGGTCTTTCGTTTTGGCGAGGGCTATGGCGACTGGGCCACCCCACCGGTGGTTACGGGCCCGAATCCACCCGGTTTTTATACGCACATCATTCGCGCAGGGGTGGCCGTGGCGGGCCGGTGGAGCGCCTGGCTTGTGAATGAAGCGGGCGCGCCGATTTCGGTGGCCGCCATTTTCGATACCGATGGCGTCGGCGGTGGGTGTAATGTTGTGACCGTCAACTTCTACGACGAGTGATTCGCTGACGAGTGGGCGACTGTAATCGTGTTGGCTGAAGCGCCGATTTTGCACCGTCTCCATTGGGGCCGCGGAGCGTAGCCGCGCTCCATCGCAATCCACAATGGGTGTATGGCGCGCATAATTTGCGCGCGTCTCTTTCGAAATTTTGCACAGTCGGTCAAGTGGTTTATACTGACTGACGCAAATAGTGTAAGTTCTTTTACGAGTAATGCCAGACAGCCGCTCGGACTTACCGTTCCAGCGGCTTGATTTATTTGTTGGGAACGACCACCTTTTGTACGAACCCATCTGCATCGTTTTTGGTGTGAGCGGCCTCATTACGGCAGTGGCGTAGCACAGGTTTGCAGGCCATGTACGATGTGGGTGGGGCATGTAGTAGCGTTGACAGTATGGTTTTACATCACAAAAAGGGGAGTTCCCAACCATGGGTAACCAAGCATTCGGCGCCCGCGTCAAGGGCACAGTCAAGTGGTTCAACGATTCCAAGGGCTACGGGTTCATTACACCGGAGAGCGGCAGCAAGGATGTCTTCGTGCATCAGTCGGCCATTCTCTCGGCGGGTTTCCGCACCCTTGCAGAGGGCGACGTGGTCGAGTTCAGCATCGAGCAGGGTCCCAAAGGCCCCTCGGCGGCGAGCGTGCAGAAGATTCAGTAAGACGCTTGACGCCACGCGCTGGCCTTGATGCAGAGGCTGGTCTCACAAGTCTTGTGACAACCATCCATGCATAATCGGCAGTGCTGATAAAGCTGCCTTGCACAAAGGGCTCGATCCACTGGTCGAGTCCTTTGTTTTTGTTCTACGTTTTTATCGCTGTTCAACCCCTTTGGACATGCGCGGCGCAAACATATCACCGCTTCCAGGTCCCCCTATCCGCACGAATGACCGCTGGCCAGGTCGACTCATCCGTTGCCCTAACACGCTGCTTCTGGGCTACGGCTGGCCGCGCTGGGCTTTCCATTCGGCCACCATGCGCGGATATGCCTGTTCGAGCAACAAGTAGACATCGTGCATGGCCTGTAGGCGCTGGCGGCGGGACGCCGGTTCATCGTGCAACAAGTCCAGCCCGCGCGCTGCCATCTTGCGAAATTCGGCAACCTTGCTGACCGACTCTTCTAGCCAGCGCTCCCAAAAGTCGGGGGGAACGCGATAGTAATCACGGCGCTTGCCGGGCAGGCTAACGCGCTCCACCATGCGAAACTGGATCAGCAGGCGCGTCATGGTGCTAATGGAGCTTTTACTCGCCTGGAGCGCGTTGGTGAGGTCCTGCATGGTCTGTTCGGGCGGGTCGCAGATGAGCAGCCAGCCGAGAACGCGCCCCGCCATGCGCGGCAATCCCGCCCCTTCAACAAACAGGCCAAATTCCTCAATAAAGCGTTGGGTATCGTTCATCGAGTTTCCATCTTTCCATTCATTATCAGTAGACAGCAACGGTTTTGACGCTCCCGGCTACGACCAACGGGTCGAACACGTTGGTGCTCTGGGTCATTGCGGTGTACTGATCATGAAACCGCGACCGCCGGTTCGGTATGGGCTTGGCGCATCCTGCGCGCGGTGGCCCGCTGGCCAATTCCGCTCGATGATCTCAACTGCATTGGCCAGCCCATCTTCCGCACGAATCTGTTCACCCATTGCGGCGGCCCGCCGCGCAATGGCTGGCTTGCCGACCGCAGCCGTGATCGCCGCGGCCAGCCCATCGACCGTGAGCGTCCGCTGTGGGATGGGGCGCGGCCCCAAACCTTGCTTGTGAATCACCCGGCCCCAGAAAGGTTGGTCGGCGATAAACGGACAGATCACGGTCGGCTTGCCCGCGCGCAGGCCGGCGGCGGTCGTGCCCGCCCCACCGTGATGCACCACCGCCGCCACCTGCGGAAAGAGCCAATCGTGTGGCGCGGATTCAATCAGGTGCACGCTCTCTGGCGTGTCGGATGGCTGCAGTCCTCCCCAACCGCTCGCCAGCAAGCCTCGTTGGCCGGCGCGGTCCAGCGCGCCCAACACAATTTCGGCGCGTTCGGCGGCTTTGGCGCCCCCCATGCTGCCAAACCCTACATAGACTGGCGGCGGCCCTGCATCGAGAAAGGCGGCCAGCGCCGCCGGCGGCTGCCATTGGTTGCCCTGATCCAAAAACCAGTAGCCCGTCACATGTACATGCGGCGGATAATCCGCCGGCGCGGGCAGCAGGTGTGGGCTGTATGGGTAGAGCATCGGGATCGGGTTGCCGGCGGCGTCTATCAGCGGGTTGGCAAGGCGCGCGCGCGGCGGCAGACCGAGGCTCTTCACGCGGAAGTCGTTGACAATGCCGGCATACATGGCGGTGGAGTAGATCATCGGCCAATAGCTGAGGCGGTTGAGCCAACCGCCCAAATTCATGCCCCCAAACAAGGGGTTGGGGAAGGCGCCTGTCGGTGTGTAGAGCGGCAACGGCAACGCCATCATCAAGGGGACATTCAATTTTTCGGCAATGTGGGCGCTGCCCAACGCCTTGGGGTGGAAGATCATCAACTCGGGTTGGACCGTCTGCGCGGCCTGCCACTCGTCATCGAAGACGCGGCGCAGAATCCCCTGGGCCTTGCGCACCAGTTCGAGTTTGCCGCCGCCGCCATCAATCGAAGATTGTCCCTCTTGCGTCTGCATCAACGTGAAGAATTCATTGTTCACATGGGCGTATGAGACGCCATGTGCTTCAACAAAGGGCCGAAAGCCTTCAAGCGTGCAGATAGTGACCTCGTGGCCAGCGGCTTTCAGCGCC
>JAHDWG010000092.1 GCA_023384495.1 Caldilineaceae bacterium
CGATAAACCAGGTCCCGGCATTGGTGAGCCCCTTGTAATCCAAGTCGACCGGGTTCTGCGTCACCAGCACCACACCCAGCCCAAAGGCGCGCGCCTGCTTGAGCAAAGTTAGGAGCGGTCGTTTGGAGGGTGGCTCCGCCGTCGGTGGGAAATAGCCAAAGATCTCGTCGAAGTAAAGCAGCGCGCGCAGGCTGGTGGTGCCCGACTGCCGGCGCACCCAGGTGAGGATGCTCTCGAGCAGCAGCGTGACAAAGAACATCCGCTCGCTGTCGCTCAGGTGGGCAATGTAAAAGATGCTGTGGCGCGGCTTGCCTTCCGCTGTGTAAAACAGCTGATCCACATCGAGCGACTCCCCCGTAAGCCAGCTTTGAAAGGTGGGGGCGGCAATGAGATTGTTAAAGGCCATGGCCAGGCTGAAGCGATCCTTTTCGGGGTAAAAAGTGTCCACATCAAAGACGCCCAGCTTGCGCACCGGCGGGTTTTGGATCGAGAGGATCAGCTGCGCCAGGTCCACGTCCTGCTGTTGCCGCCAGAAGTGCTCAAAGATGGTGGCGAGAAGGATCGCCTCGCGGCTGCGCACGGGGTCGGCGTTGACGCCCACCAGCCCCAGCAACGCAGCCACCGTGCCGCTGATCCGCTCGCGCAGCGCCTCGGCGTCGGTGTCGAAATCGATCTTGGGCGCGGCCAGGCTGCCGAGGATGCTCACCGGCATGCCCGCGTCAGAGCCAGGGGTAAAGATGGTGTAGTCGGAGGCCTCGAGCAGGTGCCGGATGCGCTCAGGGTCGATGCCCCAATCCGCCAGCCCGTTGCGCCAGTTCTGCGCTGTGCTCTCGGCATATTCTTCATCGTTCATCCCTTTACGGCGGGCGTCATCGACATTGATCCAGGGGCGGAAATCCTCGGTGCGCAGTTCGGGGAACTGAAGCAGCAAATTGGTCATATCGCCCTTGGGGTCGATGAGGATCGCGGGCACATTGTCCAGCGCCGCCTCTTCGAGCAGCCCGATGCAGAGGCCCGTCTTGCCGCTGCCGGTCATCCCCACGCAGACGGCGTGCGTTGTCAGGTCGCGGGCGTCGTAGATGATGGGCGCTTCCAGCCGCTGGCCGCTCGCCAGGTCATATTCGGCGCCGAGATAGAACGCCCCCAGTTTTTCGGGTGGAGCTTGCATGGTAACCTCCCACTCAAGGTTTGGCGGAATCGAGGATGGGTGATGGCGGAACGGATCGTGTGCAATCAGGGCGATGCTCAGCTCAACCGTGCGGCCAGTTCGTCGTCGTCAACCGTGCGGCGAACCTGGATCAATTGCCGCTTGCGCAAGTGGTGAGGCAAGCCAAGCAGCCCGGCCAATTGCCCGCGCAGCCGAGCGCGCGCCGCTGCGCCGCGGATGTTGCGCAGCGCGTCAAGCGCCACCCGAACCTGCGCGGCGACAATTTGCGGCCCATTGCGCACCAACAGCGGGCGCGGCATGTTCTTCACAATCGTCCACAGCGTGTTGCGCCCGACATAATAGCTAGCCAGCACGCCGCCGCCGGTGGCGCTCAGGTGGTGATAGACGCGCGCAGTGGGCACAAAGTAGGCCGAGACCCCCATCAGTTGGGCGCGAAACGCCAGGTCGGCATCCTCGAGATACATCCAAAACGTTTCGTCAAAGCCGCCAAGCTGTCGCCATAGATCTTTGCGATAGGCCGCCGCGCCCCCACACGCGCCAAAGACCGGGCCGGCCTCGTCATACTGCCCGCGATCCACCTCCCAGACACCGCGATTGCGAGGAATGCCATCGGCCCCCATGAGATCGCCCGCGGTATGGAGCTTGTGTCGCTGGTCAAACAGAAGCACTTTGGCGGCAAAGATCCCTGCTTCGGGGTGCTCGCAGACCGCGCGCGCCAGTTCGGCAAGAAAGCCGGCTTCAGGCTCGGTATCGTTGTTGAGCAACACCAAGACGCGGCCGTGCGCGGCGTCGGCAGCAATGTTACACGTGCGGGCAAACCCTTGATTCTGCCGGTTGACCACCAGCCGCACCTGCGGGAAATGTGCTTCGACCCAGGCCACCGACTCGTCGGTGCTGGCGTCGTCGGCAAGGATGATCTCGAAATCGGTGAATGTCTGGTTTGCCAACGCGGCCAGCAGGGTGGGCAGAAAACGCAGCCCGTTGTAACTGGGAATGATCACCGACAAGAACGGCGGCGCAACGCGCTGGAGCGGGGGGAAGTTCTGCGCCGGCCGCGCCACAAAGTCGTCGGGCGCGGCGCGGAACGAGTCGATGTTGAGCGCAATCTGATGGCGCATGACAACACGGTTCTCCTCGCGCAGACCGCCATAAGTCTCATCGTTGACCAGTGGATTGGCGCCGCTTCCGCCAGAAGCGTTGCGCAAGCGATCTTTGGCCTGTTGGACCTGCGCTGCCCGCTTCTCGGCTGGCTTGTGGGCTTCCGATTTCGAAGGGTCGATCTTGGGTTTGAATTGTTCGTCAGACATGGTTGGATTGTTCCATTATTGGCTGGCCACCACATAATCGACAAGGGCCTGCTGCCAGGGCCGCAACTTGACGCCCATCTGCGCCGCCCTGTGGTTGAGCAAGACGGCGTGGCGCGGTGATGCGGCCGGCCGCGGCCACTCGTGCTGTGCAATGGGCGTGAGTGGGATGTGACAGCGCCCGGCCAAGGCCAGCACCGCTTCGGCAAAGGCAAAACGACTCGTGTAGCCCTCGTTGACCACATGCACGATCCCCTTGGCGCCCCGGTCGATCAGTTGGGCAATGGCGGCGGCGGCGTCGGGCGCATAGGTGGGGTTGCCGTACTCATCGCTCACCACGCGGAGCGCGCCTCGTTGGTCAGCAGCGGCGATGATCTTGCTGGGAAAGTTGACTCCACCCGGCCCAAAGAGCCAGGCCGTGCGCGCGATCAGCGCCGTGGGCAGCGCCTCACAGACGGCCACTTCGCCCGCCCATTTGCTCCGCGCATAGACACTATGCGGCTGTGGCAGGTCATCCTCGGCATAGAAACAACCGGGCTCACCGGCAAAGACCTCGTTGGTGCTCACATGCACCAAGCGCGCAGCGCACCGGGCGCACCCTTCGGCCAAAGAGCGAGGCCCATCCGCATTGGCGGCAAAAGCGGCCGCGGGGTTCGCCTCAGCGCCATCCACGTCGGTCCATGCGGCGCAATTGACGACGACGTCCGGTCTTAGCGCCGCGATGTGGCCGGCGATGCCCGAATCGGTCAAATCATGCTCAGGACGATTCCATATCGTCAGCTTGTGGGCGGCGCGCCCGGCGTATAGGGCCTGCAGCGCCTGGCCCAGTTGCCCGCGCCCACCGACGATCAAGATATGCATGATGCGTTCACCTCGCCACCGCCTATACGATACTGAGCTCTGTTTGAAAACCGGAATTAGTCGAACGGGATTTGTCGAAGGAGTAAGCGTCTTTGCAAAGCCCGGTTTTCAAGTCAACCGCAGCATAGACACAACATTTCGAGTCAACATCACATCCACTCCACCCAATTGGCTGGGTCATGCAAGATGGGAGAAACAAGCGGCACAAAACGGACATCACCGAGGTTTTCGGCGTGCAACTGGCCGGCGTGCTTGGTCAGCAGCCAGAGCGACTGGCTCTCCGCGTTCGCCCCCAAGGGGATCACCATGCGGCCTCCTTCGGCCAGTTGCTCCCACAGGGGGCGCGGGAGATGGGCCGCAGCAGCGGTGACGATGATAGCGGCATAGGGGGCAGCCTCTGGCCAACCTTGGGCGCCATCGCCAACCATCAGATGGGGCGAATACCCAAGGTGGTTGAGCACAGTCATCGCCTGTTGCGACAATGTGGTGAAACGTTCCACCGAATAGACATGGAGACCCGGCGTCTCTCCCGAGCGGGCAGTCAGCTCGCAGAGGATCGCCGTCTGAAACCCCGACCCGGTGCCGATTTCCAACGTCCGGTCGCCCGGTTGCAGCGCCAGCGCCTGGGTCATCCAGGCCACGATAAAGGGCTGACTGATGGTCTGCCCTTCGCCAATGGGGAGGGGAGCGTCGCGGTCGGCCCATTGGCGCACAGGCTCTGGCACAAACAGGCCGCGCGGCACGCGAGCAAAGGCAGCGCGCAAACGTGGATCATAGATTTCAGGCCAGCGCTCGGCCCAAGGGAATTTGGCCATTGCTATTGCCCCGGGTTGTTCAAACGAGAATCGCTCACGTTCGGGTCATCGGCCAGCAGCACTGCCATGAGCAGGCGCGGCAAGTCGTGGCGCAACGGCAGACCACCCATATACCCCACATGCCCGCCAGTAGGGTGGACATGCACCGAAAGCAGCGGGTGGGCGGCCAGCGCCCGAAAATCGGCGACCGGCACGACAGGGTCATTGGCGGCCGTCACAATCACGGTCGACACCGTGAGGCGCGCAAACGCATCGTCCATCACCGCATAGGCGGCAAAGTATTCCTCTGCGTTGCGAAACGGACCAAAGTTGGGCCCATAATGCGCAATCAGCCATTCGGTCATGGGGATGGTGCGCGGGATCGCCTCCAGCGGCGCAAAGTCATAGAGTTGGGGGAACAGCCGCTGTTTCGCCCGCAGCGACCTCAGCCAACGGCCACGAAAATAGCGCAGATAGGCCGGGTGGCGATCCAGCGCCTGGGCCGAGCGCAACGGATTGAGCACCGGGTTGGACGCCACCACCTTGCGCAATTGGGGGATGGGTTGGCGCGCATGGCGCAGGGCGAGCCGCAGGGCCAGGTTCCCCCCCAGCGACGCCCCCACAATATAGAAGGGCCGATCACCTGCAAGCGCCGCCACCTGGTCTACTGCGTTGGCCACCTCGTCGAGCAACGTGGCGGCAAAGAAGCCCCGGTTGAGCGCGTATGGATCCACATGCAGGCCGGGCCCATGGTCGCGCAAGTTGAGGCGAAAGACATCGTACCCGGCCCGAATCAAGGCGTCGGTGGTTGTCAAGTTGTAGATAGAATGGCTGCACCCTTCCCACCCATGCAGCACCAAGACAAGCCCGCGACGGCCAAAGAGCGCCAAGCTGGGCGTGTAGTAGCCATGTAGCCGAACCGTCGCCGCAGGGTCGAAACCAGACCGATCAGCGCCACCGTCGAGCAAGACAGGGTATTCGCGCTGGCCAATGGCAATATCACGCGGCCGATGTCGCGACAGCATTGTTTGCACATCAGCCTGACGCAACAACGGGTGCGTGGTAAAGGGCTGCATAACATAGGTATTCATCTGCACCATTATACCCGCGGTCGGCCTCCGCCGACCATTTTGCCCACGTACGTGCGCGCATGGCGCACAGCCACGGCTATGTAATCGCCCATTGACCACCTGAAACCTTTGCAACCTTGCGGCGATACGCTACAATGAGCAACGATTTAACAATCGGTTAACAATAATACTGAGTGGTCTGGCCGCCGTGTGATTCGAAGGGGCGCATCGACCAGAGTGACAACACGACCATGCATGAATTGCTTCGCACACCACCCCCCACACCGAATGGAACGCCGCCCGACGATGGCCCTAATAGCCCTGGGGTCGAAGGATTCGCCCAACGCCTGGAGGCAGTCTGGACACGCACTGAGCGGACCCGCGAGCAGGGTCTCTATTACTATTTTCAGCCGGTGGATGAGTTGGATGGGCCGTGGGTTACCACCGAAGGCGTTCGCAAGCTCATGTTCGCCACCTATAGCTATCTTGGCCTGATCCAGCACCCCCGGGTGATCGCGGCGGCGCAAGAGGCTGCAGGGCGCTATGGCGCGGGTGTCCACGGGGTGCGCATCCTGGGTGGCACGTTGGATCTGCACGTGCAACTGGAGGAGCGCATCGCCCGGTTCATGGGCCGTGAAGACGCCATCGTCTTTAGCAGCGGCTATGTGACCAATTTGGCCACCATCAGCACGCTGGTGGGGCGCGGCGACTGGGTGATCTCGGATCGGTGGAATCACGCCAGCATCGTGGATGGATGCCGCCTGGCTCAGGGGGAATTCCGCCGCTATCGGCACAATGACATGGCCGACCTCGAGCGAATCCTGCGCCAGGCGCCGCACCGGGCCAGCAAGTTGGTGGTCGCCGATGCGGTTTTCAGCATGGATGGCGACATCTTTGACCTGCCCGCGGCCGTTGAATTAGCCGCTCGGCACAACGCCTGGCTGATGGTGGACGAGGCGCACAGTCTGGGTGTTTTGGGGACCACCGGGCGCGGCATCGAAGAGCACTTTGGGCTGCCCGGCGCGGTTGATGTCAAAATGGGCACCCTGAGCAAAACCATCCCCGGTGTGGGCGGTTATATTGCCGGCGACAGAAAACTGATCAACTTCTTGCGGCACTCGGCGCGCGGCTTTGTCTTTAGCGCGGCGCTGCCGCCCGCCGTGGTTGCCGGCATCCTGGCCGCCTTTGATGTGATCGAAGAAGAAGGGGCCGAACGCAACCACATCTTGCGCCGCAATGTCGACCACTTTATCCACGGGTTGCAAGCGGCGGGGTTTGACACCGGGCGCACCTGCACCCCGATTGTGCCCATCATGGTGGGCAGCGAAGAGAAGGCGCTGGCCATGACACAGGTCTGCCAGGAACAGGGCGTCTTTGTGTTGCCTGTGCTGCCCCCCGCCGTGCCCGAAGGGACATCGCGGTTGCGCGCCAATGTCACCGCAGCCCATTCGCGCGAAGATATCGACTTTGCCCTTGAAGTGTTTATCGGCGCGGGGCGCGCCGTAGGTGTGATTGGCGAACAGGCGGCGGAGCGCTGAGGCGATGCACATCGTCTCCATCAGCTTGGGCAGCAGCCAACGCGACCACCGTACCGAGACCACGCTGCTGGGCCGTCGCATCGTGCTCGAGCGGATCGGCGCCAATGGTGATTTGCGCCGGGCGCGCCAGCTCTTTCTGGAGTTCGACGGCGAGATCGATGCCTTTGGTGTCGGTGGGGCGGACCTGGCGCTGACTGTCGATGGCCGCGCCTATCCGCTCTTTGGCGTGCAACATCTGGTGCAGGGGTTGAAAACGCCGGCGGTGGATGGGGGCGTGGTGCGGGCGGTGCTCGAACGGAAGCTGGTTCAACGCATGACGCCGCTGCTGCCGGCGCCCATCGAGCCCAAACGGGTGCTCATCGGCGTCGCCGTGGCGCGCTACGACCTGGCGCGCAGCTTTGTGGACGCCGGCTATGCCACCCTCTTTGGCGACCTCGGCTTTGGGCTTGGCCTGCCTGTGCCGGTGCGCAGCCTGACAACGTTGCACCGCCTCGCCCGCCTCCTCTTACCCATTATGGGGCGGCTCCCCTTTGCGTGGCTCTACCCGACGGGCGCCGAGCAGGAAACGATCACGCCGAAATTTGGGCCGTGGTATCAGTGGGCCACAGTGCTCGCCGACGACTTCCACTACCTCAAGCGTCATCTGCCCGACCGCCTGGACGGCAAGATCGTTGTCACCAACACCACCACCCTGGCGGATGTTGAGCTATTGAAAGCCCGCGGCGCGGGCTACCTCGTCACCAGCACACCACGGCTAGGGGGCCGCAGCTATGGCACCAATGTCCTCGAGGCCACGCTGGTTGCCATTGCGGGCAAGGGCCGCCCCCTCACGCCGGCGGAGTTGGAGGGCATGTTGAGCGAGGATGATCTGCAGCCAACGGTGTTGCCGTTGGCTGTTGCCAATGCTCGCCGCTGAATTGCCTAATGGTTCTATAACAATCAAATCGTGTGACGATTGGTGCTTCATACCCCCTTGCGCCTCATACAATTGGCGTGTTCTTAGCAAGTTATGATAAGATGGCGCGGCAGTTTGCGCGTGTGTGGGTTGCATGGAGCGACTCGCGATTGCCCCCTCGTAAAAGGAGGCGACCGACCCAGCCATCCTCAACCAAATCACTGGCGAAACGAATTTTCGAAATTTCTCCGTTTTTCTCCGCGTACGGGTCCGGCGAATGAGTTCTTAATGCCCGGATCGAACAGTGGTTTCGGCGCTGTTTTGCAGCCACACAGCATCGATTTTGGCCTATATTTGCACCTCGTTTCGACCCATATCGTCGTGCCGTTCTTGGAATTTGTCCGAGTGGTTGGCGGCGTCTCGCTCACAGGGTAGCCGCGACTCGAACACCTTTGACCTGGGCAATCGGTTGGATGTGGCGATCTGCGAACACGTTGGCGCAGTTGGCGACATCCGCACAAGGAAGACACACCATGCGAATCCTGTTTGTTGAAGAACAGATTGCATACGAACCCCAAGGCGTCATGCAGCTTTCATCTGTGCTCAAGGAAGCCGGCCACGAAGTTGAGCTTGCCGTTGCCGCACAGGAAGATCCGATCCAGGTTGCGCGCGACTTTGAGCCCGATATGGTGGGCTACAGCGTGATGACCGGTTCACAGCGTTATTATTTTGACCTCAACCTGCGCATTCGAGAGGCGCTCAACGGCAAGCAGCTCTTCTCGGTATTTGGCGGCCCGCACCCCACCTTCTTTCCCGAAATGATCGAAGAGCCCGGCGTGGACGGACTGTGCGTGGGCGAAGGCGAAGGGCCGATTGTCGACCTGGCCAACGCGCTGGGCAACGGCGGTCTCAAGCCCGACATCCCCAATTGGTGGTTCAAACTCGACGGCGAAATTGTCAAGAACCCGGTGCGCCCGCTGGTGCGCGATCTGGGTTCGCTGCCCCACCCCGACCGTGAACTTGTCTACAACAAGCACGAATACCTGCGCAACGCACGCATCAAACACTTTATGGGTTCGCGCGGGTGCCCCTATCAGTGCACCTATTGCTTCAACCATGCCTACTATCAGATCTACAAGAAGGAGCGACGCGGCAATCAGCGCCCGGTAGAATCGATCATCGACGAAGTGAACTGGGTGCGTTCGCAATGGCCGCTCGAACACGTCTTCTTTATCGACGATCTCTTCATTATTTACGACGACTGGCTCGAAGAGTTTGCCGAGCAGTGGCCCAGGCAAGTGGGCCTGCCCTTCTTCTGCAACGTGCGCGCCGATCTGTTGGTGCGTTGGCCGCACAAGGCGGAACTGCTGGCCCGCGCCGGCGCCTATACCGTGAGCATGGGCATCGAGGCCGCCAACGACCGCATCCGCACCGAGCTGCTCAAGCGCCATATGACCCGCGAGCAGATCGTACAGGCGGGCCGGCTGCTGCGCGACGTGGGCATCAACGTGACGGCCACCAACATCCTCGGCCTGCCCGGCAGCCGCCTGGAAGATGACATCGACACCATGCGGCTCAACGCTGAGGCCAAGATCTCCTACGGCCAGGCATTTATCTTTCAACCCTATCCAGGCACCGAGCTAGGCCAGTATGCGCAGGACAACGACTTTGCCGTCGGCTCGTTTGACGACATCTCGTCCATCTCGTGGGATCGGTCGGTGTTGGTCTTTCAAGAGGAGTCGGAGAAACGACAGGTGGAGCATTTGCAGCGGTGGTTCGCCGTCGGCGTCGAATATCCCTGGCTGGAGCCGGTGATCCGCCGCCTGATCAAGTTGCCCCATCACCCGCTGATCGACAAGAGCTACTGGTTCATCCACAAGCTCTTCAAGGGCTACCTGCTCAACCGACGCGTCTATGCCACCAAGTTCGACCCGTGGCAACTTTTTGCCACCGCCAAACACTTCTTCCGCATGAACGCCTGACCGCAGGGGGCGCACGGGGTGGTGTGCCTTTTGGCGCCGCCCCACGTCAAGCGACAGAGGTCACTAAAGTCTAGATCGTCTAGATCGTCTAGATCAATGTGCGCATGCGCAGGATGGTGTCGCCTAGCCGCGCGAGTGAGTCGGCAATGGCCGGTTTGCCCTCGCGCTGCAACTGCTCGACCGAACGGTTGAGAACAGTGAAAAAGGTTCCGTCGATGTGCGGCAAGTTGAGGTTGACCTGCTTTAAGAGTTCGTCTTCGCTCGGCGCCTTCAACAACGTGCGGATCAGCTCAAGCGCTTCTTCGTGGGTCATGGGATCCTCTCTGCTGGGGCGTACGTGGCCGAACCGACGGTCGGCGCACTATACTACGGTTGCTTTGAAAACCGGACGTTGCGGAGATATTCACTCCTTCAAGCGACTCCGGTTTACAAACAGAGCTCAGTATACGGTTAGCCAGTGGGGTTGCTCAACGCCTCGAAGCCGGCGACAATGTCGAGCAACTCGTTGGTGATGACATTCTGGCGCTGCCGTTGATAGCGGGCGTTGAATTCGTCAAGCTTCTCTTCGATGTTGCGCTCGGCAGTCTGCATAGCCGCCAGGCGGGCGGCATTCTCGCTGGCCAGGGATTGGGCAAACGCCCGATAGAGCGAAACAAAAAAGTGCTCACGGATGAGTGCGGCAAAGACAGTCTCCCACTCCATGCGCAAGGTGGGCAGCACCTTGGAGGGCCACGGCGTCTCTTCGAGTGTATGCAGCCAGTCGAGATCCAGCGGAAGCAGCGAAGTCATCTGCGGCTCATAGGCGGCGGCGCCCGTCTGTGTGTTGAAGAAGAGCACGATTCTGTCAATTTGCTGCTCGGCGCGCCAGGCTTCGATGTGCAACAAGATCTCCTGCACCTGCTCCGTGATGCCAGCCACCGAGTTGGGGACGACAAAGGCGCCCTCCACCGGCTGGTTCAGGTCATCAAGCCGGGCCGTCACCCGCAGGCCCACGGTGAGGATCGACGGCTTTCGCCGGCGGACCGGCGCCCGGTCCATCTGCGCCACCGCAAAGCTGGCGATCCGTTCATTGAATTGACCGCACATGCCCTGGTCCGAACCAAACACAACCGCGCCCAGCCGCTCCTGCGCGTGTTCTTCGGCAATGCTGACCCCCTCGGGGCGGCTGCGCAGCGCAATATGCAGCCCCTTCTCCACAACAAGATTGTATTCTTCGAGCGATTGGGCGGCGCGCTCGTATTGGCGAATGCTTACGGCGGCCAGCGACTTCATCGTCTTGACCACCGATTGTAGGTCTTGGGCGCTGCGAATACGCCGGCGCAGGCTTTCAAGCGTCTCCATCTGTGGGCTCCACCCCGATCCGTTCTTCAATGGCCCGCTGCGCCGCCCGCAACAACTGGGCGCGATAGTCATCGCTCAGCGGCTTGCCCTCCACAATCCGCCGGCAGATATCGGGCAGATCCCGGATCACCGCCGTGCGTACATCCTGCTCAGCCTGGCGAACCTGTTCGATGGGCAAGGCGTCGAAGAGACCTTCGGTCACCGCAAGCAACACCCCAATTTGTTCGGGAACATCAATGGGCTGAAACTGGGCTTGCTGGAGCACGGCGCGCACACGGCGCCCACGCTCTAGCGTGCGTCTCGTTTCGTCATCTAGCCGGGTGCCAAATCGTGAAAAGGCCTCTAGTTCCTCAAACTGTGTGTAGGCCAGCCGCAGGTCACCGGCCACCGCTCGGAAGGCGGGCAATTGGGTTTTGCCCCCCACCCGCGAGACGGAGCGCCCCACATCGACCGCGGGCAGCACGCCTTTCTGAAAGAGTTCGGGCGAGAGATAGATCTGGCCATCGGTGATCGAGATGAGATTGGTGGGGATGTATGCCGAGAGGTTCTGCGCCTGGGTCTCGACAATTGGCAGCGCGGTCAGCGAGCCGCCGCCCAGTTCGTCGCGCAGGTGGGTAGAGCGCTCCAACAGGCGCGAGTGAATGTAAAAGATATCGCCCGGGTACGCCTCGCGCCCAGGCGGCCGGCGCAGCAGCAGCGACAACTCGCGATAGGAACGGGCATGATGGGTAAGGTCGTCGTAGACCACCAACACATCGCGGCCCTGTTCCATCAGATATTCGCCCATGGTGGTTGCCGCATAGGGCGCAATATACTGGATGCCGGGCGGGTCTTCGCCCAACGCGGCCACGACGATGGTATGGCTCAAGGCGCCATATTTGCGCAGATCAGCGATCAGGCGCGCCACCGCCGAGTTGCGTTGCCCAACCGCGCAGTAGACGCAGATCACGCCTGTGTCGCGCTGGTTGATGATCGTATCCAGCGCCACCGCGGTTTTGCCCGTCTGCCGGTCCCCCAAGATCAGTTCACGCTGGCCGCGCCCCACGGGGATCAACGCATCGACCACCTTGAGGCCCGTCTGCAAGGGAGATGTGACCGGCGCCCGGTCCATGATGGGGGGCGATTCGCGTTCCATCGGCCAGCGACCCGCGCCGTTGACCGGCCCACGCCCATCCAGCGGGCGGCCCAGGGGGTCGACGACGCGGCCCAGCAGCGCCTCGCCAACGATGGTGTCGAGCACGCGGCCCGTTCGCCGCACGGCGTCGCCCGCGCGCAGATGGGCGTCATCGCCCAACAGCACCAGCCCCACCTCATCCGGCTCCAGGTTGAAGGCCAGCGCCGGCGTGATGTCGGCAACGTAGACCAGCTCCTCCGCCTGCACATTGGGCAACCCGGCGACCCGGGCGACGCCATTGCCGATGGTGCGCACGGCGCCGATCTCTTCCAGTTGGGGCCGATACGGCTGACGTTGCGCCAGCGCCGCATCCGCCATGCGGAACGGCGCCAAGAGCGCCGATTCAAGCCAGGTTGGCTTCGGGTTCTGATTCATAGGCTCGTGCGGTCTCATGCTCGATCAGGTGGGTGATGTCGTCTTCCAGCCGCTTCAGGTAATGCGCCAGATTCCATGCCACACTGTGGCTTTCTGAGCGCAGCTCCAAGCCGCTGACCATGCCGGCCTCCGTTTCAAAGCTCACGGACGGCTGAGCGCCGGTCAGCTCATGCAGCGTGTTGAGCACCTCCTCGCAATCTCGTTCGGAGAGCGGGAAGGCGCTATAGACCACCAGCCCGCGCTGGCCAGTGCTGGCCACAGGCCGCAACGCGCGCCGGCCGGCTTCGTCCAGATCGCGCAGACGGCGCACAAAAACCCGGACCATCTGCTGCTCCAGTTCGGCATCGCTCAGATCGGCCAGGGCGCGGCGCGCAACGGTATAGACCTGGTGGGTAGCGCGCCGGCGCAGCTCGGTCAAGAAGCGATCCTTTTCCTGTTCGACGGCCGTTCGCCACTGGCGGCGGAGGGTGTCAACCTCATCGCGGGCGGCCTGCAACATCTCCTTGCGTTGCGCCTCGGCGTCTTCTTCGGCTGCGGCCAACAACTGCCGGCGTCGCTCCGCCAGCTCGGCGCGCTCGTCACGGTATTGTTGCGCCTCTTCTTCGGCGGCCGCCTCGCGCTGTTCGGCCTCCTTGAGCCGGGCAAAGATTCGCTGTTCGCGCTCGTCCATCACCTTGATGATGGGGCCATAGAGAAAGCGCTGGAGCAGAAAGACGAGCACCAAAAAGTTGACGATCTGAGCGGCGATGGTGAACCAATCAATGAGCACAGCCTATCCTCCACCAGCGCCCAACTGATTGACCAAAAAATTCCAAAACGGATTGGCAAAGATGAGGATCATCGAGACCACAAAACAGTAGATGGCGGTCGATTCGATCATCGCCAGGCCAACAAAGAGGGTGCGAGTGATGGTGTTCGACTCGTCGGGCTGCTGGGCAATCGATTGCAGCGCGCGATCCACGGCGCGGCCTTGCCCCAACGCGGGGCCTAGCGAACCGATGGCAATGGTCAACCCAGAAATGATGATCGAAACCATCCCGACCAGACCAAGATTATCCACGTGACGATTCTCCCTTCTCATGTTGTTGCGCGGTTGCCTCCGTCTGCTGTCTGGCCTGCGTGGCGGAAGCAATATAGACCATAGCCAAAATCGCAAAAATGTATGCCTGCACCACGCCGGTCAGCAGCCCCAGCGCCTGTAGGATAATGGGGAAAAAGAGCGGCGTAACACTCAATAAGATCGCGGCGATCACCGTGCCGCTCATGACGTTGCCAAAGAGGCGGATGGCCAGCGCGACCGTGCGTGACAACTCGCCAATCACATTGAACGGCAACATAATCGGCGTGGGGCGGGCATATTGCTTCAGATAGCGCCCAAACCCCTGCCGGGCGATGCCAAAGAGCGGCACCGCCACAAAGACACAGATGGCCAGGGCAGTGGTGGTAGAGAGCGACCCGGTGGGCGGTTGATAGCCAGGCACAATCGCCAGCACGTTGGCCAGGGCGATAAAGAGGAAGAGGGTGCCGATAAAGGCCAAGTACCCCCCAGGCTCTTGTTGGCTGATGTCGCGGATCTGATCCCGGATGCCGCCCACCAACACCTCCAACAGATTTTGCCCGCGCGAGATCTCCATGCGGGCAGACAGGTTGCGGGTGATCAGCCACGAGCCAATTACAAGGATCGCCATCACCAGCCAGGTGAAGAGAATGGTGGCGTTCAGCCGCACAGGCCCCCACTGCCACAGGATGATATTGTCAGGATTGATCTCCATAGGAATATCGACTCCGATGACTCAACCATGCACAGCGTAAATGTTCGCCCACGATTGCCAGTCATGTCGCCTGATGGGCAAATTCCAGTACATGTTGTCAGTTACGCCCGGTGACAGGCTCATCGCGTGTAGGGCGATAGCGATGGATGACCGCCGTTCGGGCCGCCAGAAAACCAACCGCACAGGCGAGCAGGCGCGCCCAATCTCCATCCATCAGCCAATAGAAGCCGGCCAACACAACAGCCATACGCACAACCATGCTCGCCAGCGAAAACGGCGCCGGATGGCGAGCGGTAGGCAGTCGCTGCACAGTCCACCAGAGGCCGCCAAAAAAGAAGAGGCCCAGCAGCCCACCCACAACCAGGGGGACAACCAGCGCCCGCCCATCATGGAACGCTTGGGCGACCTGCGGGTCAGCCATGGTTGTGATTCTTGCGCCCTTGCTCAATCAGCTCGCGCTCGCGGCTGAGCCAATACCAGGCGTTGAGACAGCCCAACGCAACGCCCGCAAAGAGCAGCGCGACGGTCCACGAAAAGGCGCCGGGGAAGCGCGCATCCAGCCAAAGCCCAATCACGATCCCCAGCACGGTTGGGATGGCCACCGACCAGCCAATCGTGCCAAAGGTGCCCAAACCAAACCAGATTTTCTCAGACTGACGTCGCCGGGCGCGCAACCGACGCCGCTCTTTGACCCCGATCTGCTGCAAGAGCGCCTCTTCGTGCGGGCTCAAGTGCGGGTCGCGGCCCGGTTCGGGCAAGGGCGATGGGTCGGTCATTGGCTATTGCTCCAGTTCCATGAAGCGACGCACAAAGTCGGCCTCCAGGCGAGCCAATGCGTCACGCGACATTCGCTCGCGCTCATCCATCGTCTCAAACTCACGGCGCACCGTCTCGCGCAGTGACCCCAGATCAGGCCCGCGTACAGCGTTGCGGGTTGAGACGAACACTTCGTCACGACATTTTACCAAAATTCCTGCATCGACGGCCAGAAATGTCTCATCGCCGGCCAGATCGACGTACGAGAGCAGGCCGGGCGTCAACGCTGTCACATAGTCGATGTGGCGCGGCAATAGGGTCAGCGAACCCTCACCGGCTTCCACACGCACCTTGAGCACCGGCTCGTCGATCAGAATCTCGCGCGGCAACAGCAATTTGAGTCGCATTGGCCGGCTCACTCCCACTCCTCAACTCGGGTCTCCACGGCCGCGCGCCTTGTCTTGGCCTGCTCGATCCCCCCGATCATAAAGAGGGCGCTCTCAGGGCGGTCTGCAAATTCGTCGGCCAAAATCCGCTCGCAGCCGTCGAGCGTCTCCGCCATCGTCACCGATTGGCCGGCCATGCCGGTAAACTGTTCCGTGGTGAAAAAAGGTTGGGTGAGAAAGCGCTCCAAGCGCCGGGCGCGTGAGACGATCTGCCGGTCGGCCTGCGAGAGTTCCTCAAGCCCCAGCATGGCGATGATGTCTTTTAGCGCTTCATACTCGGCCAGCGTCGTGCGGATCTGGCGGGCAATGCGATAGTGGCGTTCGCCCACGATATGGGGCGCCAACATCTTCGAATGGGTCTGAAGCGGGTCAACAGCCGGGTACAGCCCTTCGGCGGCCCGTTTGCGCGAGAGCACAATCGAGGCCGAAAGGTGGGCAAACGTATGCACCGCCGCCGGGTCGGTGAAATCATCAGCCGGGACATAGACCGCCTGCACCGAGGTAATGGCTTCGGTGGTGGTGCTTGAGATCCGCTCTTGCAGGGCGGCCAGCTCGGTGGCCAGCGTCGGCTGATAGCCCACCCGTGAGGGAAGCTGCCCCATCAGCCCCGAGACTTCCGAGCCAGCCTGGATAAAGCGAAAGATGTTGTCGATGAGCAGCAGCACGTCTTGGCGAGCATCATCGCGAAAATATTCGGCCATGGTCATCGCGGCGTGGCCAACCCGAAAGCGCGCGCCGGGCGGTTCGTTCATCTGCCCGAAGATCATCACCGTGTTGTCGAGCACACCGGCCTCTTTCATCTCGCGGTAGAGCTCCTCGGCTTCGCGCGAGCGTTCACCGATGCCGCAGAAGAGGCTCACCCCTTCATAATGGGTCGCCACGTTGTGGATCAACTCGGTGATGAGCACAGTCTTGCCGACGCCTGCGCCGCCAAAGAGGCCGGCCTTGCCCCCCCGCTCCAACGGGGCCAACAGATCGATAATCTTGATGCCCGTTTCCAAGACCTCTTCATCGGTGGCTTGCTGGCGCAGCGCAATCGGCTTCTGATGGATCGACCGCCATTCGCCGCCCGTCACCGGCTCTCCATGGTCGAGGGTTTCGCCAAAGACGTTAAAGAGCCGGCCCAAAACCCGCTTGCCCACCGGCGCGCGCAAGGGGTGGCCGGTATCGTAGATCACGGCGCCACGCGCCAGCCCCTGTGTCGGCGTGAGGGCCACCCCGCGCACGGTCTGGTCGTCCAGGTGGGTCAGCACCTCAATCGCGATCTGGTCGTCGTCGCCTGCCCGCAGCAAGTTGTAGATGGCCGGAAGTTGCCCCGGAAACGCGGCGTCCACCACACTGCCGCGCACGGCGACAATCTGCCCGGCGCTGCCCTGACGACCTTCGTGGTCAGTGCCGGGCCTGGTTGTATAGCGCTGTCGATCAAGCGTACCATCCGCTGGCATTGGGCTATCTTCTCCTTTGCGCTCCATGCTCACCCCGGCTGAAAAACCAAAGTCCAATCAGCGCCGCCAACGTGATCCCCGAAATCAGCGCCCCCGCCGTGCGCACGGGGGTGCTGCCCATGCGCACATCGATGCGATGGCGGCCCGCCGGCAGGTCGAATTCGATCAGCCCATACGGAGGCGACACCCGGTGCGTTACAAATTGGCCGTCCACCTGCACTTGCCAGCCAGGAAAGTAAAACAGGCGCACCTGCACGGTCCCCGCCGAAGCGAGCAACACCTCACCGCCAAAGCTGTGGCCGCGGCTGTAATGGCTCAACACCTCGCCCTGGCCCGCCAGGACGCCCAGCCGCTCTAGCTTGTCATTGCTAAAATCGTCGGCCAGGTATTGGGCGGTTAGCGGCGACTCGGTAAAGCGCTCCTCCACCAGGCGCGTATAGCCCAACATGTCGGGGTGCTCGCGCTCGAACTGAAAGACGGCGCGGCCATCCTCGCGCCACGGTTCAATGGGCTGCCACGCCGCGGGCTGGCTGTATGGAAGGCCCGCCGCTACAACCAGCAACGCCACCACCAGCAAACCTGCGCTCGTCTCATCCGGCCTGAATAGAGCGCTTGCGCGGGCCAATTCGCCGCTCACCAGCCCGCCGGCCACGCTGAGCGTAAAGCTGCTCAAAATCAACAGCCGCCACGGAAACTGGACCACCTCGAGGATCGACGCGCTGCGCCAAAACGACGCCGCAGCCGGCGTCATCACAAAAAGCGTTACGGCGGTGGCCGTCAGCAAAAAGCGCAGCAGGGCGCGGGTGCTCGCTGCGCGCGGCGCCGAGTCCCTAGCGTGGACGCCTTCTTCCCTGACGCCAACGCGCCCAGCGCCATTCACCGCCAGCCCCAACCCCGCAAGCGCCAAGAGCACATGCATCATCCCCAGTTGAAAGCCCATCCCATCATTGGCGCCGCTTGGGTCATCCGAATACCCGTATCCCCAAAAGGGGCTCAAAAATTGCCCCCAATGCACAAAGTGGCGCGCATAATCATAGGTGTCGCGGGTGAAATCTTCTTGCGCCAGCAGCGGCCCCTCGGCCAATAGCGGTAACACAAAAATGGCCGCCAGCAGAAGCGCGGCCACCCCCCCCGTGGCCGCCAACGCCAGCGTGCGCAGCAGCCGTCCTGGTTCGCGCCGCTCGATACGCCAGACCATCCACAGCCGAAAAACGACAAATCCCACCAGCAGCGGCGTGATCGCGATCAGGGCAAAAACATGGGTGAGCAACAACCCTGCATAGGCAACCGCCGCCCAAAGCAGCCGGCCCGGCCAGCCGGTCTTTGCGCCGCCGGCGATCAGGCGATCAAAGGCCAGCACCGCCCACGGCAACCAAGCGAAGAGCATGCCTTCGGCAAACGCAGCGCGCACGTAGATGTCCAACAGGTGATAGGGGGCATAGGTGTAGAGAAGCCCCGCCACCAGGCCCGCAAGCGACGCATAATTCCCCTGCGCAGTAGGTGCTTCTTCCGCCCGCGACACATCGGGCCAACCCGCCATCCAGTGGCGCACAAGCGCATAGACGCCCCACGCGCCGGCAAAAACGCCCAATGCCCAGCCCAGCTTGACGGCATTCGTCACGCCCACGCCCAGCAAGACAAAGAGCTCGGCGACGTAAAAGGCAACCGGGGCCTGGATCACAAAGGTGGGGAAGCCATAGCCCTGGTTATGGTGCATGGCCCAACGCGGCCAGAGCGCGCCATCGCGGATGGCCTCATCAAACATGGTCAGAAAGAAGACGCTGTGTCTGCCGTCATGTGCAGAATAAAAATAGCCAGGCGCAATCAACGGCGACAGGGCCAGCGCACTCAATACGAAAAGCAGCAACAGATGGGGATCAACGGCTCTCCCAAGTCTCCGCACGACAGACACCAATCCTCCTACGCCAGGCTATGCATGGTCGAGGCGACACACGCTGAGGCCCGTTTCTTTCGCCATCGCGTTGGACATTTATCGGCAAGACCGCTAAACTTGCCGTCACAAGGCCGGCCGCGATCCGCCTTGTGCGCCTATCATAGACCAATCACACCCAAATGACAACGATCCAAACGCCCAATCCACTGCCATTTCTTGACCTGCGCGCCGAATACCAGAGCCTCAAGCACGAGATCGACGCCGCCGTGATGCGTACGCTGGACAGCGGCTGGTACATTCTCGGCCGCGAGGTGGCCGCCTTTGAGGCCGAGTTTGCCACCTACCTGGCTGGTGACCAGCCCGCGGCAACCGATGAGGGGCGGGGGGGTCAATCGCAAATCCAAACGCCAAACGCCAAACTCGAATGTGTGGGCGTGAATTCGGGCACCGACGCCTTGCAACTGGCGCTGTGGGCGTGCCAGGTCGGCCCCGGCGATGAGGTGATCACGGTGGCGCATACCGCCGTGGCGACCGCAGCCGCGATTCGCCTCACCGGCGCCACCCCGATCTTTGTCGATGTGGACCCAATCACCTTTACCATGGACCCGACCGCGCTCGAGGCGGCCATCACTCAGCACACCAAGGCGGTCATCCCCGTTCACCTCTACGGCCACCCGGCGGACATGACATCGATCCTCGAGCTGGCCTATGCCCGCGGTCTGCGCGTGATCGAGGATTGCGCCCAGGCGCACGGCGCGCGCTACCACGGCCAACCGGTGGGCGCGCTGGGCGACCTGGCCTGTTTCTCATTCTACCCCACCAAAAATCTCGGCGCGCGGGGCGACGGCGGCGCCGTGGTGGGCCGCGACCCCGCCCTGGTCGACCGGGTGCGTCGCCTGCGCGAATATGGATGGACGCCGCAAGCCCGCTATATCTCGCAGGAGGAGGGGATGAACAGCCGGCTGGATGAGCTACAGGCCGCCATTTTGCGCGTCAAGTTACGCTACCTCGACCAGTGGAACGCCCGCCGGCGCTCGATTGCGGCCCGGTATTCATCGCGCCTGCCCGTATCGATCACCCGACCGGTCGAGCGACCCCACTGCACCCACGTCTATCACCTCTACGTGGCGCGCATTGCCGATCGCGATGGCTTCCGCCAGCGGATGCAGGCCGGCGGCGTGGGCACGGCAATCCACTACCCGGCGCCCATCCACCAGCAGCCGGCGTATGCACAGTTCGCCGCGGGCTGCCGGCTGCCCCACACGGAGCGCCTTGCAGACGAGATCGTCTCGCTGCCCATGCATCCCCACCTGAGCGAAGCCCAGATCGAACAGGTGGTCGAAGCCGCCCAGTTGGCCTCGACACGCTAAGCCCAGCAGATTGGACGCCCCTTGTCATTGCGCACCCGTCACTCGCTACCCGACCGCTACCAACTCCTTCTGTTGGCCGCAATCGCCCTCTATGTTGTCGTCTTTGCGCGGATGGCCTTTGACCAGCATCTGGGCATGCGCACTCACCGCTCGGATCTGGGGCAGATCGACCAGGCAGTCTGGAACAGCAGCCGCGGTCGCTTTGTGGAGAACACCGACGCCGGGTTTGTCGCCACGCGCATGACCGACCATGTCGAGCCGATTCTGGCGCTCATCAGCCCGGTCTTTTATCTTTGGGACGATGTGCGCGCGCTGCTGTTG
>JAHDWG010000675.1 GCA_023384495.1 Caldilineaceae bacterium
TCGGGGCCGAGCTCGGTCAGGTTGGTGAGCGTCTTGACAAAGTTGCAGTGGAAGAGGCCGTTTTCGGTGTAGGTGCCAAACTCAGGCCGGGTGCCGGTGTGAAAGCCGTATCGGGCAGGTGCGCTGGGGTCGAAACTGGGGTCGCGCGAGTTGATGATCGCCTCCGACTCTTCCAGCCGCACGCTGCCTCCCACCAGTTCCTCGGCCATGCCCACAAGGCGCGGATGAGTCAAATAGTCGAAGATGGCCGGGTCGGTCTCTAGGATATGGGCGAAGTGCATGTGATGGGGCAGATATTTCGAGAGCCGGCAGTTGCGCACGGTTGCGTTGGCCGGGTCGCCC
Organism: Caldilineaceae bacterium; assembly: GCA_023384495.1. GTDB lineage: Bacteria > Chloroflexota > Anaerolineae > Caldilineales > Caldilineaceae > CFX5. Next base: position 343 of record JAHDWG010000675.1, read on the forward strand.
GTGGCAAGAAAATCACGTTTCAGCCGATACATCGCCTCGAGCAATCTGCCGACCTCGTCAGACGTAAGCGTGTTCTTAACGACGACATAGCCATTGACATCCAAATGGTATCGTTGCGCCGGGGTCAGCGCTGGGAAGGGACGTGAGACGCCATTGGGTTGGCCGTTGGTGTGAATATCCATAATTTATCCTTTCATCCCTGTCAGCGTGATGCCCTGGATAAAGCGGCGTTGGGCGAAGAAGAAGATGACCACAATCGGCGCGGTGACCACGGTGGATGCCGCCATCATCAGGTCCCACTGGGTGCGATATTGGCCGCGAAAAGCAGCCAGGCCCACAGCCAACGTATATTTGCGACCGTCGTTGAGAAAGATCAGCGGGCCGAGGAAGTCGTTCCAACAGTAGAGAAACGTAAAGAGCGCGACCGTGATCAGCGCCGGCTTGGTCAGCGGCAGGATCACCCGCCAGAAGATGCCCCAGTCGCTGGCCCCATCGATGCGCGCCGCATCCGACAGGTCCATGGGGATGGTCAGGAAGAACTGGCGCAACAGGAAGATAAAGAACGGGACGCCCAGGAAGTTAGGCACAATCAACGGGTTGAAGGTGCCCACCCAGCCGATCTGTTTGAAGATGAGAAACTGCGGGATCAACGTGACCGGATAGGGGATCATCATGGTGGCCAGCGTGATCAGGAACCAGGCATCGCGCCCCCACCAACGCAGGCGAGCAAAGGCGTAGGCCACCAATGCGCTGGAGGCCACCACACCAATCGTCGAGAGCACGGCATAGTAGAGGCTGTTCTGAAGAAAAAGCAGAAACCGGAACGAAGGATTGTTAAGCGCCTTGCCATAGTTGGCCCACTGGGGCGGGTCTGGGATCCAAATAAGGGGGTAAGCGAAAATTTGGTCTTTGGGTTTGAGCGAGGTGCTAATCATCCACAGTAAAGGCACCAGAAAGGCCAGCGCGGCCGCCGCCAAAACGAAAAAGACAGCCGTCTGGTTGAGTCGCGTCAACCAGCGTTTGCTGTGTAGGATATTGGCCGGGTAGGCGCTCGCCGGGGCGGGCATCGGTTTTGTTGCCATAGGGTAGCTATTTCATCCGTGGTGATGTGATATGTGTGCTTACTGGGGTTGCGCTCCCTCGTAGTGGACCCATCGTCGCGAGGTTGCCTGCACGATGGCGGTCAGGATCAGGATGATCACGAAGAGCACAATAGCCAACGCCGACGCATAGCCCATCTTGAAATACTGAAAGGCCTGATTGTAGAGGTAGAGCACATAGAAGAGGGTAGACCAGAGCGGCCCGCCCTGCGAGATAATATAGACCTGGGCAAAAATCTGGAATGCGCCAATCAGGCCGATCACCAGGTTGAAAAAGATCGTCGGCGTCAGGAGCGGCAGGGTTACGTTCCACATGCGTTGCCAACCGTTGGCTCCATCGATCTCTGCTGCCTCGTACAGGTGCTGCGGAATATCCTGCAACCCGGCGAGAAAGATGATGGTTGTCGGCCCGATGCCCCACAAACTCATCAGGATGAAGGCCGGTTTGGACCAGACCTCGCTCGTCAGCCAGGGCGGACCGGGGATACCCAGGCGGGCAAGCAGGTCATTGATGAGACCATATTCGGGGTGGAGAATCCACGCCCAGACCACCGCCGCCGCCACCGCCGGCACAATCGAGGGCAAAAAGAATGTGGCGCGAAAAAAGGACTGGCCAGGCGTCCGATAATTCAACAGCATGGCCAGAATGATGGCAAAGACCAGGCTGAGCGGCACAGAGAATACGGCGAAATAGAAGGTATTGTAGATCGCCTTCCAAAAGAGCTCGTCCATCATGAGCATCTCTCGGTAGTTACCCAGCCCGATCCAGCGTGGGGCCTGCAATACCGAATATTCGGTCAGGCTGTAATAGATAGCCAATCCGATAGGAATGACATTGAAGGCCAACAGCCCAAGCAGCCAGGGTGAGAAGAAGAGATAGCCGACAATGTTGTCGTGGATGGTTCGCCGCGAGGGTCGTCGAAAGCGTGTGGGCGTATGCGCCACATTGGATCTGGAAACGGTAGTCATGTTTCGTCTGT
>JAHDWG010000093.1 GCA_023384495.1 Caldilineaceae bacterium
CCATGCACGGCGCTGGCTGGCGCTCGACCCACTGGAAGAGCCAGTTCACCGGCGGTTGATGCAGCTCTATGCCCAGGCAAGGCAGACCGGAGCGGCCCTGCGCCAATACCAAGAATGCGTGCGCATCCTAGCCGAAGAGTTGGACGCCCCCCCTGCCGAAGAGACCATCGCGCTCTACCAGGCGATCCGCGCCCGCCGCTTCCCCCCACCAGACAAAGCGGGCGGGCAACAGGGTGACACAATGGGCGCGCCGGCCGACGGCCTCACGCAACCACCCAGCCACCCAGTCACCGGCGCACCACAGCCCGCCCTCCCCCCCCAGGCTACACCGTTTGTTGGTCGCCAGCAAGAGCTGGCCGAGTTGTTACGCCGCTTGGACGACCCCGATTGCCGCCTGTTGACGATTGTGGGGCCGGGCGGCATCGGCAAGACGCGCCTGGCCCTCGCCGCCGCCCAGTCGATCCTGGAGATTGATACACCAGCCGTCGGAAACCTAGAACCCAACATCCACAATCCAAGATTCCCAGATGGTGTCTTCTTCGTGTCGCTTCAACCCGTCAACTCACCCAGCGGCATGGTGGCGGCCATTGCCGAGACGCTCGGCTTTCGGTTTTATGGAGGGGCGCCTCCCCAGCAACAATTGCTCGACTATCTACACGAAAAACAGGCGCTTCTTGTGTTGGACAACTTCGAACATTTGTTGGCGGGCGCCGAGCTGTTGATCGAGATACTTGGCGGCGCGCCAAAGGTAAAGATCCTCGTCACCTCGCGCGAGGCGCTAAAACTGGCCGAAGAATGGTTTCACCCGCTGGCCGGGATGCGCCTTCCACCGGCTTCGCTCGTCCATGCCGCCGGCGCCGAGGCTGACCTCAGCGAACGGGTGGGCAGAATTACGACCTTTGGCGCCGTGCAATTGTTTGTGCAGACCGCGCGGCGCACGGTGGTGAGCTTTCAGCCTGAACTACACTATGAAGAGATTGTGCGCATCTGCCGGCTGGTGGATGGGATGCCGTTGGGCATTGTCCTTGCCGCCTCGTGGCTCAAGGTGCTCTCGTGTTCGCAGATCGCACAAGAGATCGAACGAGGAGTCGACATTTTGGTGGCGCGCCATCAGAATGTGCCCGAGCGCCACCGCAATATGCGTGTCGTGCTCGAACAGTCGTGGCAATTGCTCGATGCAGAGGCGCAGCAGACATTGCAACAGCTCGCTGTTTTTCGTGGAGGCTTTCTGCAAGAAGCCGCCTTCGCCGTAGCCGGCGCCACAGTGCTCACACTGGCCGAACTGGTCGACAAGGCGTGGGTTTATCTCACACCGGCCGGGCGCTACCAGATGCACGAGCTGTTGCGCCAGTTCGCCGCCGAGCGGCTGGCCGAGCAGCCGGCCCACGCGCTGGCCGCCGGCGACCGCCACATGGCCCATTATCTCCACCAGGTTGCAATTCTGGAGGCGGCGCTGATTGGGCCGGAGCAACATGTCGCGTTGGATGAGATCGGAGCGGACATCGACAACATACAGGCAGCCTGGACCAGAGCCGCAGACCGGTGCGAATTCGCCCTGATCGACAGGGCGCGGCACAGTCTCTATCTGTTTTTCTTCCTTCGGAGCCGCTATACGGAAGGGAAAGAGCTGTTTTTGTACGCGCTGCGCCAACTCGACCAATTGCCTGCAGGCGACGCGGGGACGACCGCCACTGAAGTACGACAGCGCTTGCAGGCGCGGCTCAGCGCATTTTGCGTCTATCAAGGCGACCTGATGGCCGCCGACCGCTACTTTGACGCCGTGCTGAGCCAAAGCGACGATCTGGGCGAGCTGGCCTTTGTGCATCGTCATTTGGGCCTGGCGGCCCGCTGGCGGGGCAATCGCCCAGCCGCCGAGAAATCACTCCTACAGAGCCTGGATTTTGCCCGCCAGAGCGGTGACCGCAATCAGATGGTGGAAGCATTGCTTGGTCTCGCGGATACTGCCTCCTCGTTTGGCAACTTTCGCGCAGGCGAGCAGTTCAATCGCGAGGCGTTGGCGCTTTGCCAGCAACTCCAACGACCCGACCTCACCGCCAACGTGCTGGCATCGCTCGCCTGGGCCACCAACTGTCTCGGCAGGTATGAGGAGTCCGAGCAGTATTATCGCCAAAGTCTGGCGCTGAGTGAGGCGATTGGCAATCCCGCTGGGATTGGGTTGGCCACTCAATTTTTGGGTTGGGTCGCCTTTTGCGAGGGGGGCGAGCGTCTGGCCGATGCGCTGTCGCTTTATGAACGGGCCACCGCCATCTATCGACGGATCGGCTACGGCAACCTCCTGGCGATGGTGCTGGGCGACTATGCACTCGCCGCTGTGGAGCTGGGCAAGTACGATGCCGCGCTCCGCGCCGCCCAGGAAGGATTGGCCCTCATGGAGGAACTCGGCCATCAGAATCTGGTCTGCTACAATCTGAACGGCCTGGGTGCGGCCGCCTATGGTCTCAACGACCTCGAAGCAAGCCGGCGCTATTTGCTCCGCTCGCTACAGAGCGCTCATGAGGCGCAGATTCCCGACCACGCAGGTGTGGCCCTTCTGTGGCTGGCCCGCTTGTTGGTCAAGGAAGGCCGCGCCGGTGAGTCTGAGGTGGAATGCATCCAAAAAGAGACACAAGCGCTGGCGTTGCTGGCCTGGGTGATCCAGCAACCTACCACCTGGCAACCGATTCGAGATCGCGCCCAGCGAACACAGGCGAAACTGGTGGAGAGGCTGCCGCCGGATCTCATCGCCGCGGCCAACGAATGGGGTGAGGGCAAAACGTTGGAAGAGGTGGCAGCGGCGGCGCTGAGCGAAACTGACACGCATTGACCTGGATAGGCGCGCAGGCTCTCTAGAGTGGAGGCAAGATGAACTATAGCTTGGGACGGCTGCTGTTATGGATTGTATTTTATGTCGTTATGGCAATATCGCCTATGTTGATTGCTTACGTAGGCCCGCTGCCTCTGCCTCGCTCGTTTTGGGTGGAACTGTCGGTAGGGCTGGGGTTTGTTGGTCTGGCTATCATGGGATTGCAGTTTGTACTTACCGGGCGCTTTCAGCGTGTGGCTGCTTCGCTGGGGTTGGACTCAATGTTACAGTTCCATCGCCAGTCTGGTTTGATAGCGTTCTTTTTTATTCTGGCGCATCCGCTCTTACTTTTTGTCACCAATCCGGGGTATCTTGTCTACCTGGATCCCCGTGTCAATCTACCGCGGGCGTTGGCGCTCTCCGCGGTATTGGGGGCGCTGGTGCTGCTCATCGTCACCACCCTCTGGCGACGAACGGCCGGCCTCCGCTATGAATGGTGGCGCGTCATCCATGGCGTGTTGGCTTTGTTTGTGCTCTTCATTGGCCTGGTACATATTTTGCAGGTAGGGTTCTATGTTTCTACACCCTGGAAACAGGCGCTGTGGATTGCTATGACCGGTGGCGCCATGCTGTTGCTGATCAATACCCGGGTACTCAGACCGCTACAGATGCGCCGCAACCCGTATTATGTCACCGCGGTTCGAGAGGAACGGGGCCGCGCCTGGACACTGGTGCTGGCGCCTGATGGACACGAAGGAATGCGCTTTGCTGCCGGCCAGTTCGTCTGGTTGACCCTGGGCGACTCGCCGTTTTCACTTCAACAACATCCCTTTTCTATCTCTTCAAGTGCTGAACAGCACGACCGAATCGAGCTTACAATCAAAGCATTGGGAGATTTCACCAGTACCATGCACACTGTCGAGCCCGGTACACGCGCGTACTTAGAGGGTCCATACGGTGCATTTACACTGGATCCAACATCCAATCAGGGTGCCGTTTTTATTGTGGGCGGCGTAGGAATTACCCCAATCATGAGCATGTTGCGCACGTTACGGGACAGGGGCGACCAACGTCCGCTCTTGCTCATCTACGGTAATTCTGATTGGGAGAGTGTGCTTTTCCAGGAAGAGCTCGCTCTTTTGCAACAAGCGTTAAACCTGGAGGTGGTGCATGTGCTACAGAATCCACCAGAAGGGTGGCAGGGCGAGACAGGTCTGATCAGCAAAGAGATATTAGGTCGCTGGTTGCCTGACGAGATTGCCAAGAATGGCTACTTCGTCTGTGGCCCAGAACCGATGATGGATATGGTGGAGCCTTACTTGAGTCAACACGGCGTTCCATTGCGAAAAATTTTCTCAGAACGCTTCAGTATTGTCTAGGGGCTGAACTATGCTTCACATCTATATTCGCCGACTAGCTATGGGCATCGGTGGATTATTGCTAATTCTCATCGTTTTTCTGGCATGGTTGAGAGTGACATAGTCCCATTACCTGGAATGATCAATCTAAAGGGGATGAGTCTGTGTTCTTTGCCAAACCAACTCATGTCGCGCCTTTGGGCGAGGCGCCACTCTACGAGCGAAAAGCTATCCGTGCTGAGCGTGACTTTACGATATGCTTTGGCAAGAACACAACTCGAATCCAACGCTCCAACGCGCAGCGGCAACCAGCGTCGCCAGTTCAAAGCTATGAACTTGACCCCCGCGGAGTTCGCACGCCCACGTGCGAACTCCGCAACCCAGCAGAACTTCCGGTCGGGCGCTAACCTGCATCCTTCCGCAGGTTGTGACCATCCGGCGGGCGGAAATAGACAAACATGCCCAGGACAAGCGGCGCGAAGACGACCAGGTTGTAGACAAAGTGCAGCTCAGGCCGCGGAAACCAGAGCTCGCCGATACCGGTCTGCTTGGTCTCGCCAAACAGATAGACCCCGGTCAACCACTGCACCTGGAGTAGAATGTGTTCAAAAAAGTGCCAGCTTTGCGCCAGCAACGCCCCATTCCACCAGCGGCGGGCCGCCCCTTGAAAACCCGGTTGCAAGAGCAGGATGCCACCCCAAAGCAACAGGTTATAGGTAAAGTGCAACACTTCCGAACTGCTCAGCCACGGAAACCAGAGACCCAGGACGCCGCCCGCCATCTTGGGCAACCAGCCCAGTACATAGATTTGATAGACCTGGGTTAGGTGCTCCAGCCAATGCCCCAGGACGATGACCATAAAGAGCCAGAGCGCCCGTTGATGCAGCGGCCCTTTGCGCGGGCGGAACCCGCCCCAACTGCCATAAGGATAGTTTGCTGTCGATAACATCGTTTTCTCCTCTTCTCTGCAATCGCTTACACGAAATCAGTTGGCTGCCATCTGTGCGCGGCCAAACCACACATCCACACCATTCCACAGCATCCACACCCCGGCGAGGATGGATACACCCAACAACAGATAGATGCCAACCTGGACGAAGTGGGGGACAGGGGTAATCTCCACTTCAAAGGCGGCCTGTCCGGCCATCCCGGTCTCATCGAAGAGTGTCGTCTCCACCCGGTAGCGGCCTGGCTCGGCCACGGTGAACGCCGCCTCGCGCAGACCCGCCTCGGCGCCCGCCACAGGGACTGAAAGCGCCGCGAGCACGGGGCCTGGTCGATCCACCGGGGTGAGCGAAACCTGTACCACATACGTTTCATCGGGCGTTCCGTCGCGGTCCAAGACACTCGTCTCGACATGGAGTTCGCCCGTGCGCAACCGGGCCGGCGAAGTCCACACCGTCAAGCGAAAGGCCCCGGTCGCGATATTCGCCTGTTGCAGCATCCGATCCTCGCCGTGGGCCAACACCGGCCGCGCCAGGAGAGAGAGCAGCGCCATAATCAGACCAGCCAGAAAGATGCTACAGACCCGTAAGTGTATGTCTTGCATAATCTCATTCCCTCCCGCACACTGTCAGCGCACATCCGTACGCCCAACGATCAGCGCCGGAACGCAAGCGCATTGACAGTCGCGCCGATACATTCCCCTTGCGCCATGCCCAACTCAATTGCCCGGCGGTAGTGGATGCCACCGTACAGCCGGGAAAGCGCCGCTTCCTCGGCAAAGCCGGCAAATGAGACAAACGAACGGGCAGGCAGGCCGCGGCCATCGTGCGTGTGATCGATAAAGGCATACTCTTCACCAAAGAGCCCGGCCAACACCGCCGCCACCGCCGCCGATTGCACCGAATGGCCCGACGGGTACTCGGGGAAGGGCGGTGTGTTGAGCAGCGGCGTCCACTCTGGGTCGATCAACTTGCGGATGTAGGTGACCGGACGCAGCAGATTGTACTCATATTTTGCGTTCCAGCAGCCGATAAACGAATCGGCGACGGCGATGCCCACTTTGGCGTAGGTCTCAGCGGCCAAGATCAGCGAGGCGTTCTCCTGCTGCAAGACCTGCGTAGCGATGGCGATGGAATGGCCGGGCGGCGTTACCGTTTCGCCTGGGTCATCTGACCAGAAGCGGGCAATGGCCTCCTGTTCGGCGGTCAGTTCTTGCGTCACAGTGTAGACTTCCATCCCCTCTTCGTAAAAGGCCGAGCCAGGCGCTTCCGAGTAGGCCAGCGGTGGCGCAGGCGGGCAGCTATCACCGGACGCCAGAACAAAGGGCCGATTCTCACCCCAGGTTGGCTGGAGCGCAGGCTGCTCCTTGGGCGGTGTCGGCAGCCACATCCCAGCGCCGGTCGGCGGCGCATAGCCCGCCGGGAAATTGCGCAGATAGCCTTCGTGCCCACCATCGGTTTTGGACCAAACAAAAATGGCGTTGGCCATCCGCTGCCCGTACCGCAGCGAGCGCGCATGGGCAGCGGCGTCAACGGTGGGCAGCAGGGCGCGATTCCATTGCTCTTCGAGCGCATCGATCGCGGCCAGGTTCTCGCTCGAAGTATTGGCAAAGAGTTTGCGCGCCATCCTCGCCAGCGCAGCGTTGGCCGCGGTCGGCCAGTCAAGGCTACGGCTGCTATTGAGGCGGGGCAACCTGTCTAGCCCATTGAGTTGCCCAGCCAGCGACTGATAGTCGGAGAAACCTGGAACCACTGTTTCGTATAGGGTGACGCCGGCATAGCCGAATGCTCGAGCGGCCACCGGCGGCGAGAAGCCAGGGCTGGTTTGGACCAGTTGTAGATACAAGTCAAACCAATCGGTTGCCACGTCTGCGCTGGGGGCCGAAGCCGCTGAGTTCATCCTATGCGCGTTGGCGCCGGATGGACGGTCTGCCGATCCTGCCAGCGGTGCGCGCTCCGATGGCGAAGCCGCCTGTACGGATGTCAAGGGCTGGATCAGGCTAAGGGCGAGGATCGCCACGGCAACAAGCGCCGACCAACCGCGTTTGAAAATATGTTTGGGCTGCATATCAACCTCCTAAACAAGCTCAAGTAGCCGTTACGGTTCATCAACGCAAGCGATAGAAACGGAAGAAAAAGTTGTCGATGGGCAATACTTCCACATCCTGAAAACCGGCCTCGCGGGCGTAACCGCGCAGCGTATCGGTGCGCATCACCGTGCCGGTGGCGGCAGAGGGCTGGTGCTCGGCCATTCCCACGGGCAGGCAGTGGAGAATGCTCCAGCCGTACATCATCCATTCCACTTCGTTGCCCTGGGCCGTGAACTCGTCACCCACGCGCTCGTCCATGACAATGACTGCGCCGCGGTCGCCGGCCAGCCGCCGCATGGTGCGCAACACACCCACCGGGTTGCCCAGATCGTGGACGCACTCAAAGGCGGTCACCAGGTCGTAGCGTCCATTGAGCACCTCCAGCGAGCCGGCGTCGCGGGCGTGGAAGGTCAAACGATCGGTCAGCCCATATTGGCGGGCATAGCCCCACGCCTCTTCGATGGATGGCTCATCGAGGTCGAAACCATCCACCTTGACATTGGGGTAGGCCAGCGCCATGCCAATGCTCGACCAGCCCACGCCACAGCCAATGTCGGCAATGCGCGCCGGCGGGTCACTCTGCAAGCGGGCGTGGACATCGGCAATGGCCGGCAGATGTTGCTGGCCGAGTTCATATAGGAATAGATTGCGGTTCATGCCGGCCTGGCCCTCGCGCAGGTCGACGCCATAGTCGCCATAGGGGACGCCGCCGCCGTTGCGATAGGCATCCAACAGCGCGTGGATGGGGTAGACCGCGCCGACCGCGATCTGCGCCAGCGGGGCCAGGTAATTCAGGCTCTCCGGCTCGGCCAGCACTTCCCGGTGCCCGGGGGGCAGGCGATAGCGCCGCCACAGCGCATCTTCTCGTTCGTCGGCCACCTCGAGGATCGCGGCGACGGTCTGTTGTTCCAGCCACTCACGGGCGTAGCGCTCATGCGTCTGCGTGCGGGTGGCCAGTTCGGTGGAGGTCACCCACTCGCCTGCGCCCAGTGCGCGATAGTAGCCGAGACGGTCGCCGATATAGACGGAAAAGAGGTTAAACAGCCCCGAAGCGGACTGAAGCATGCGCTCGATAAAGGCGTCGCGCTGCTCGGCATGTTGGTCGATCATTGCTGTCAGTGTGTTGGTCATTGGGAGATCCCTTTCTTGTTCTTGTGAGGTTGAGGAAATTGAGGGGTTGAGGAGATTGAAGAGATTCAAGATACCGGTTAAGCCGCCGGACAAATCTCCTCAAATCTCCATACTCTCCCCAATCTCCGAATTCGTTTACTTTTCCACCGCGATCTGCACCCGCAGGTTGACGCCCTCGGTGGCGTTGAGGCCCAGCAGCGTCTGCGATGACTCGCCGCGGGCCAGCTTGAATTCGCCGGTGCCGCCGGTGATGGCGCGAGCGATAGCGACGTCGGTGTCGGCCAGCTCGTAGCCCTGGGTCACGATGGACTGTGCGCCCGGCTCGTCGCCAAACTGGAAGAACTGTGTCGAGAAGACCCAGACGCCCCCGGTGGCGTGCCCAGCGTCATTGATCATGTAGCCCTGGCAGATCCATTCACCGATCACCTTGTCGGGGAACTCGGGCGAACCGTCGGGGTTGACGCCGTTGGTTCCATCCAGCGTGCCCACCTCGTAGAGATAGCCGCGGGTAATAAAGCTGCTGCCATCGGCGGGCATCCCATCTTCGTAGACCACATCCTGGTCAAAGATAAAACGATTCATATCCTCCGCAACCTCAAACTCGAGGAGTTGCACCTCGGCCTCGGCAGACTCGTTGCCGGCGGCGCTGGGCATCAGGCCGGCTGCGGCGGGGACGATGGGCGTGCAAGCGCTGAGCGCAAGCACCAACAGAGCCAACAATACAGCCAATTTTCGTTTGGACAACATGTGATTCTCCTTTTGTGAACTTGATCCAAAAACTTGATACAGATTTAACGGATGGTACTGAACGAACGCTAGTTGGACTACACTCTTTCGGTACTGCTGGCTATAGCATAAGCGGCGGGCGTTGGTAGTGCGTTGGCGCGTGCGTCCGCTGGCGCGTTGGTTGGAAACAAACGTTTCTGTCCGTGCAGTTTTGGTTCAACGCAAAGACGCAGGGGGCAAAGGCGCAACGTCTTTTGATGTGACAGTCACTTTTTAAGTGACTGTCACCTATAAACCCACGTTTGACAAAGCTGTGCAGATCAAGCAGACTATGAATAAGAATAGGAACCAGCTCAAAATCGGTTGTGGCCCGCAAGGTTCGGATACCGTACACGTGGGACACAGAGATTTTGAGACAAGTTCTATGTTTCGATGCGAGTAAGCACCGAGTCATCAGAAATCAGGCCCTGACCGCGGTTGATCAGAGCCTGATGTCTGGTGACCTTTTGTTGTCGAAAATTTGATTAGACAGGATACGTTATGGGTTCGTTGGGCTATCTTCTCCTGTACGCCAGGAACTACAAAGGCTCGTTGATCATCACCATCATCAGCATGTTGCTGCTGGTGGGGACACAGTTGCTCATCCCGTGGATCATCAAGACCATGGTCGGCGCGGTCACAGACCCGGAACAGGCGCAGATGACATCGGCGCTGGTCACCCGGTTGGCGTTGCTGGCGCTGGCCGTCTATGTGGCGCGCGCGGCGCTGCAATTTCTGCGCAGCTACATGGCGCACGTGGCCGGTTGGGGCGTGGTGGCCGACGCCCGCAAACTGGTCTACGAGCATCTTCAGCGGCTCTCGCTGCGCTTCTATGAAGACAAACAGACCGGCCAGCTCATGTCGCGCGTGGTCAACGACACCGACAAGTTCGAGCTGCTCATCGCCCATGCCCTGCCCGACATTGCCGTCAATGTGTTGACGCTGGTCGGCGTCATGGCCGTGCTGCTCGCCATGAACTGGCAACTGACGCTGCTCAGCATGGCCCCCATCCCGCTGATCATCATTGCCCTGCGCCTCTTTGCCAGGTATGTGCGCCCGGCCTTTGTCGAACGGCAGAAGGAGCTGGGCGAACTCAACGCCATCCTCAACGACAACCTGTCGGGCATCCGCGAGATCAAGACCTTCACCCGCGAGCAGACCGAACTGGGCCGCATCCGCAGCCGCATCGACAAGTATCGCGACTCGCTGCTCCACGCCCTCAAGATGATGGCGATCTTCCAGCCCTTTATCCAGTTCACATCGGCGCTGGGCACCATCGTCGTCATCTATTTTGGCGGGCGCCTGATCCTAAACCAGACGCTGGCGATTGACGAGCTGGTGGCCTTTTTTCTCTACCTGGAGCTTTTCTACCAGCCCATTCACCACCTGAGCGACGCCTGGGAAAAGATTCAGGAATCGCTGGCGAGTTCGGACCGCATCAACGAGTTGCTCGACGAACAGCCTGAGGTGGACGACCAGCCCGGCGCGGTGGCGCTGCCGGGCCGCGCCCACGGGGAGCTTGTGTTCAACAACGTGGGGTTTGGCTACCTGGCGGATGATCGGGTGTTACGCGAGGTCAATTTGCACATCCCCGCCCATGCCACGGTGGCGCTGGTGGGGCCAACCGGTGTGGGCAAGACGACCTTTGCCAGCCTCATCCCCCGCTTCTATGATGTGAGCGAAGGGTCGATCACGCTGGACGGCCACGACCTGCGCAATCTCACCCTCACCAGCCTGCGCCAGCAGATCAGCATTGTCTTGCAGGATGTCTTTCTCTTCCACGGCACTGCGCGCGACAACATTCTCTTTGGCCGCGCCGGCGCCAGCGAAGCGGAGGTGATCGAGGCGGCCAAAGTGGCCAATGCCCACGACTTCATCATGCAGTTGCCCAACAGCTATGACACGATCATCGGGGAGCGCGGGGTCAAACTGTCGGGCGGTCAGAAACAGCGCCTCTCCATTGCCCGCGCCGTGCTCAAGGATGCGCCGATCCTGATTTTGGACGAAGCGACCTCGTCGGTGGACACTGAAACCGAGCATCTGATCCAACAGGCGTTGGAGCGGCTGATGGTCGGGCGCACCACCATCATGATCGCGCACCGCCTCTCCACCATCCGCAACGCCGACCTGATCGTCGTGCTGGACGGTGGACGGATTGCCGAGGCGGGCAATCACGAACGGCTGATGGCGCAGCGCGGCCTCTACTGGCGGCTCAACCAGGCCCAGGGGCAGGCGCCCACGCCAGCGCACACCGCCAACGGCCACCCGGCGCTAGCCCCGGCGTAATTTTCGAACAATTTGCAGAATAGGATCATACCTTATGCCCACCCGTCACATCGTCGCCCCGGTGGCCGAGCTGCCGCCGGGCAGCCGCAAGATCGTCCGCGTTGGCAGCCGCGAGATCGGCGTCTTCAACGTGCAGGGCGAGTTTTACGCCCTGCGCAACCTCTGCCCCCATCGCAGCGGCCCCCTCTGCCTGGGGCGTGTGCGCCCGCTGGTGGTGACCGCCGGTCTCTTCGAACTGGCCCACGAACGCGAGGGGGAGATCCTCAAGTGCCCGTGGCACCAATGGGAGTTCGACATCAAAACTGGGCGGGCGCTCTACGACCCCGATCTGCGGGTGAAGACCTACAAGGTGCAGCAAGAGGGAGATGAGGTGGTGCTCTACGCATAGCCCCTGCCAATAGTCAGATAACCATTGGCCCTTGACACCGCCCTACGCCGCCGAGTATAGTGGGGTTGACTCATCTCGTCAGCCACGAAACCGTGATAAGGGGGCAACCATGAATGCACGTCTGTTGCGCTCGGCGCTCTTGATCGGGCTCGGCCTTTTTGTCGTCTTACTTGCTGGATTCGACCACCTGGCGGCCAGGGACAGGCCCGTGGGCGCCGTCGCCCCCCATGTCGAGATCACGATCACGTCGGTCAAAGACAACACAATCTATGCGGGGAGCACCAATCTGCGCAGCAACGGCCAGGGTGACCACTTCTTTGCCGGCAGGAACGGCCAGGGCGTGTCGCTGCGCGGGTTGTTGGCCTTTGATCTGGCCGAGATCCCGGCGGATGCGACCATCGTCAGCGCGACGCTGCGGCTCCATTCGTCCACACCACGGGGAGGCGCCCACGCCATCCAGTTGCACCGGGTGTTGGCCGACTGGGGTGAGGGAACGTCCAATGCGGGCAGTGGGGAAGGGGGTGGGGCAGCCGCCACCCCCGGCGACGCCACCTGGCTGCATACTTTCTTTGATACAGCCGAATGGACGACGCCGGGTGGTGATTTTGTGGCGACGGCCAGCGCTGCCACTACGGTCAATGCGCAGGGGTTCTACACGTGGAGTTCGCCCGCGCTGCTGGCCGATGTGCAGGCGTGGCAGGCTGACCCCGACGCCAACTTTGGCTGGATTCTGCTCGGCAATGAGGAGAGCAACGGCGCCGCCCGCCGTTTCGACTCGCGCGAGAACGGCATCGCCGCCAATCGACCGCAGCTGATCATCGTTTACGAAGCCTTGCCTGACGAAGACAACGTGCTCTATTTGCCGTTGGTGAGCGGCGCGCCCTAAGTACAGCGCGACGCAAATAACTACGCACTTCGAGCGCTCTCGCCGGGTCCGTGACCGGCGGCCTCTGGTGGGCGACCGCCGCCGGTCCGTGACCGGCGGGCTGTATTAGGCTGGTTGGTTGCTGGGCCGGCGCCCGGCGTTCCACCTGCACGCTATGCCGTCACTTCAGCAATCGACTCGCCGACGATCTGCAACACCTTATCTACCTCGTCGGCGGTGATGGTGAGCGGCGGCGAGAACATAAAGACATCGCCCAGGGCGCGCGTCCAAAGGCCGCGCTGCATGGCGGCGGCGCGCACCTTCTCGCCCAGATTGGCCGGCGCCTTGGTGGCCCGATCCGACGTAAACTCAATCGCCGCCATCAGCCCCAGCCCGCGCACGTCGCCGATGCACTCGAACTCCTCGTAAAGCGCCTTCAGCCCGTCGAGCAGCCGCGCGCCCATGACGCCCGCATTCGCCACCAGCCCCTCGCGTTCGATAATGTCCAGGTTCGCCAGCGCCACGGCGCAGCAGGTGGGGTGGCCCGAATAGGTATAGGCGTGCATCCAACGCTCGTTGGGCGGGGCATTCATGATCACCTCGCGAATCTTGTCGGCGATCTGGATGCCGCCCAGGGGCAGATAGCCGCTGGTGACCCCTTTGGCAAACGACATAATGTCGGGCTGCACGCCGTAGCGGCGCAGGCCAAACAGGTCGCCCGTGCGGCCAAAGCCGGTGATCACCTCGTCGGCGATAAAGAGCACACCATATTCGTCACAGATCTGGCGCACGCGCGGAAAGTAGTCCTCCGGCGGCACGATGACGCCGCCCGCGCCCTGCACCGGCTCGGCGATAAAGCCGCCCACCGTGTCTGGCCCCTCGCGCAGGATCGCCTCTTCGAGCGCGCGCGCGGCGGCCTGGCCCAGCGTCTCACCCTCGCGAATGTCGCCGGTGACGCGATCGGGGTGGGGCGCGGGGAGGTGGAGAAAGCCCGGCACGCGCGGTTCGAACATGGGCCAGTAGACGCTCATGCCGGTTGCGCTCATGGCCGCCAGCGTGATGCCGTGATAGGCGTGCGTGCGCGAGATGATCTTGGTCTTGTCGGGTTTGCCCAGTCGCTTCCAATAATGGCGCACCGTCTTAAAGGCGCTCTCGTTGGACTCGGCGCCACCTGACGTGAAAAATGTCGTATTGAGATCGGGATAGGCAAGCCCGGCCATGCGTGTCGCCAGCTCAATCGCGGGGAGATTGGCCGAACCGGCATAGTTGGAGGCGTAGGCCAGCTTGCTCATCTGGTCGGCGGCGGCCTGCGCCAGCTCCTTGCGGCCATGCCCGGCGTTGACGTTCCACAGCCCGGCAAAGGCGTCGATATACTGCGTCCCATCCACCGAATAGAGATAGACCCCCTCGCCCCGCTCGAAGATCAGCGGGTTGTCGTGGGCGCTGGGGTGGTGCAGCGGGTGAAGCAGATACGCCTGGTCGTTTTGAATGAGTGTTGATGGGTTCATAAACGTTTCTCCGTATGGTTCATGATTCTTCGTGGGCTGGGTCGTCTGGAGAGGGTCCTTTACCCCTTTCCTCACCCCGCTGCTCGGTGATCAGCCCATAATGTTCAATGCGACGGTTGCGGGCAAAGTTCCATAGCTTGGCGCGATAGAGGGTCGCCAGGTCGAGATCACAGCGAGCAGTGACCAGTTCATCCTCCAGCGTGGCGGTCATGGCGACGATCTCGCCGCTGGGGGCGATGATACAGCTCTGGCCGATCTGCATGACCCCTTCCTCCAGCCCGGCTTTGGCCACCCCCACCACCCAGAGGCCGTTTTGATAGGCGCCGGCCTGCATGCAGAGATGGTTGTGAAAGTTGGCCAGCGGGTCGCTGCTGGGCAACGCCGGGTTGTGCAACGGTGTATTATAGCCGAGCAGCACCATTTCCGCACCTTGCAGCGCCAGCGCGCGATAGGTTTCGGGCCAGCGACGGTCGTTGCAGATGCAGACGCCAACCATGCCGCCAAAGGCCGGCCAGGCGCGAAACCCCAGATCGCCCACGGCAAAATAGCGCTTCTCCAGGTTCTGAAAGGGCTGCTCGGGCTGAGGGCTATCGTAGCCGGGCAGGTGAATCTTGCGATACTTGCCCAAAATCCGCCCGCGCTGGTCGACCAGGATGGCGCTGTTGTAGCGTCGCTTTTCGCCCCCTTCCCACGCAAGCTCGGCGTAGCCCAGGTGAAACCCAACACCCAGGCGCGCCGCCTCGTCGAAAAGCGGCTGCGTCACGGGCGACGGCATTTCGCGCTCAAACCAGCCATCGAGCTCGGCCTCATCGGTGATCAGCCAGTGCGGGAAGAACGCGGTCAGCGCGGCTTCGGTGAAGACGACCAACTGGCAGCCGCGGGCGTGGCCCTGGCGCAGCAGATCGAGCAGCCGGTTGACCACATCCTGGCGCGTCTCTGTGCGCGATACCGGGCCAAACTGGGCGGCGCCGACGGTGAGCATACGGGACATGGGTTACCTCCGTCACAGAAATGGGGCTATGGCGTCGCCAGCGCGCCCTCGCCAAAGATGAGCGAAAAACGCTCGCCCCGTTTGGAGTGCGTGTTGGCGTCCATGTAGCAGATGCTAAAGGCGCGGCGAGGGATCTCGGTGCGGTTGACCTCGGAGGCGTGCAGCAGCCAGTTGTGCAGCAGCACCGCCTCGCCGGCGCGCAACTCCAAAAAGACGGGCTTGTGTTGCGCCAGCAGCGCGTCGGCCTGTTCCTTGCGCAGAAAGCCCGATGCGTCGTCCGGGTTGAGCAGGGAATGATGCGAACCGGGGATCACCTGCACGCAGCCGTTGGCGACTGTGGCGGGGTCGAGCGCGATCCAGACGGTGATCTGCGGGTCGCGGTCGAGATCGGTCCAGCGATCCTGATGCCAGGCCAGGAAGCTGCCCTTGCCGGCCGGCTTGTTCATAAACATGGCGCGAAAGCAGGCAACCGGCGTCTCGGCGCCGTAGACCTCGGCGCAGATCTCGCGGAAGAGCGGCTTTTGCATGCAGGCCAAAAAGAGCGGGTCCAGCTCCAAGTCTTGAATCTTGCGGTAATTGAGCGTGGGGGTCTTAAACCCTTTTGTCTGCGGACCGGCGTCGGCCACATTGCCGGTGAGGCTGTCCACCTGCATCAACATGCGGTCATACGGCGCGTCCGCCTTGCCCAGCATGATGTCGTCGATGCGTTGCTGCAATGCGTTCAGTTCGGCTTCGTCCAACACCTGGCCCAGGCGCAGATAGCCGGTTTCTCGGTATTGTTGCCATTGCTCGGCGCTCAGTTGTGGTTGCATCATCGGTTGCTCCAGATTGATTGCTCCAGGTTGGTGTGTACGGTCTATTCCGGCGGGCGATCCAACGGGGGCGCCGAGGCCGTAAAATCAGCCGCGATGCGCGGGGCATAGTCGGCGATGAGCGCCTGCACCCGCGCGTGGTCCGGCGACGCCACGATCAGGCCCACGTGGTGCTTCTTGTGCAGCCGCCAGACAACCTCCGGGTCGTTGTAGGCGGTGGTGTCGGGCCACGCCTGGCGCGCCAGGGTGACGATGAGCGCGGCATACTGCTGGCGAACGGGCGGCAATGCATAGGCCCGGCCCCGGACTTGGGCCACCTCGATTTTGGCCCACTCCTCCCACAGGTTGACGCCGGTGGCGTGTTCCACCATGAGGTCGATACCGGCGCCGCCCACCCGCGCCGCCACTTCCAAAAAATAGAACCGGCCATCGGCATGGCTGCGGATAAACTCGGCGTGCGTCACGCCGCGCCTCATCCCCATCGCGGCCAGCAGCCGGCGGTTGGCCTCTTGCAGCGCCGTCTCTTCATCGTCGCCATAGGGCAGCGAACTGGTGACAAAGACGCCGCCCCCCTGATAGACGGTCATGGGTGGCAGGCCATATTTGCTCGCGGCGGCGAACAACACCTGCTCGTCGACCACAATCGAGTCCACATGGTAGACATCGCCGGGCAAAAACTGCTCCAACAGGAAATAGGACTGGCGGTCGCCCAGCGTGTCGAGCAGCGGCCAAAGCTCATCGGCCTGGTGGAGCTTCTTGATGCCCATGGCGCTCGCCTCGGAACGGGGCTTGAGCACCCAGGGCGGCGGCGTCTGCGCCATAAAGTCATGCAGCCGGTCGTGATTGAGCACGGGGACAAAATCGGGAACGGGGAGCTCGTGGGTGCGCGCCTGGACGCGCATGGCCAGTTTGTCGCGGAAGAAGCGCGCCGTGCTGTCACCCATGCCGGGCATGCGCATATGTTCACGCAGCGCCGCCGCCGTCTCGACATCGTAATCATCCAGCGCCACGATGCGGTCAATCATGCGAGTGCGCGCCAGGTAGCTGATGGCGTGCGTAATGTCCGGCTGCTGGTTGAGGCGCGGCAGCAAGAAGCGCTCGTCAATGGCCTCCATGGGCCACGCTTCATCCTTCAGCTTCTCGGTGGTGACCAGGATCGTGTGACAACCGAGCGCCTTGCACGCCTGCAAAAAGCGGCTCCCTTTGAAGTAGCTTGCCAGGCAGAGGATGGTGGTGGTCATGCAGGGCCTCGTTGGCGACTGGATGGTTGAGTGACCTGTGTAGGGGACGATGGACGATAGACGATGGACGGTGGGGGCGGTCTAACGGTTCAACCCGCCACCCCCGGTGGTCATGACGGCGGCAACCTCTTCGGGTGTGGTGATGACCACATCGCCGTGCAGGCTGAGGCAGATGGCGGCCAACGCCGTGCCCACCTGTAGGCCGTGGGCCAGGTCCCCCTCGAGCCAGCCGTGGATTACGCCGGCGGCCAGCGCATCGCCCGCGCCCAGCCGGTCCACAATCTGCACGGGGCGGGCCGGCGCGTGGTGCATGGTCTGCCCGTCCCACGCCATGACGCCCTCGTCGGCCAGCGAAGTGACCACCACGCGGGCCCGGCTGATCTCGGCCAGGCGGTGGATGATCGCTTCGGGGCTGCCGGTGCAGCCGAAGAGCCGCGCCGCATCCCCCTGCCCGCACGAGAGAATGTCCACCTCTTGAATCAACGGCAGCAACACCTCGGCGGCCCTGGTTTCTGACCAGAGCTTGGCCCGGAAGTTGATGTCAAAGCTGACCGCAACCCCGGCGGCCTTCGCCCGTCGGATCGCCTCTTCGGTCACCGCCAGACAGGTGGGCGAGAGCGCGGGGGTAATCCCCGTGAGGTGGATCAGGCGGGTGTCTAACACATAGGCCCAGTCGATCTGATCGGGGCGTAGCTGCGCTGCACAGGAATTAGCCCGGTCGTAGTAGACCTGGGTGGCGCGGGGCGGTGTGGCAAACTCCAAATAATAGGTACCCACCCGCCCCTCGTCCGACCAGACAATGCCGTCGGTCGCCACATTGCTGAGGCGCAGATGGTTCTCGATGATCTTGCCCAGTGGATTCTTGGGCAGCCCGCTGATCCAGGCGCAACGGCGGCCCAGCGCGCCCAAGGCGCCCAGCAGGTTGGCTTCGGCGCCGCCGGGGTGGATCGCCAGTTGTTGCGCCCGTTCCAACCGCTCGCCCACCGACACGCTGTAGCGCAACATCACCTCGCCGATGGCGGTCACATCAAATCGCTTTGCAGTCATCATGGTCTCTCGAAGGGGTCGGTTTCTGGTGACTTATCCGGCGTGAACCGCTTCATCCCACGCCGCGCGTAGGGCCTGGGCGCGCACGGCGAGGTCGGCCAGCTCTTGCTGCGGCCCGGTGACCAGCGCGCTGCCAATGCCGGCGGCGACCGCGCCGGCCTGCACATACTCGGCCACGTTGGCCGGTGAGATGCCGCCGGTGGGGACAAGCTCGACATCATCCAACGGCGCGCGCAGCGCCCTGAGATAGCGCGGCCCCACAATCTCCGACGGGAAGAGTTTGACCATGCGGCAACCGGCCACAAACGCGTTCTGCACCTCGGTGGGCGTAAAGACACCGGGCAGGTGGAGCAGGTCGCGCCGCTGGGCCAGCTCAACCGTGGCCAGGTCCAGGTTGGGCGATACGGTGAACTGGGCGCCGGCATCCAGCACGGCGCGCAGTTGTTCCGCCGTGCGGACGGTGCCTGCGCCCACGAGCATCTTGTCGGCGAAGTGCTCGCGCAGATAGGTGATGGCGGTGAGCGCGCCGGTGGTGTTGAGCGTGACCTCGACCACCACGATCTGGTTGGCGAGCAGCGTTTCGGCAATGCCGACGACCTGTTGTCGCGAGAACTGGCCGCGAATGATGGCGATCAGGCCACTGCGCCGGATGAGTTGGGCCGCGGCGGTTTGGGTTGTCATGCGAAAACTCCTCTGTAGATTTCCCGCTTTTGGTTCAAGGAAAGAGGCTGCTGGTGACGATGTCGATGCCTTCGAGCACGGCTGACTGGATCGGTTCATCCCCGGCGAACTCGCCCAAGAGTGCGTATTCGTTGTGGGAGAGGGTGTAGATCTCGACAGTGCGGGCATGTGGGTTGGCGATCCAATATTCGGGCGCGCCGGCCAGCTCGTAGGCGGTGAATTTGATCACCCGATCCGTGCGGGCGCTGCTGGGCGAAACCACTTCGACGATCAGGTCGGGCGCGCCCGAAAAATAGGCCACCCGTCCGCTGGGCCAGCGCTCGGCGCGCACAAAGATGATGTCGGGCTGCACGGGCCGTGTGCGTTGGGCCAGATGCACCTCAAAGGGCGCAACCAATACGCGGCCAAGCTTGTGCGCCATGACGTGATTGCCGATTTGCCGGCTGGCTTCAGTCACAGTGAACTGGTGGTCAGAATTTGGGGCATTGGTCACGTAGAGCACTCCCTCAATGATTTCATAGCGCCGGCCATCATCGGGCAGGGCAAGGTAGTCTTCATACGTCCATTCGCCCTGGGCGGGCCAGGCTTGGGGCGCTGCAAGTGTCAGTTCAGTCATGGGTGGGTTCCTCGTGCAGGTAGACCAATTGCGCACATAGGCAGGCGCACGCGCCTGCTCATAGTATAGCACAGACAGGGGCGCGATGCACGCCAACCCGCGCGCCTGGCGTGTGTCCAACGTGGTCAGGTGACTTAGGTCAGGTGACAGTCACTTTGGAAGTGACTGTCACCTGAGGGAGGGGGCGTCACCGCCGCACTACAGGCAGAAAGATCCGCTGAGGGGTGGCCGCTTCGCTCTCGTGCAAGGAAATCACAGCCGGCGCGCCACCTTTGGCGCGGTCAATCAGCGATGCGCCGGCCAGCGCCAGATCGGTTCTGCGGACCCCGCCACCCTCAAGCCCAATGTGCGTCTGTTGGAAAGATTGGCGGGCCTCAAAGGTGACGGTGACAAAGGCCAAAGGGGGGGAAAGCACCTGGCCAAGCAGGCCGGCGGCGATGTCGGCGCGCCCTTGCACATTGTCGATCTCTTGCTGCAAGACGGTGGTGAGCGCGGGGTTGAGGTCGATTGCCACCACCGCGAGCAACGCCGGGTCTACATTGAGAAAAAATGCGCCGCCATCGATTGGGCTTGCCAGCGTCTCTTTGATGACGAGCGACAGCGCAAAACGGTCTCCCTCCGCCTTTTCCGTTACCCTATAGAGCGAAGGGGGGTAGGCAGCGACCACCGCCGAAACTGAAGTCGATTCATCCCCCCGGCGGCCAAAGTTTGCCTGCAACAGTTGCAGGTCGGCGTCATCGATGCAGCCATCTTGGTTCAGATCAGCTTG
>JAHDWG010000676.1 GCA_023384495.1 Caldilineaceae bacterium
GGCGGCATTTCTGGCGGGGGGCGCGGCCTATCTGCAGGCAAGCCGGCAGCTTGACCAGTACCAGGCGCGGGTGACCATCTCAGTGGGCACCTACTTTCAAGCGCCCAACCCCACTTCTGGCGAAATCTACACCGGCCAGCAGCTCGCCCAAAACTACGTCATCCTGGCCAAGAGCCATTCCGTGCTGCAGGCGGCGATTGACGAGGGCAATCTGCCCATCTCTGTGGGGGCGCTCAGCGGGTCGCTGTCGGCCAGCGTCATCAACCAGACCACCTTCATCCAGATCACCGCGACCCACCCCGACCCGATCCTCGTCGTGCAGATGGTGGACGAGGTAGCCAAGCAACTGATCCTCAACAGCCCCACCAACCTGACGCCCGAACAACAAGCCCAGGTGGACCTGGCTAACAGTGAGATCGCGCGGCTGAACCTCCAGCTTGAGCAGTCGCGCCAGCGGCTGGCGGCGCTCGATACGCAGCTTGCCACGACCACCGATCCCCAGGATATCGAGCGCCTGAACGAGCAGTACAATACGGTGATCTCGCAGATCAACGAGGCGTCCTCGAATATTGCCTGGTTCACAGACACCATCGCCCGGCTGCAGCAGCGCACCAACGCGCTGGAAATCGTCGAGCCGGCGCGGATGACGGGCCGGGTCGCGCGCAATGAGTTTCAGACGACCGTCCTGGGCGCTCTGGTGGGGGCGGCGCTGGCCTTCGGCCTGGTGCTGTTGATCGAGTACCTCGACGACACGATCCGCACCGTAGATCAGGCGACCCAGGCGTTGGGCCTGCCGACGCTGGCCGTCATTCCCAAGTTCGGCAAATCGCGCGACAGCTACTCGGAGCGGCTGATCGCCTACCGGCAGCCCGACTCGCCCGTTTCTGAGGAATACCGCACACTGCGCACCAACCTGATGTTCTCGGCCAATGGGGGCAAAGCGGTGTTCCTGATCACCAGTCCCGGCCCTGGCGACGGCAAGACGATCACCGTCGCCAACCTGGCTGTGACGATGGCCGTTGCCGGGTGGCGCGTCCTGCTCATTGACGCCGACCTGCGCCGCCCCCGCCTGCACGACATCTTCAACGTGGATAACCGCGTTGGTCTCTCCACGCTCCTGTCGCTGGACCCCAGCGATCTGCTGGCCGCCGAGATGCCGCTGGACCGGCTGCCGCCCCATTACGCCGAGTGCATTCAAGAGACAGAGATTCCGGGCCTGACCATGATCGCCAGTGGTTACATTCCGCTGAACCCGGCGGAGGTGCTCGGCTCGGCGAATATGCAGCAGTGGTTCAAGTTCTTCCGCTCGTCGCCGGACATTGACATCATCCTGATTGACACGCCGCCCGTGCTGATCGCCGCTGACAGTGCCGTGCTCGCCTCCAATCTCGACATCCCCACGGTGATGGTCATCGAAGCCGGCAGAACGCGGCCCGGTGGTGCGCTCCGCGCCAAAGAGCGCCTGGCTTCGCTGGAAATTGACATCAAGGGGCTGGTGCTCAACGCGGTCAGCCGGCGCGACGAGGGCTACGGCTACGGCTATGACTACTACTATTATTACTACTACAAGAAGCACGAGTCCGGCGAAAAATCGGCGTCCAACGGCGGCACAGCCGTCACCCGCCGGCGCTGAGTGATCGCCTGAAGCTCTTTCCTCCCGGCATCCGAATATGTCGAGGGGGGGTATCCGGCGGGGGGCCTCGGGGCACACTAGAGGCGCACGAAATCCACCCTATCCCTTTGCTGTGCATGACTACACGAAATCTCACTCCGGCCCGACCAACACGTACTGCGCCACGAGCACGCCGATCACCTGCTCTGCCCCGTCCACACGCAACGTGATCGGCCCGTCGAAGGGGTCGGCCTGCACCACCTCGACCGCCGCCCCGACGATCAGCCCCTTATCCGCCAGGTAGCGCAGCATGTCCGGGGCCTGGTCGCGCAGGCGGGCCACGTGCCCACGCCGCCCGGCGGGCCACTCCGCCAGGGGGGTCAGGTCGCGCGGGGCGATGTCCCCCTGCGGGCCGGGGATGGGGTCACCGTGCGGGTCGTAGTGGGGGTCGCCCAGGTAGGCGGCGATGCGCTGCGCCAGCCGCTCGGAGACGGCGTGCTCCAGCCGCTCGGCCTCCTCGTGCACCTCGTCCCAGGAATAGCCGAGCGCCTGCACCAGGAACAGTTCCAGCAGGCGGTGATGGCGCACGATTTCCAGGGCGACGCGCTCGCCCGCCGGCGTCAGGCGGATGCCACGATAGGGTTCGTGCTCGACCAGGTTGGCCTTCGCCAGCTTCTTAGCCATTTCGGTGGTCGAGGGGGCGGTGATGTCCAGGGCCTCGGCCAGCGTGGAGGTCTGGACGCGCTCCTGCTCTTGCTGGAGCATGTACACCGCTTTGAGGAAGTCC
>JAHDWG010000094.1 GCA_023384495.1 Caldilineaceae bacterium
CCGGGCCCAGTCTTTTGGCTGAGCTAGAGACAACGCTTGGGGCGCAGTTGGGGATTGTCCCGCTTCCTGCCGGCCCGGCTGGCGATGCGGCGCCGCTGCTAACGGCCAGTGGCTTCTTTGTCCATCGCCAGGCGTCCGAGCGGCAGGCCCGGCTGGCGATGGAATTTGCAACGTATGCCACCAATGTCGACAGCCAGACCCTGTGGATGCAGGCGACTGACCTCATCCCCGCCAATACCAGTGTTGAGGTGGCGGACACGCCGTCCCGGATCGTCTTTGTCGAGCAGGCGCGTACAGCGCGCGTCATGCCCAACGACCCGGCTATGAGGACACTGCTGGCGGTGGGTGATGTGGCCTATCATGCTGTTCTCGACGAGGGGGTGGAGCCAGAAACAGCTGTGCAACGCATGTTTGCGGCCCTGCAAGCAGCGACGGAAGGGAATGGGCCAGATGATGACGGTTAGCCAACAGAGCCTACAATTTGCATCGTGGATGAGCGGTGGCGTCCGCGCCCACGTAGCGGCACAGTGGACAGGAGTCATGGGTGATATGGACGACCCACGGATCCGAGCAATAACCGACCAGCTTAACACCATCTTGCTGGTGGCTGAGCGTCCGGTAGTGCAGCGCCAGATCATCGCCTTTGCCCTGGTGGTGGCGGCGGCGTGGTTTGGGTCGTGGCTCCTGCGCCGGCTGCTTCACATAGAGCCCCCCAGCGAAGAGGAAGGCGAGAGCCGCAGAACCCTGCACTGGCGCGACCGCATTCGGATGTGGGTGCGCGCCGTGCATGTGACGCTCTTCCCGCTCTTTGGCCTGATATGCGGGCAATTGGCAATCCAGGTGTTTGGCGTCTTAGGCTGGCGTAGTGGTCTGCTGGAGCGTTTTATCCCCATCTTTTGGCTCTTTCTGGTCTACCGCGTGCTAGTGGGTTTGCTCTATGGTTTCCTACCGGCAGTCCGTGCGCTTCGCTACCAGCGCCGTTTTTTGGCGCCGATCTTTACGATACTGGTGATCCTGATTGCGGGGCGCAGCCTGTCGGGCACCTTCCCGATTGGCGCCATCGAGCTCTTCACCTTTATGGACCAGCCGGTTGTGCTGGGCGCGCTCTTTTCGGCAGCCGTGTTGCTCTACATCTTCCTCGTATTGGCGCTGGTCACCCGTGAGGGGTTGCGCACCGTGATCCTGCCGCGCGCCAATGCCGACCCAGGCGTCACCAACACCATTGTTGTGATCAGCTATTATGCGGTTGTCACCATGGGCATTCTCACCGCCGTGAGTACGCTGGGGGTTGATCTTTCGGCCCTGGCCATCATTGGCGGCGGGCTGTCGGTGGGGTTGGGCTTTGGTTTGCAGGAACTGGTTGGCAACTTTGTGAGCGGCATCTTGTTGCTCTTTGAGCGAACGCTCAGGCCGGGCGACGTGATCGAAGTGGGCGGGTCGCGTGGGGTGGTGGAGCAACTGCGCATGCGCGCCACCGTCGTGCGCTCAGCCGACAACATCGAGATTCTCATCCCCAACAAAAGTCTGCTCACCTCTACCGTCTCTACTTATAAACAGACTGATCGAACCATTCGCCGCACCATTCGCGTCGGGGTCAGCTATCACAGCGATCCGACAGAGGTGCGCGAGGTGCTCCTGGGCGTGGCCGAACGGCATGGCCTGGTGCTCAAAAAGCCGGCCCCCGATGTCTTTTTTGTTAGCTTTGGCCCCTCAAGCCTGGATTTCGAGCTCGCGTTCTGGTTGGGCGACCCCATCAGCGCGCTCAAAGTGACCAGCGACCTACACTTCATGATCTGGCGCGAGTTCGAGAAGCATCGGATCGAGATCCCCTTCCCACAACAGGATATTCATATTCGCAGCGGCGCGCCGTGGCAAACACAGCAGGCGGCCCACCAATCGCATGACACCCCCACCCGCGACGGGCCAATCAGGTTGCCGGCCTGACGCGGTGCATGGCATAATCAGAGCTTACCACATGACTTGTTGTTAACATACGCAAGAGGGAGGAACTCATGGCAGACTATCAGCCCAAACCCGAACACAAGTTTAGTTTTGGCCTCTGGACGGTCAACAACCCCGGGCGCGACCCCTTTGGCGACGCCGTGCGCACGCCCATGTCCCCGGTGGAGACGGTCCACCTGCTGGCCGAGGTGGGGGCCTGGGGCGTCAACTTTCACGACAATGACCTGATCCCCATCGACGCCACCCATGCACAAGAGCGCCAGATCATGGCCGGCTTTCAGAAGGCGCTGGCCGACACCGGGATCGTCGTCCCCATGGCGACGACCAACCTCTTTTTCGACCCCGTCTTCCGCGACGGCGCCTTCACCAGCAACGACCCCAAGGTGCGCGCCTATGCGCGGCAAAAGACCATACGCTCCATGGATCTGGGCGCTGAGCTGGGCGCAAAGGTTTATGTCTTCTGGGGCGGGCGTGAAGGAACGGAGACCGACTCGGGCAAGAGCGCGCTGGATGCGGGCAAGTGGTTCCGCGAGGCGCTCAACTTTTTCTGCGAATACAGCATCGACCAGGGGTACGGTTACAAGTTTGCGCTCGAGGCCAAACCCAACGAACCGCGTGGCGACCTCTACCTCCCCACTACCGGCGCCATGCTCGGCTTCATCGCCACGCTGGACCACCCGGAGATGGTGGGCGTCAACCCCGAGGTGGCCCACGAAACCATGGCCGGCCTCAACTTCATGCACGCCGTGGCCCAGGCGTGGGACGCCGGCAAGCTCTTCCACATCGACCTCAACGACCAGAACATCGGTCGTTATGACCAGGATTTCCGCTTTGGCTCGCACAACATCAAGCAGAACTTCTTCCTGGTCAAGTTTCTGGAGGATGTGGGCTACGACGCGCCCCGTCACTTCGACGCCCACGCCTATCGCTCGTCCGACACCGAGGACATCAAGGCCTTTGCGCGCGGCTGTATGCGCACCTATCTGATCCTCAAAGAAAAGGCGGCCCGGTTTAACGCGGACGCCGAAATTCAGGCGCTGCTGGCCGAGATCAAGGCCGACGACGGCGCGATGGATCCATTCTTTGGCAAATATTCGGCGGAAAAGGCCAAGGCGCTCAAGGCGCACATGTTTGACCGGCCCGCCATGGGCAAGCGCGGCCAGCCCTACGAGCGGCTGGATCAGCTCGTCATCGACCTGCTGCTCGGCGTGCGGTAGGCGCCTGACGGCTACACCACGAGCCACGGCGCGCCCACGGCCTGGGCAAAAAGCCGCCGGTAGCGCGCCTCATCCACCGCGGTGACCACGTCGATCTCGTGCAGCGAGGTCTGCCAGAACTCCTCGGGGTGGGCGCGTTGGGCCGGCAGGCGGCGGTCCACCACCGTCTGGCCGCGGGTGGCGACGCCGGCCAGCTCCACTGTGATGGGAAGCCGCTCCACCGTGGCGCCCGCCGGGTCGATGAGCGACGCCACCGCGCCGGCGTCGCCAAGCAGCGCATGGTCGACGCCAAAGAAATCGGCGGAAAAACGAAAGATGCGCCCGGCCTGGCGCGCTGCCGGGTCGGGCGCATGTACAAAGCGCTCGAACTCAGGGCGAGTAAACCGGAGCTGGCGAAAGGGGTCGAGCGGATAGAGGCGGATGGGCAGCCCGCTCTCCAGCACCATCGCCGCCGCCTCGGGGTCGCAACGGATGTTGAACTCGGCCATAGGCGAAGTGTTGCCGGGCGCGGCGTAGGTTCCGCCCATGATGGTCAACCCCGCAATGCGCCCCCACAGCGCAGGGTACATCCGCAAAAAGACAGCCACATTGGTCAGCGGCGCCAGCGCAATCAGGTGAACCGGTTCGGTCGCCTGGCTCAGGGTCTGGCGCATCAACTCCACTGCGTGTACGGCCACGGGCAATCGCGGAGAAGCGGGCAGCCCCAGGTCGGCCATGCCGTCACGCCCGTGGAGCAGCAGCGGCGCGGGCGGGCGTTCCACCAAGGCTCGTTCCATGCCCGCGGCTACGGGGATGGCCGGCGCATCCACCACATCGAGCACCTTGAGCGTGTTCTCCACCACCTGCCCGACGCGATGGTTGCCGCCCACGCAGGTGATGGCGCGTACATCCAGCCGGGGGGAGCGGAGCGCCAACATCAGCGCCAGCGCGTCATCGATGCCTGTGTCGACATCGAGCAGAACGGGGAGCTTCGTCACGGCGCGCGCCCAATCTGCTGCGCATCCAGCTCCTGCGCCCAGGCCAGCAGTTGTTCATCGGCGCCAAAACGCGCTGCCAGTTGCAGCCCCAGCGGCAGCCCCTCCGCGGTGACGCCGGCGGGGATCGTGAGCGCGGGGAGGCCGGCATGGGTCCACGGCAGGTTCATCACCGGGTCGCCCGTGGCGTGGATGCCGGCGGGCGCCGGGCCGGTGGCCGCCGGGCAGAGCCAGAGGTCGATGCCTTCCGCATCCATCCGTTCGTGCAGTTCCGAACGCAACGTCAGGCAATGCGCCCGCGCCGCCGCCAACTCGTCCGCCCCGACGCTCATGCCCAGTTCGATCATCTCTCTCGTGCGGGGGCGATAGGTTGCCGCGTGGTCAGGGTAGATATGGGCATGTTCTTGGGCAAATTCGGCCCCCACCATGCGTCTGTGCAAGGTGTTGAGCGGCTCGATTTCGGCAAAGAGGGGAAGCCGCTTGACGGTATATCCCGCCTGCGTGAGTTGGGCAATCTGCTGCTCGAATTCAGCCAGCGCCGCCGGCTCGGTCTGCGCCAGATAAGCGCCTTCGGGAACAGCCAGCACCGGCGGGGATGGCTGGCTGTCCTCGCGCCGGCCGGCCAGCAACACCGAGGCCGCCAGCCACATGCCCGCCACATCCTGGGTGAAAAGCCCCACATGGTCGGCGGTGCGCGAGAAGTAGACCAGGCCGGGCGTGACGATGCGGTCAAAGCTGGGCTTGAAGCCGATGACGCCACAAAAGGCCGCCGGGCGGATCACCGAGCCGATGGTCTGGGTGCCCAGGGCCAGGTCGCAGAGCCCCGCGGCCACCGCCGCCGCCGACCCGCTACTCGATCCGCCCGGCGTATGCGCCAGGTTGTGGGGATTGCGGGTGGGGCCCGGCTCAAAGAAGGCAAACTCGGTGGTGACCGTCTTGCCCAGGATCAGCGCGCCGGCCTCGCGCAACTGGCGCACGCAGGCGGCCTCTTCGCCCGCAAAGAGCGCCGGCGGGATCGCCGAACCGGCGCGCGTCACATAGCCTTCCACATGGAAGATGTCCTTGACGCCCACCAGCGCGCCAAAGAGGGGCGGCCGCGTGGCAGGGTTGGGGTGGTGCGCCAGCAGCGCATCCGCATCGGCGTGCAGCCGCGCCCGGCGATCCGGCTCGGGCAGCAGCGCCGCCACTTCGCCATCAATGGCCGCGATGCGGTCGCAGCGTTGGTCGATGTGTGCGTGTGGGTCCAGCCTACCGTCGCGCAGTTGCGCCACCGTTGTAGCCAGCGGCACATGGTTGAGGTAATTCACAGATCGCTCCTATACTCGGCTTTGTGCGTTGTCGTGAGATCGGCCACAAGATTCAATTTCATCTGTCTAGCAATGCGCGGCACCACTGCACAATAGCGTGGAAGGAGCAGCAGAGTGCGACGCATGGGCGAGAAAATGAATGATCATACAGGAGTGATTGTGGCGCGTGCGTCGCACTCCACGGTTTCCTGCGGTGCTACCCAATGCTATCCTTCAGCCAGGGCGCGCAGCTCGGCTTCGGTCAACACGGGCACACCTAA
This sequence comes from Caldilineaceae bacterium, assembly GCA_023384495.1. Classification (GTDB taxonomy): domain Bacteria; phylum Chloroflexota; class Anaerolineae; order Caldilineales; family Caldilineaceae; genus CFX5. The sequence goes on from JAHDWG010000094.1 coordinate 5,721, forward strand.
TTCTTGGGCTTTGGTGAGCTTGCTGCCCGCGTTTTCACCGGCCACGACATAATTGGTCTTACTGCTGACGCTGCCGGTTGCCTTGCCGCCGTGCGTCTTGATAAAGTCATGCGCCTCGTCGCGGCTCCACGTGGGCAGCGCGCCGGTCACCACAAAGGTGAGGCCGGCAAGCGGCAGTGACGTTGCTGCGGGGCGGGGCGCTCTCTCCTCGGCGACGCGCACGCCGGCATCGGCAAATTCACGCACGAGCGCGCGATTAGGCTCGAGCGAGAAATAGCGGACAACACTCTCGGCAATGCGCGGGCCAATGCCATCAATGGCGCTTAGATCTTCGGCGGAGGCATCCATCAGCTCATCGAGGCTGCTGTAGCGTTGCATGAGCAGTTCGGCCACAACGCTGCCCACATAGCGGATGCCCAGCGCCGCCAGCAGCCGGTGGAGGGGGCGATTTTTACTGGCCTCGATGCCGGCGCGCAGATTTTCGATGCGCTTCTCCTTGTAGCCATCGAGTTGCGCAATCTCATTCCAGGGCAGCGTGTAAATGTCGGCCAGATCAGTAATGAAACCCTTTTCCACAAAGAGCTCGGCTTGTTTGTAGCCAAAGCTCTCGATATCCATCGCCCCGCGCGAGACAAAATATTCGACGGCGCGCACCAGTTGCGCCGGGCAGGCATTGTTGGCGCAATAGGTGGCCGCCTCGCCTTCGGGGCGCACCAATGGCTGGCCGCAGACCGGGCACGCGGCCGGCATCTGCCAGATTTGCTCGGCGCCCGTACGCAACTCCACCACCGGGCGCAACACCTTGGGGATCACCTCGCCGGCGCGCTTGACCACCACCTTGTCGCCGACGCGAATGTCCAGGTCGCGCACATAGTCCTCATTGTGGAGCGTCGCCGCCTTGACCATGACCCCAGAGATAGCCACCGGTTCCAGCACGGCGTTGGGGGTCACCACACCTGTGCGCCCCACGTTGAGCACAATATCGAGCAGCGTGGTGATGGCTTCTTCACCGGCGTACTTATAGGCAATGGCCCAGCGCGGGTCCTTGCCCACAAAGCCCAACTGCCGTTGCAGCGCCAGCGAATCGACCTTGACCACCGCGCCATCAACCTCATAGGGCAGGGTCGAACGGCGTTGCCCAAACTCATCGAGATAGGCCACCAACGCATCGAACTCGCTATCTGTAAAGTGGCGTACATGGGGCGACACGGGCAGCCCCAGCCCTTGCAGAAAGGCCAGGCTTGCTGCGTGGGTCTGGGGCGGATTGGGCTCCCCCTCCAGCTCGATGATCTGATAGACCCAGAGCTTGACCGGTCGCCCGGCGGTGATGCTGCTGTCCAACTGGCGCAGGCTGCCCGACGCAAAATTGCGCGGGTTGGCATAGGTGCGTTCGCCCTGCTCCTCCTGGCGGCGGTTAAAGGCCTCGAAGGCGGCCTTCTCTACATAGGCTTCGCCGCGCACGACCAGGCGGGCCGGCGCGCTAAAACCGGATCCGTCCTCAACAGGAATCTGCAATGGCAGCGGGCGCACGGTGCGCAGGTTGGGCGTGATGTTTTCACCGATTTCGCCATCGCCGCGGGTGGCGCCGAGCACAAAGCGGCCCTGTTCATAATGCAGCACCACGGTGAGCCCGTCAAACTTGGGTTCCACCACATAAGAGAGTTGCGCTTGTTGCTCGGGGAATAGCAGCCGCTTGATCCGTTCGCGCCAGGCGCGCAGATCGTCTTCGCTGAAGGCATTGCCCAGGCTGAGGATGGGCGCGGGGTGGGCCACCTTGGCAAAGCGCTCCGAGACCACGCCACCCACGCGCACGGTGGGGCTGTCATCGGTGCGTAGTTCGGGGTGGGCGGCTTCCAGCGCCTGCAACTCTTGGAAGAGCGCATCGAACTCTGCATCGCTGATCAGTGGGTCATCGAGAATGTAATAGCGATACTGGTGGTGGCGGATGGCGCCGCGCAACTGTTCGATACGCGCCTGCACGTCGGTAGTCATACGTTAGTCGTTACCATTGTTTGGCGTGCGCGCCTTGATCCAGGCTCGAATTTCGGCAAAGGTTGTCGCATCGAGCACAAAGTCGGCCAGCGACTCAAAATCCTCGCGGCGCAGGCGGCGCAACTGCGCCATGACCCGCTCCAGCCTGACACCGAACTTGCGCGCAATCAGCCGCGCAAGAATGGACAACTCGCCTTGTTCGATGCCTTGTTCGATGCCTTGTTCGATGCCTTGCTCAATGCCTTGTTCGATACCCTGTTCGATTAGCTCCTGACCGGCTTTTGTTTTTTCCAGTGGCGTCAACTGTAACATTGTTTCGATCTCCTTGTACGACAACTGGCTGAATCGTTGTATGACAAACATCGTCAACAATTCAATCAGCCGGACTTCCAATGCATCACTCAACCGGGCATCCTCGCGGATTTCAACTACCCACTCTCTTGCGCGCTGGCGAATCTCTTCGGTGTCAGCCACGGCCAGCGGGCGCAACACATGCAGCACAGGATCCCGGGGTTGGGCGCTACGCAACAGATCAGGCAGCACACCGCGCCGCAGCCATTTTTCATGACCGTCCGCCAATGGCCCCAATGTGGAGACGCCGGGGTCATGGCTATGGTCAAGAAAGAGCAGCAGCGCCTTCCACTCTGTACCGTTGAGTTGGGGCTGCTGCGTGTAAAAGAGCCCAATCTCATGCACAAGACGCCAATAAATCGACGGATCACGGTAGCCCTGCACCTCAAGAAAATAATGGCGCCCCCCTGGGGCCTCAGGCACGAGCAGCCCGTCCAGCCGCCGTTCAGCCTCCTTGAGCACCGGGCTGCTAAACTCGTAGCGACAGGCCGGCTCGATCTGGAAGAGCGCAAAGACCGCCTGAGGCGCAAGCTGGAAATACTCGTGGAACAGTCGGTCAGTCTGCATCGGATCCCTGGAGTCTCGTTTCGATGTGGGTCACATCCAGCGGCGCCCAGCCGACGAGGCCATCTTCGGCCTGAAGGCGATACCAGGCGCGGCCCTCAGCGGAAATGGGGTAGGTTGTGACAACGCCGCTTGGCTCGATCACGGTCAACGTAGCACCCACCCTATAGACTTCGAGCACCAGGGCCGCCCTACTGGGGCCGGCCATCAGCCGCAGTGGCGTATCGCCCACGACCGCCACCGTCTGGCCGACCTCCAGCGCCACCGAGGAGGCTGCCGACGCCGCCGCGGGTTGGGCCGGATGGACTGCCGGCAGCACCATCCCCCCCACCTGCGGATTGAGCGGCAGGCCGGCTGCGCGGTGCGGTGCGTTTGGATCGGCGCCACACGCGCTCAAAACAAGGATAGCGAGAAACAGGAGCGCTCTGCTCAGTAAGCATTTCCGATTCATGAGGATTTCAACAGGGCCCGCATCGCTGGCAAAGGCTGGGTGTTGACCACATCAGCCGCGGTGAGCCAGGCTCGCCGCGCCGCGCCCAGCCCATATTCCATCATCTCCATCCCGCTCAGCTCGTGGGCGTCGCTGTTGATGGCGATCTTGCAACCTAGTTCCACTGCACGGCGGGCGTAGACATCATTGACATCGAGGCGGCTGGGGTGGGCGTTGATCTCCACCACCGTTCCCGTCTCGGCGCACGCCTGCAGCACCTGCTCCATGTCCAGGTCGGCGGGGGGGCGCGAGCCGATCATGCGCCCCGTGGCGTGGCCGAGGATGTCCACATGCGGGTTGCGGATGGCCTTAAGACAGCGGGCGGTGATGGTGTCACGGTCCTGGCGCAGCCCGCTGTGGATGCTGGCGACGACCACGTCCAACTCCGCCAGCGCGTCGTCGGGCAGCCCCAGCGAGCCATCGGCCAGAATCTCGACCTCGATCCCGCGTAACAGCCGAAAATCGACGCCAGCCTCAACCCACTGCTGGTTGAGCGCGGCGATCTCGGCGGCCTGCTGATGCAGCCGTTCCGCGTCCAGGCCGCCCACCATACCCAGCCCAACGCTGTGGTCGCAGACCGCCCAATAGGCATAGCCGCGGCTGCGCGCAACTTCGGCCATCTCGGCGATGGAGGCTGTCCCATCGCTCCAGGTGCTGTGGCCATGCAGCTCGCCGCGGATGTCGGCGAGGGAGACCAGAGCGGGCAGCGCGCCATCCCGCACCGCCTGCACCTCGCCCCGATTCTCGCGCAGCTCGGGAGGTGGGCAATCCAACCCCAGAAAGCGATAGAGGTCGGCCTCTTCCTCGAAGAAGCGTTCCTCACCGGCGGGCGCAGCGCCATCACCGGTGGCGGTCAACCCATATTCGTTGAGGCTCCAGCCCTGGCGCAGCGCCAGTTCGCGAACCTCCACATTGTGCTCTTTGCTGCCGGTAAAGTATTGGAGCGCAGCGCCCCAGTGCTTCGCCTCCACCGCGCGCAGGTCTGCCTGCAAGCCATTGGCGAGCAGCACGCTGGTCTTGGTCTCGCCGGCGCCGATGACCTCATCCACCTGGGGTAGTATGCCAAAGGCGGCGATCACCTCGGCGGGCCGGTCGGTGACGACGAGAATGTCCAGATCGCCGATAGTCTCTTTCCAGCGGCGCAGGCTGCCGGCGGTCTCAATGCGGCGGATGGCGTCGCCGGGCAGGGCGTCGCGCAGCCCGGCAATGAGCGCCAACGCCAGCGGCCGCGCGACGCCGATGGGCGTGCGGCCATCACCGCGGCGGGCCAGCAGTTCGATGCCCTTGAGAATCTTCTGTTCGCTCTTTTCGCCAAAACCCTTGAGGCTGCGCAGTTTGCCGGCCTCGGCCGCGGCCTTGAGCTCGGCCACACTGGTGATCGCCAGCTCTTGCCAGAGCCGGCGCGCCTTCTTGGGCCCCATGTCGGGCACCTGCATCATCTCCACCACGCCGATGGGCACCTGCTCTTTGAGCGCCTCGATCTCAGCCACCGACCCCTGTTCCAGCAACTCGGTGATGAGCCCGGCGATGCCGGCGCCGATGCCGGGCACCTTTTTGAGGTTGCCCTCGGCATGGATGGCGTGGATCGGTTGGCCCAGCTCACGAACGGTTTCGGCGGCGTTCTGAAAGGCAATGATGCGGAAGCGGTTGGCCTCCAGGATCTGGAGCATGTCGGCCATGAGCGAAAGCGTAGCGGCCACGTCGGCGTTGGACACATGGCCGGCTCGGTGGGTTTCGGATGGAGCGTCAATTGGCATGGTTGTAGCGCCCAGAATTAGAATGATTGTTCTATGCCGATTATACCATAACCCGCTCGCTCAACAAACGAAAAGGCGTTAATAATCACTCAATCGGCTCGACAAAGACCTCGATATTGCCGCCGCAGGCCAGCCCCACGGTCATGGCGAGCTCGTCGGCGATGCCATATTCCACCAGGCGAGGCTGGCCGCTGTCGAGCACGGCCAGCGCCTCTTGCACCACCGCGCCCTCCACACAGCCGCCGCTCACCGAGCCGGCCATCTCGCCGGCGGACGAGATCGCCATCTTTGCGCCCAGCGGCCGCGGCGCCGATCCGTAAACCTTGACCACGGTCGCCAGCGCCACCTGTTTGCCTTCGCTGCGCCAGCGCTCGATTTCAGAAAGGACTTCACGCATGTTGGTTTCTCCAGTTGATTCTGTTAATCGTTTGGGCGCAAAAAGTCGAGTTGGGCGGCGATTGAGCTAGCGCGAGCCTCGGCCGCGGCAGCTTTGGCCGCGGGAGACTCGTCCACATCCGTCGGGGGGATGACCGGCTCGCCTGTGCGGTCGTCGATGAGCACCGGTTCTTGCCGGTTGGGGTTGATGCCCAGCCAGGCGCGATTCGTTGCGCTGTACAGATAGCCCCGTTCATCGGCGGCCAGCGGTTCGTAGCGATCCCCGGCCAGCCGGTAGCCAGCGAGGCGGCAGGGCGCATCATCCGTTTCGCCTGTGTCGAGAACAAAATACTCCTCGACGCCTGCCTGCTCATAGATGCGCCGCTTCTCGCTGTGGTCCAGACTGGCCAACCGGGGTGAGGTGACCTCCAACACAAAACGGGGCGCGGTTCCCTCGGCGGCCACATCGAAGCGGCTGCGCGGTTGCTCTGGCGACGCCACGTTGGGGATGACAGCCAGGTCGGGCGCGGGCTGGGGCAAGTCATCGACACCCCATACGAGCTTGACCCCGCTGATGACCAACGTGGATGGGTTATAACGATGCAGGTAGCGAAAGAGGCGGCGCAGAGCGCTCGCTAGATTCTCATGCCGGGCGCCGTTGTTGAACTCGTCGCCCTCCTGCGGGTCGAGAAAATCTGCGGCGTCCAGAGGCAGCCACTGGTAACTGGGCTGACCGGTCTTGTCGTAGTGGATGATCTGTCGCCGGCCAAAGTGAAATTTGTCTGATTGCACGATCTACGCTCGCAATAAAGTATAAAGAAACTGATAAAGCGGCGCAACAAAGGCGCCGAGCCACAATGGAACACCCACCGGAATTATACCATGCGAGCGCCACGTTGGGCGATCCGGGGGGCCATCCACAAGGGTCGGCCTGGACCTGTGCGCGACACACGGGTTCGAGACAATCCATGCCAACGGGTATAATGGAGCGGCGCATGCGCCGTGCGGCTCGCCCCGATGGTGCTGGCGTCTATCCCCACAGCAACAGACTCTGTTCATTCAGGAGAACGATCAGACCATGGGAACCAAGAATTGGGCATTCCAGTCGGCCTCGTCATCGCTTGCGCAAACCGCCGCAACCGCGGCGCCGCGCGTTGTCGTCATCGGCGCGGGGATGGCCGGGCTGGTGGCGGCGCGCCTGCTCCATGACTCAGGTTTTGCCGTGACGGTGATTGAATCGCGCAACCGGCTCGGTGGCCGCACCTGGACGGACGATTCGCTCGGCGCTCCGATCGACTTGGGCGGCTCATGGATCCACCGCGCCGACCACAACCCGCTCACCGCCTGGTGCAAACAACTCGGTATTGAACTCGCCATTACGTCGGATGAGGCGCGCTATTGGTTCGAGGGAAAGCTGGTCATGGAACGCAACGCGGTGTGGCGGCGCGCCTGGCGCGGCCGGTTGCTGGCCGATCTGGCGCTGGCCGGGGCCGTGTGCTACCAGCGACTCCTGCGGCGGGTGGGGCGGCGGGTGAACCTATCGCTGGCCGATGTCATCGAGCCGGTGCTACACAGCCGCTGGCTGCCCGCCTTGGATCGGCGCGTGTTGGCGTCGATTGTCTCCACATCCGAGGGGGTGCAGGGGGCGCCGGCGGCGTACATCGACATCGAGGATTGGTTTCCCAGCGAAGCGCACGGCGTCAATGCCATGCCCTGCGGCGGCTACCGGCAATTGATTGACGATGTGGCAACAGGGTTATCCATTCGGCTGGCCACACCGGTCCAAACATTGGCCTATGGCGAAGAGGGCGTGCGCGCCGTCACGCCACAGGAGACGCTGCGCGCCGACTTTGCCGTGGTCACCGCGCCGCTGGGCGTCTTACAGGCGGGCAAATTGCGTTTCGACCCGCCATTGCCGCCGCACAAGGAAGCGGCCATGCAGCGGATTGGCTATGGCGGCCAGGGGGTGCTCGGCAAGATCATTATGCGTTTTCCGCGCCGCTTTTGGCCTGCAGACAAACAATGGCTTATCTCGCTACCGCCTAGCCCGGATCAACGCGGCGTCTTTACAAGTTGGATCAGCCTGGAGACGATTGTGGGGGCGCCGGTGTTGATGGCCTTCACCAATGGGCGCGCGGCGGCCCACTTCGACCGCAACGCCAGCGACGATGAAGTCTGCGCAGCGGCCATGGGCGTCCTTGAACGCATGTTTCCCGGCCAGGCTGTGCCCCCAGAACGCTTTGTATTCACCCGCTGGCTGACCGACCCGTGGGCGCTGGGCAGCTATTCGTACCCCGCCGTGGGCAGCACGCCGGACGACCGCGTGGCCTATGCCGAGCCGGTGGCCGGGCGCGTCTTTTTTGCGGGCGAGGCCACACAGACGGTCGATTTTGGCACCGTCCACGCCGCGCTGCGTTCCGGCGAAACGGCAGCCAGGCGCCTCTTCCGCGCCCATACGGGCTACGAACCGGTTTGGCAGCCGCCCTGGGTGTAGAGAGGATCAGAGCTATACTCGCCTATATCAACGTATCTTCATTGATTTGGATTGATTTGGGTGTGCTAGCATTAGCTGCTATCATTTTGGCATGAAGGCTGCGCACCGCCGCACGTTGACGGCCATCTTTAGCACGCCTACGCCGACCAATCTGACGTGGCGGCAAATCGATGCTTTGTTTGTAGCGCTTGGCGCTCAGGTGATTGAAGGCCGCAGTTCACGCGTGCGGTTTGATCTCAATGGTGTCATCGCGACCTTTCATCGCCCCCACCCGCAAAAGGAAGCAAAGCCCTACCAGGTGCGTGATGCACGTCAGTTCTTGGTGCAGGCAGGAGTTAGATCATGAACACGATGAGCTATAAGGGCTATACAGCCCGTATCCAGTATAGCGATGAAGACGATTGCTTTGTCGGTCACATTGCGGGCATTCGCGATGTGATTGGGTTTCACGGCGAGTCGGTGGCCGAGTTGCGCACTGCCTTTGCTGAAGCTGTCGATGATTACCTGGAAACCTGCAAAAAGTTGGGCCGCGCCCCGCAAAAACCTTTTTCTGGCAAAGTGTTGCTGCGCATTGACCCTGCGCTCCATGCTCGCGCTGCAGCAGTGGCTGCGGCGGAAGGCAAAAGCTTGAATGCCTGGACGCAGGAACAGATTCAAAAAGCGATCATGGTTGCTTGAGCAATCGGGCAGTGCAGGGAAAGTCTATTCTGTGCTCATGATGACTGCGCCCGTTTACTGAACCTGTCGAAACTCTCCATCCACCACCTGGTAAATCCAGATTTTGGGCGAGGCGAGGTCACCGTTTTCCTGGTAACGCAACGAATTGAGCAACGTCTGGATGGGATTTGTGCGCAGCGCCTGGGCCACGTTAGCCGCGGTGAGGTTATTGGCCTTGCGCACGCCTTCGGCCAGCACCTGCATGGCGACATAGCCATTCACAGAGTAGGTGTCGGGGTTGCGGAATTCGACCGCCTGATAAGCCTCGATCCACTTGGCGTCTGCCACGTTGCGCGGGCTGGGCGCAAAGGCGCTGACGTACATGCCCTCGGCCGCCCCATTGGATTCGTCGATGGTGGCGGCGAGAAAGGCGCCGTCGCTGGCAAGCATAGGCAACGCCACACCGGCCTCCACCAACTCGGCGCGCAGATAGGGCGCTTCGATCTCATACCCGGCATAGAAGATAGCGTCGGCGTTGGCGGCCTGAATCTGCGCCACCTCTTGTGGATAGCGGCTTTGGCCCTCAGCCACCTCGATCTGGGTTGCCACTTCAGCGCCGCGTTGGCGCAATTCAGTGACCAGCGAGGCGGCCAGCCCCCGGCCATAGTCTGTGTCGTTGTGCACCACCGCCACGCGGCGGGCGTCGAGCGTCTCGACGAGGAAGTCGGCATCGACCGCGGCCTGTACGCTGTCATTAGCGTTGACGCGAAAGAAGTTGGTATAGTTGCGCTCGGTGAGGCTCTGCTCCGATGCTGTTGGGGTGATGACGACCACGGGCAACCCCTTGTATAGCTCCATGGCGGCGGCAGTCTGCCCGCTGTTGAGATGCCCAATGACGCCGATCACCCGTTCGCCCTGGCTGAGCGCCTGCTCGATGGCGTCCACCTGGCTCACCGCCACATCGCTGTCCGACTCATCGTCGAGCGGGCGCACCACCACACGATAGCCGAGCAGACCACCGCTGCGGTTGATCTCTTCAGCCGCCAGCCGCACCCCGCCGAGCACTGTCTGCCCGCCATTGGCCTGAAAACCGCTGAGCGGCACCGCCACATAGACAATCGCATCCCCGCGCGTCGGCTCGCTGCTTCCGCGGCCACAGGCGGCGAGCGCCAGGGCAAGGATCAATAGGATGGCAAAGAGCTTCGTTCTAGTCATGTTTCCAATCCACACCTGATATGATTTTGCATTTACGACTTACGGTAGTCGGTGCGATAGCCGCAAATGCGGAAAGATCCAAAAACTACTCAATGCCCTTGCTTTGATAGTCGTAGACCTCGTTGATGCTGCTCACCAGGTCGTTGAGGCGCGCCACCTGCTCACGGATGTCCGCCTGAAGCCGCTCGGCGCGGCCGCTGTCGACGCCAGAAGCATCGATGAGTTGCACCTGGCTGTAGATGGTCGCCAGCGCTGTCAGGCTCTGTTGCATCTGCAAGGCGGCCTGCTGCATGCGCGCATCGAGCTCGCGCAGCGTCTGCCAATGCTTCCCCTTGCCCGCGATCACATCGTCCAGTTGGCGCTGCACCGCGGGATTGGGCTCCGTCTTCCGCTGCGCCGTGAGACGTTCGATCTCCTTGGGCAATGCATTGCGCTCGCGATCCAACAAATCATCATTGCGATAGGCGTCCAGACGCAGCCCCAGTTGGTAGACGTTACTCAGCCAATCGGTGATCTGGTTGGCGGTGGTTTCGAGCCGGTCGCGGATCAGCCCCGGTCGCTGGCGGCGGATCTGCATCTCGATGCGCCGCTGGTATTCCAACGCATTCTCCACCTGCTGGCGCAATGTCTTGTCTTTCAGTTGGGCGGTGTTGAACTGCTCTTGAAAGAGACTGAGCATGACGCGCGCATTGGTCTCGGCGTCGATCAAGCTCGAATAGACAATCAGCGCCAGGCCGATCAGCCCCAACAATGGCCAGCCAAACGGGGGCCACCAGAAAAAGGGACGCCGCAAGAGCACCGTCAGGATCAAGGTCACGGCAATGATCACCGCGCTCTCCCAGCGAAACAGGGCATATTGAATGATGGCGCTCTGCGCCCGCTGCTGTAACTCTGTGCGTATGGTCGTCATGAATCCATAATCAGAAATAGGTAGAGATGATCCGATACAGTTCCTCGATGTCAGTCTCATCGGCGCGGCGGAACTGGCCATTGCCCAGCTCGGCCATGTCGCGCATAGTGCGCTCGTCGGCGTCGCTGCCAAAGGCAATCGTGAAGATCACCAGTTGGGGGGATGTCCGGCTGCGCACCAGCGCTTGTAGGTCGGCCATGCCATAATAGCTGTCATTCTCCTGACCGTCGGTCATGACCACAATGGCATTGATCGCCTCGGTGTCGTTCTGCGCCTGGAGGTCGACGACTGCGCTGTACACGGCGTCGATGAGCGCGGTGCCCCCAATCGCCTCCATGCGGTCAATCGTCTGCAACATATCGGCGCGGGCCGCGTCATCCATCACCCGGAGGGGCAGAAAGCTCTTGGCGCCGCTGGCAAACTCGATCAGGCCGATCCGGTCGCGGTCGCCCTTGATCTGGTCCACAAACGAACGCAGCGCTTCGCGGGTGCGCACGATCTTCTGTCCATCCATGCTGCCGCTGGTGTCCACCACCAGATAGACATTCGTAGGCCGCTTGGTAAAGTACCAGAAATTGGTCACCACATCAATCACCGCGGGGGACGGCATCTGCAACGTTGTCTGAGGTTGGCGCCAATCCACCGTGTCGGTGTTGGCGAACGGGCTGCCTGCGCCGTCCAGCGCAATGCTCAAATCGGCAGGGCGATAGCCGGCCTCGAGCAGCGCCTTTTGCGCCTCGCCCTCCGTGAGGAAGGCGGTAAACGCCCGAAAGGTCAACCGTTGGTTCTCGGTGGTCGCCCGCTCATTGCCCTGTGCGCCCAGCTCGAGCAGGGCCAGTGGGTGGTCGGCCCACAGCGTGCCCTCCGCCGGGTAGAGGGCCACCAGCGGCTCACCGGGCTGGGTGCGATTCCACTCGATCACCACCCGTTCTTGGGCCACAAAGGCGTCGAGAAAGCCGCGCCCATCCTCGGCCAACTGGGCGACGATCACCTCCTCGCCCTCGCCATAAAAGCGCACGGTCGCCTCCACTGCCCGCACATAATCGAGCGTGGATTGGGCGGTGGCAGCCTCTTCGGTAAGACCGCGGGTCAACCCGGCGCCGGCGTAGAACTCGGCCAGGGTGGCCAGCAGACCGCTGGCGTTGCTGGTGCTGGGGTGGCTCCACTTGAAATCCGGGTCTTCGGTGGCCTTGCGTTGAATCTCTTGCCAACCGACGGCGCGCTGTGGCCAGCCTAGGTCGCGCGCGACGCTTTCCCATGCGGCGATGACAATCGGGCTGACGGCATAGCGCACCTGCCCGCTCGTGCGCCGTTCGCCCAGCGGAATCGCACCCTCGCGTTCCACGGCCTGGCTTTGCGCCGCCCATGCCTGTTCCAACCGGTCGAGCCAGAGGCTACTGTCGGGTGACAGGGCCTGGAAGGAAGGTTCGCCAAGGGCCTCGCGCACCATCTGTTCCGGCTGCTGCACCACCAGGCGCACGGCCATAGTGTTGCCGTCGGGCGTGCGCGCCTGCTGCCGGTTGAATTGCTCGGCCAGCTCCCCAAGCACCGGCGCCATCACCGGCGAAACAGCCACCGTAAGCTCGGCGCTGTCCGCCAACCAGGTTGTGGCAACGCTCACCTCTTCGACGGGGGCTGCGTTCCACTGTCGGTTGACGAACCAGAGGCCCATCCCACCGACAGTGGAGACACAGAGGAGGACACTGAAGACAAACAGCCCAGCCACGACCCACAGGGTGCGGCGCTGTTGAGAGGTCAACCCTTTTTTGCGATTACGCGTATTTTTGGTCATGGCTGGCCCTCACTGCCCGACATTGAGTTCGAACCAACGCAGCAAGGTCAGCAGCACATCCCGGTCAGGGCTACGCATGGCGGATGTGCGCGGCACCACCGGCTGCACCCCCCGATCAGCCCACTGCACAAAGAGGCTCTCTGGCGTGGCGTCCACCGGAATGTTGGGGTTTGCCGGGCGCAGGCCATAGGCGAGGGCGGCCTGTTGTTGCGCCTCACCCAGCAAGAAGCGCTGGAATTCAAGCGCAGCGTTCTTTTTGAGCGCGCTGGTCTCTGGCCCCACCCACACGGTGAAGGGGAAATCAAACCAGGTGAGATAGGTTGGATAATAGATTTTCAGCGGGTCTTCCCAGCGCGTGACAATGCCCTGCATGTTTTGCAGCAGATCGCTTTCAAGCAACTGGCCGCCATCGCCCACGCTGTAGCCAAACAGGGCGAAGTCTTCGGCGGTGTAGGCGCTGGCGCTGCTAAAGTCGGTCACGGCGCCCATAAGCTCACCCAACCAACGCTGAAACTCCGGGTTGGTCACATCGGCCACCGAAATATCGGTGCGCCCATAATACTCGCCCGCGATCGCCACCATAGCGGCCAGCCCCCCCACATTTTTGCTCGGGTTGGGCACCACCAGCTTGAAGAAGCCCCACGCCGGGTCGCCGCCCAGTTCGGGCCAGCCCCCGCGCGCAATCGCGGCGTCGTGGATCGTCTCCCAGTTGACATCGCCAAAGCGTTCTTCGAGCACCTGGCCGCGGCTGGCATAGACCCCCCAGGCAAACAGACTGACGGCAATCGGCCGCGCCCGATACTCACCGTCGGTAAGAAAGACATCGCGCCCCAAGCGCTCTTTGTACGACGCATTGGCTAGCTCGACCAAATACCGATTGTCCGGGATCCACGCCGTAGGGAAGTTCTCCAGCGCGGCGCGCTCGGCGTCGCTGAGATCATCGGGCAATACGCCAGCCGCCAGCGCGCTGTATTCGTTGCGGTCCCACCGGCCCAAGGCAGTCAGCCCGTCGATGGCGACGACCTCTACCTGTACGATGGAGCCGTCCACCACACGATTTTCGGCGTTGAAGGCAGTGGCTGCGTTGCGCACCCAAGGCTCCACCGGCAGCGCCGTCAACACGCGGATCGTGACATTGGCGGGCCGCTCGACGGTGAGGGCGCCCCCCTGTTCGCGATTACCACTGTTGGTCAGCAACAGCGAGGCGCCGACGATCACCAGGGCAACGGCCAAAATTGCGACAAAAATCCATCGGGTTCGATTCATAATGGGAATACGCTTTATCAAGTGAAGAATGCATGGGTCGCTGGCCTACGTGATGAATCAAGAGTGAGGAGTGAACAAGGCATCACCCCTCACATTGCGCGTCGCACGGTCTCACAGTGCAGACGAATCCATAGGCGTCAGTTAATGCCGAGCTTCTGCTTGCGGGCGGCCAACTGGGCGTTGAGCGCCGAGCGTTCGAGCACCTGATCCATCTGCTCGTCGAGGCTGGCGGCGCGCATCTCGCTGGCCGTGGTGGCCTTGTCCAGGCGGGCGTAGATGCTCTGGGCAATGCCCCGGATGTCTGAGTCGCCTGTCCCCATGAGGTCATCCAGGCTCTTCATGGCCTTGACCGTCACTTCTTTGCTCTTGGCCAGTTCGAGCAGCGCCTGAAGATCCTCGCGCTCCAACTTCATCGTCTCAAGGCGGGCTTCCAGCTTGACCTTGGCGTCGAGCAGTTTGCGGAACTCTTGTTCCTGGCGCTGCACCTGTTCTTGATAAGTCTCGACCAGGCGAGAAACGCTGTTAAGGCGGCTCTGCGCCGCCACGGCTGCGGCCTCGTTCCCTTCCATGAGAAAGGCG
>JAHDWG010000095.1:0-17721 GCA_023384495.1 Caldilineaceae bacterium
TGTGTTAAGCACGCCGCCAGCGTTCATCCTGAGCCAGGATCAAACTCTCCGTAAAGAATCCCCTCAGGTTACCCCTCAAGGATTTTCAGAGAATCTATGTCAACTCTTCAAAAAGAATTGAATTCAGGTTTCAAAGCTGCTGTCTTATCACTCTTTAGTTGTTAATGTGCTGCCGCCACACGATAAAGCAGTTTCACCGTGGGCACAAGTGCGTATACTACCACACCCGTTTTATTGTGTCAAATTGCAATTGCAATAATATCACATTTGCAATTTTGAACCGCATCTAAAAGTACGTTGGCCCTCAGGCACAAGACTCGATTCTATCAGACCCCGAAGCGCCTGTCAAATCCGGGTTGCGCTGTTTTCAACTTACCGTTCTCGCAGCGACCGCCGATTTGAATCACCGAAACAAAAGTCGACCACAGCACTACCGTAGCCGGAGATTACACTCTGATGGCAGACTTCTGGGATGTTAATCTTGCGCCACACTTGATATATAAGCCAACAGCTTATCATCAAGGCCGAACTGAATCTTATCAGACTTTATTTCCGCTGTCAAATTGGTCGCTATGCTAATCAGCGCTTCCCAATTCTGAATGGCGTTCAGCAGTATTATCTCGTAATCGACAAGAAATAACATGTCAATCGCGACCTACTTGTCGCTACGTGATAACCCTGACTTTGTCTGTTAAGTTGCCTGTCATTCAGCCCCCACCTTGCGGCAGGATTTATGATTATAGCACCCACCGAGCCGTTTGTCAAGCCCCTCAACCCAATTTCTAACATTCCGCAAACAAAAAGGCAACGGACACCCTCAACCCGCCCCCTAATCACTGGGGATCACTCGAGTAAAAGAAGCAACTCATTCTGCTCCACCCGCTGGCCGTCGAGCACGGCAACGCTCTTTACGACACCGGCGCGCAGCGACCGTATCTCATTCTCCATCTTCATCGCCTCAAGAATCACCAAGGGTTGACCATCCTCCACCGTCTCACCCTTGTCCACCAATACTTTGACAATCAGCCCCGAGATGGGCGCTTTGATGGGCAGCTCCCCCTGTGGCAAGGCCGGCGCCTGGCGTCCCATATTCAGCTTGCGCGAACGTTCATCTTCAACCTGGACCACATATTGCTCGCCCCGAAAGGTGATGGTATAGCTCGCCCGATCGCTCTGCACCAGCATATCGAAGCTGCGCCCGCCAAAGAGCACACTGTAGAGTTCTGGGATACCGACATCGGTCAGATCGACATCGACGACCTCATCGTTAACGGTAATCCGCCCTTGATCGATTACCACTTCATATTCAGTCTCGCCGAGCCGTGCAAAGTATTTCACCAGCGCCCCCCTACCCCCTGCATCCTGCCAGCCTGCTTCCATGCGTTGTTCTGCTGCGTGCGGCCATTCGTTGGTTGCCCAATATGCACCGCCTTGCGCCCCTCTTCATGGGCAAGCATGGCTGCAACCACCGCAACGATCTTCTCCTGTTCGTTGAGGGGGGTCGCCGGTCTCTCGATAGGACGGCGGTTGATAAAACCTGTATCAAACGTACCCCAGATAAACTCGGTGCTATCCATAATCCCCTGGTGAAAGGGGATGGAAGTCTTGATACCACCGATCCGATATTCATTCAAGGCCCGCCGCATACGCAAGATCGCTTCAGCCCGATTTTCACCCCAGGCAATCAACTTGGCAATCATTGGATCATAGTAGAGGCTGATCTCACCCCCGCGATAGAGCGCACTTTCCACCCTCACCCCAGGGCCGGTCGGCTCCTTCAAGTAGGTGACAACACCTGTACTGGGGAGAAAGTTGTTAAATGGGTCTTCAGCGGTGATACGGCATTCGATCGCCCATCCTTTGGGCTGAATGTCCCCCTGACGGTAGCGTAGACGGCGGCCAGCGGCAATCGCAATCTGCTCTTTGACAATGTCAACGCCTGTCACTTCCTCCGTAACAGGATGCTCCACCTGGAGACGCGTATTCATTTCAAGGAAATAGTATTGGCTATCCTTGCTGTCAAAGAGAAATTCAATCGTGCCGGCATTGACATAATTCACCGCTTCCGCCGCGGCGATGGCAATCTGTCCCATCTCATGGCGCAGCGCCTCATCCACCGCAACACTTGGCGCCTCTTCGATCAGCTTCTGGTGACGCCGCTGGATGCTGCACTCCCGCTCCCCCAGATGAATCGTGTTACCGTGGCTGTCTGCCAGCACCTGAATCTCGATGTGACGCGCGCTGGTGATCAGCTTTTCCAGATAGACCTCATCGTTGCCAAACGCATTCATCGCTTCACGGCGGGCTGCGGCCAGGGCGTTGTCAAATTCACTGGGCGTGTTGACCGCGCGCATGCCTTTGCCACCGCCGCCGGCGCTCGCCTTGATCATCAGTGGGAAGCCGATCTGATGCGCCGCCGCCATCAGCTCGGCGTCGTGCAGCCCTTTCTCCGAACCCGGCACCAGCGGAACCCCACGCCGGGCCACCGTGGATCGAGCGGTCGATTTGTCACCCATCTTTTCAATCGCGTCGGGGCTGGGGCCAATGAATGTCACCCCAACATCGGCGCACGCTGCCGCAAATTCCGCGTTCTCCGACAAGAACCCATATCCCGGATGGATGGCGTCGGCGCCCGCGCGCCGCGCCACGTCGATAATCCGATCGATGCGCAGATAGCTTTCCCGGCTCGGCGCGCCCCCAATATGATACGCCTCGTTGGCGTAACGCACATGCAGCGCCGAGCGGTCTGCATCCGAAAAGACGGCCACGGTTGCGATCCCGCGCTCTTCACAGGCGCGGATCACCCGGACGGCAATCTCCCCCCGATTGGCAATCAGAACTTTTTTGAACATAGACCGCCTCAATCAATGCTACATAACGGCAAGAAACCGGATTCTTAGCCGCGAATGCCCCGGTGCAACACATTGCGGTGGGGCCGGGCCACCAACAGCACCCGATCATATCGATAGGGTGAAGGAAGCAGCGCATCGCTCTCGCGCCACTCGCCGATTACAGGGTCGCCCGGCGTGAGCACCAGACGCCGAAAACTCCACAGGAGGACGTCAACCGTCTTGCCAACCGCAGTGGCGAAGTCGTCCTCTACAATACCCTGCAGACGGCCATAGCCGGTGAGATAGCGGCTCTCCCAGGCGCCATAGGGCAAGCGGCCATCCGCCAGCGGCGCACAGGTCATACGCAAGGGCAACCCACAATCGACCAGCAACACAGCGCTTTCCTCGCCGTCCTCCTTGGTGATGTCGGCTTGCTGGATTTGGCCGGCAAAGACATACATCGCCGGCCCCACACGCCGCAAGAGCGGCGCCCACGGCTCTTTACGCACAGCAAACCAGCCATCCGCCGCGGGGTCCGGCAGCAGCACGCCCATATCCAGGGTCACGGTCAGTGATTCGCCCTGCTTAAGGCCCGGAAAGCCCATCTGCTCATATTGTTCAGATGAAAGTTCAAATTCTATCTCATCAATGGGCATGGATAAACCTAATCTCAGTCGTTCACGATTCGTATGCTCCGGGCCAGTCCGTGACTGGCCGATGACGGGTCACGAACCCGTCTTGAGCGAAAATCGTGAAGTGTTGAATCTAGTCAAAAGCCTGGACAAACGAGAAAAAACGGTTCATCTGTACTTGCTCTGTTTGAAAACGCGAGTTTCTTTGCAGCTTTGGCCGAATCTCAATGTGCATTTTCAAAGCAACCGCGGTTCACAATGGGATATTCCCGTGTTTTTTTGGCGGGAGCGCGCCGCGCTTGTTCTGCAACATCTCCAACACATTGATGAGTCGGGGGCGCGTTTCACTTGGCTCGATCACGTTGTCGATAAAGCCAGCCGACGCCGCCACATAGGGGTTGGCGAAACGGCGGCGATAATCCTCCACCAGTTCGGCGCGGCGCGCGGCTGGGTCTGCCGCCTCGGCCAGTTCGCGCCGAAAGATGACATTGACCGCCCCTTCTGGCCCCATCACTGCGATCTCGGCGCTTGGCCAGGCCAACACCATGTCGGCGCCCAAGTGGCGTGGATTCATCACACAGTAGGCGCCGCCGTACGCCTTGCGCACAATCACCGTCACCTTTGGCACAGTGGCCTCAGAGAAGGCATAGAGCAGCTTGGCGCCGTGACGGATGATCCCCCCATGCTCTTGGGTGACACCCGGCATAAACCCTGGCACATCCTCGAGCACCACCAGGGGAATGTTGAAGCTGTCGCAAAAACGGACAAAGCGGGCGGCCTTTTGGCTGGCCTCTACGTCGAGCACACCGGCCAGCACAGCTGGTTGCTGCGCCACAATACCCACCGAACGACCGCCGAGATGGGCGAAACCAACAAGAATGTTCATCGCCCAGTGCTGATGCACCTCCAAAAACTGACCGTCGTCCACAATATGTTTGATCACCGTCTTCATATCGTAAGGACGCGTCGGGCTGTCAGGGATAATCGTGTTCAACTCCGCCGCTTGACGGAGCGGATCATCCTGCGAGGGCCGGGCAGGGGGATCGTCCATATTGTTATTGGGGACATACTCCAGCAAATTCTGCACCAAGAAGAGCGCGTCTTCCTCGTTTTCGGCAGCGAAATGGGCCACGCCCGACTTGCTGGCGTGGACAAACGCGCCGCCTAATTCCTCAAAGGTCACCTCCTCCTGCGTCACCGTCTTGACCACATCCGGCCCGGTGACAAACATCTGGCTGGTGTCTTTGACCATGATCACAAAATCAGTGATGGCCGGGCTGTAGACCGCCCCACCCGCGCACGGCCCCATGATCACGCTAATCTGCGGCACGACACCCGAGGCCATGACATTGCGATAGAAGATCTCGGCATAGCCGGCCAGGCTGTGTACACCCTCTTGAATGCGGGCGCCACCCGAATCGTTAAGCCCAATGATGGGGGCGCCGTTCTTCATCGCCGTGTCCATCAGTTTGCAGATCTTCATAGCGTGGGCCCAACTGACGCTGCCGCCAAAGACGGTAAAATCTTGGGCATAGACGTAGACAAGGCGGCCCCGAATGGCGCCATAGCCGGTCACCACGCCATCGCCCAACACCTTTTGCTCTTCGAGGCCAAAGTCGGTTGAGGTATGGGTGACAAAGACATCCATTTCGCGAAAGCTGCCTTTGTCAAGCAGCAGCTCCAGCCGTTCGCGCGCGGTCATCTTACCTTTTTCGTGCTGGCGGGCAATCCGCTCTGCGCCGCCGCCGGCGCGGGCTTCCGCCTTACGATCATACAGTTCTTGGATGCGGCGGTCGTTAGACATTTCTTGACTGGTTGACTCGCTCAAAACAGACCTACTTTCGATTGCCGATTGGGGCTTCCTTGTGGGAACCTAATACTCGCAACATTCAAGCTGTGGCATAGGGCGACCATTGTGGGCGGCTCGATGGCTGACGGCTCAGCCAGAAGAGCAACAAGGCCAGCGCCACCGTCATCCCGACCGTGCTCCACTGCATCACCGCCAGCGGAATCCACTGCTGTGGGATGGCCGGGTACCAACCCAACCCGTAGTCCATGTAATCGCTCAGCGCAAACCAACCCAGGGCGGCCAGGGCCGCAACCTGTGTCGGGCGGAAATAGGTGAGCAGCAACACACCCTGTGCGATCAGACCCAGATGTGTGACTGTCATAAAAACACTGTCGAAGGTAAAAAGTGGCGCGCCCAACACGGCAGCCGTATTTTTCCAGAAGAGCAGCCAGGCCGTGACTGTCCAAACGCCATATTTGATCTGCCCGGCCGCCACCACCGCCAGCAGCCAGGCCGGCGCGCGTCGAAAGAACACCCCCATCAGCAAGAGCGCCCACGCACAGACCGCCAACATGGCCCCTTGCATGGACCACCCGGCGGCCACACCCGGAATATAGGTCGACAACCAGAGCAGCGTCACAATGGCGCCAGCAATCAACAGTTGCTGCTGGGCCCGTTGCTGTGCTTCCACGCTCCAGAATCGCTGCGCAGTGACCAGGAGCAGCCCCAACCCACCCAACAACCCAAAGAGGGGGCAGTCAGGGATAAATGGCCAGGCCCACACCGGCGTCGTCGGCGCGCCCATGACATTGCCATACCAGTAGAGCAAGCCGCCAACATAGGCCGCCACATCCACCACAAGAATAGCTGTCAATAGAGGCGGCAACGCCACAAAACGTTGCAACCAGCGGGTTTGCAGGGCAAGCCAGGACATATCAACTCCTTTGTCCTAAATGAACGGCCAGCGGGGTACAGAGAGCGTCGCCACCTTGGATTGCCGTCAATTGGATCGCCGTCAAAGCGGGCGAATCGGTACACCGCCAACCCGTGCGCCGGGTGATACATCTTTATTGACGAGGCTCATGGCGCTGATCATGGCGTTGTCGCCGATGACAACACCTGGGAGAATGGTGCAGTTGGCGCCGATGGTGACATTGGCGCCAATCCACACCGGGCCGGTACGCCACTCATCCAACAGGTATTCGTGGGCCAAGATGGTGGTATTATAGCCGATGATGCTGTTATCGCCCACTTGAATCAATTCAGGGAAGAACAGATCCGGCGTAACTTGCCAGGCAAAACTAACATAACGCCCCACCGTCATGCCCATGGCTCGATAGAGCAGGCGCTTCAAGGCCAGGCTCGGTGAGTGGCGGGCCGCCATAATCAGCAGCCCATTGCGTAAGACTTTCAGCGGGGAAACTGTTCGATGCCAAAGCGCAAGGCTATTCCGTGTATCGGGGGCCGGCGTCCTCTGCAACCGGGCATGACGGCTATTTGGCTCAGTTCTGCTCATACGGTCTTGGCCATGAGTTCGATCACGAGAATGCAAGTACGAGAGCCGCCGCCAATGCGCCAACCAGCGAGCAAAACCCAAAAAAGGTTACCACCAACACGAGCAATCCACAGCTAAACCCGATATTGACCAGCGGATTGGCGCGAATCAACACAGAAAGCCCCCCACTGGTAACGCCCAATGTGCCCAGCATCGATAACGTCGCAAGGCCTGCGCTGAGGGGCGGGTTCAGGAGCAATAGACGATGGGTGATATAGAACGCAATGATCCCCGCACCGATCCCACTCGCCGC
The DNA here is from genome assembly GCA_023384495.1 of Caldilineaceae bacterium. Taxonomy (GTDB): domain Bacteria; phylum Chloroflexota; class Anaerolineae; order Caldilineales; family Caldilineaceae; genus CFX5. Next base: position 7,061 of record JAHDWG010000095.1, read on the forward strand.
GCTGAAAAGAATAATCGGCAATGACGGGCCAGCTGAGCCATCAGCGTCGGGATCAAGGTCGAGCAGCGTGGGGTCGTCGGGTGTTTCCAGAAAGTCCGGTGTCGGAAGCTCAGGAGCCAAGGTGGCTTCTCGTTTCGCGTACGCGTTGATCCGGTCAGTGCTTCAAGTGTATCGAAGCTTATCGATCACATCGACTGATCATGACGGAGCCTACGGATCACGAAAGATAGACGCTCACGCCACAAGATCAAACCATGTAACAACGCCCATTCTACACGATTAGCGCAAACGATCACAATCAACCAAGGCAGACAGAACGACTACCATCACCCAACGACCGCCGCACACGTTGACACACACATGGCCATCTGCTATACTCACGTCACAATTACAAACACAGGCCGTCATGGTGCGCTACGACCCGCCCCAATGGCCGTTGCAAACGCAACGCCCTTTGGCTCGGCTTTTTGCCCGGATGCAAAGCGCACAATGGGGGAAGACCGGTGAAGTTTGGTCTGATCTTGCGATTGTCGTTCAGCGACAAAGCAGAGTCAAACACGAACCAGTCCGGCGCTGTCCCGCAACGGTAAGCTAATAATCAATGTGAATGGTCACTTGTTAATGAGTCAAGCTTGACAAGCACTCATTGAAAATTGAGCATTGACCGTTCACAATTGACCATTAGCAAGCCCGATTACCCGCCTTGACGGAAAGGATCTGCTCAGCCGCAGTATGGCTGTGCAGGCTGTCTTGTGTGCCGCCTTCGTGGAAAAAGGTGGGCCAGGCGTCAAGCGTATCTCTTGCACCCAGCCCGCCGATTGGCGGGTTTTTTGATCCCTTAATTTTCGACGAGGGCCAGCGCTATCTAGGCAGTGATCTGGACATGACTTACGCAGCGCCTGATGGTTATCAGGAGAGACAGATTTGTCAACGAACAAACCGTCAGTCAATGCTTGCGTACGTCCTATTGGATAGAGACGCATGATTCAATTGGATGCACCCAATCAGGCGCCGTATTCACGGCACGTTTTTCTCTGCACAGGCAAATACTGTGACCCCACCGGCCAGGCCGCCAGGCTTTACCAGAGCCTGGCGCGCAAGTTGGGTGAGTGGGGACGCTACGACAACCCCGAACGCATCAAGCGCGGGCTGACTCCCTGTTTGGGCGTCTGCTACAACGGCCCGCTCCTGGTCGTCTACCCCGACGGGGTCTGGTATCACCACGTGGACGAGGCGGTGCTCGACCGCATTATCGCAGAGCACCTCATCGGCGGCCAGCCGGTGGTCGATTATATCTTTCATCACTTGACTGCCCAGCCGCCGGCCCTCTATCGGTCCACTCAAAGTTCCGGCGATAGTACGACAACGAGACTTTGATGATTGTTGCCGCCCAGACCTCCGGGAGGTGACCGGAATCAACTTTCTCAACCAGACGATTTGTGATCGCCTCCCAGAGGTCGGACTGGGTCCGTCACGCGAAGTCTCGTTGTAGTAATCGGATCGGTGACGGTTCTGAGTATGCGCCGGCTGCAAGATTGCCGGAAGCACAGCCATAACAAAAGAAAGAAAGGATACGCGACCTTGAACAACCATCAACGATTATCTTTCACGATCATCATCACTCTGTTTCTGGTCGCCTGCCAACCAGTCGCAGAGGCGCCGGCGCCCACGGCGCCAACCACCGCTACATCGGACGCCCCCACTGCCAATCTGACTGACGGGTGTATCGAGGGCTTTGACCCTACACTCGATTACTTTCCCGAGAAGCTGGCCCCCACCTACACCGACGGCTTCACGGTGGAATATCACGGCCACTACAAAGTTGTGACTGTGGCAACCCCCTGGCAAGGTGCGCAAGAACCACTGCGTTACGCACTCGTCCAGTGCGGCGCGCCCGCCCCCGCTGGCTTTGAGGCGGCAGAGGTCATCGAAGTGCCCGTGATGCGCTTCGTGGGCATGTCCACCACCTATCTGCCCGTGCTCGAACGGCTCGGCGTCCTCGACCGCCTGGTGGGGTTGGATGACATCACCTATGTCAACAATGAAGCGGTGCGCGCCATGGCCGAGGCCGGCCAGCTCGGCTACATCGGCTACGGCGCATATGTCAACGTGGAGGAGGCGCTCAACCTGGAGCCAGATCTGATCCTCACCTACGCGGCCGGTTCGCTCGACTATGACGCCCACCCCAAGCTGCGCGAAGCCGGGTTGCCTGTGGTGGTCGAGGGAAGCTGGCTCGATAACCATCCGCTGGGGCGCACCGAGTGGCTCAAGTTCGTTGCGCTCTTCTTCAACCAGGAGGCGACCGCCGAAGACACATTCGCCGAAACCGCTGCTCGCTATGAGGCGTTGGCCGCGCGCTCCGCACAGGTAACCGACAAGCCGACCATCCTTGCCGACACCGTCTTCCAGGGCACATGGTACATGCCAGGCGGTCAGAGCTACATGGCTCGCTATCTGGCCGATGCCGGCGGCGACTACCTCTGGGCCGACGAGCCATCCAGCGGCAGCACGCCCCTCTCATTTGAGGCCGTTTTTGACCGGGCGCACGATGCGGATGTCTGGGTCAACCTGGGCTTCACCAGCAGTCTGGATGATCTGCTCGCCCAAGACGCCCGCTACGCCGACTTCAAAGCTTTTCAGAACGGCCAGATATGGAACAACAATGTGCGGGTCAACGAGAACGGCGGCAACGACTACTACGAGAGCGGCAGCGCCAACCCCGATGTGGTGCTGGCCGATCTCATCAAAATCCTGCACCCGGACCTGTTGCCCGAGCATGAACTGGTCTATTATCAGCAACTCAAGTAGGCTCAGCCCATGACAACTTCTGCTGTTTCAGACCATCCCTGGCCCCGGCTGGGTCTGCGTCGCTTCAGTCTCGCCGCGCTCATCGGGCTATTGGCAATGCTCTTCCTGTTGAGCCTGGCCGTAGGCTCAGTCCAGATCCCGCTGGACAATGTGCTGCGTATCCTTGTGGGCGGCGCGCCGGACCGGGTGACCTGGGCCGACATCGTGCTCAAGTTCCGCCTGCCCAAGGCGCTGACCGCGACGCTGAGCGGCGCAGCATTGGCGATCAGTGGGTTGCAGATGCAGACACTCTTCCGCAACCCCTTGGCCGACCCCTATACGCTGGGGGTCAGTTCGGGGGCCAGCCTGGGGGTGGCGCTTGTGGTGCTTGGGATCGGCGCAACCGGCTCGCTGCTGGTATCCGGGCTGGGTCTCATGGGCGATCTGGGGCTGGCGGCAGCCGCCGGGCTGGGCGCCGCCTTTACACTGCTCGCCATCCTCGTGGTGGCGCGGCGGGTGCAGAACACCATCACCCTGCTGATTCTGGGACTTATGTTCGGCTACCTGACGAGCGCGTTGGTCAGCCTGCTCATCTACTTTAGCCTCCCCGAACGAATCCAATCCTTTGTTCTTTGGTCGGCGGGGAGCTTTAGCGGCGTCACCTGGAGCCAGATGCGCATCTTTGCGCCGACCCTCGTAATCGGGCTGACGATTGGCGCGCTCATGTCCAAAACCCTGAACGCGCTGCTGCTGGGCGAAACCTATGCGCGCACCCTGGGGCTAAATGTGCGCCGCGCCCAAGTCTGGCTCATCGTCAGCGCATCGCTGCTGGCCGGCGCGGTGACTGCCTTCTGCGGGCCGGTCGGCTTTCTGGGCGTGGCCGTGCCCCACCTCTGCCGCAGCCTCTTCAACACCGCCGACCATCGCGTCCTCATCCCCACCAGCATGTTGCTGGGCGGCTGCCTGGCGCTGGTGGCGGATCGGATTGCGCAGATGCCCGGCAGCCAATATGTGCTGCCGCTCAACGTGATCACCGCGCTCTTTGGCGTTCCGGTGGTCGTCTGGGTGATCTTGCGCCAGCGGCAGATGAAAGCTGCCTTTGCTGGGTGAGAAAGATCAAGTCGCGATGAACACCAACACACTTCAACTCACCACCCATGACCTGGCCGTTGGGTATACGGCATCAAGGGCGGCGCACAAGATTGTGGCGTCGGGGATCAATGTGGCCCTACGCGCCGGTGAACTGGTGGCGCTGATTGGCCCCAACGGCGCGGGCAAGTCCACGCTCATGCGCACCCTGGCCGGGCTGCAAAAGCCAATCCAGGGCGACGTGCGCCTGGGCGACGAACTGCTCCAGCGCCTATCGCCTGACGCGCTGGCGCGACGCCTGGCCGTGGTGCTCACCGAGCGCGTCGATGTGGGCAACCTGTCGGCCTATGCGCTGGTGGCGTTGGGGCGTCACCCCTATACCAACTGGCAGGGCAAGCTCACCCCCGCCGACGAAGCGGCTGTCCGCCATGCCATCACCGCCGTCGACGCGGTGGCGCTGGCAAACCGGCCGGTGGTCGAGCTCAGCGACGGCGAGCGGCAAAAGATCATGGTCGCCCGCGCCCTGGCCCAAGAAGCGCCCGTGCTGCTCCTCGACGAGCCAACCGCGTTTCTCGATCTGCCGCGGCGCGTCGAGCTGATGCGCCTGCTGGCGGCCCTGGCCTATACGACCCAACGCGCCATTCTCATCTCGACCCACGACCTCGACCTGGCGCTGCGCATTGCCGACCGGCTCTGGCTGCTCTCGGCCAGCGGCCACCTGACCACTGGCATCCCCGAAGAGCTGGCGCTCAACGGCGCGTTGCGCCAGACCTTTGCCCGAGAGGGGGTGGAGTTCGACCCGGCCTCCGGCTCGTTCCGCTTACAGCGCGAGCCTTGCGGGCCGATTGGCCTCAGCGGCGACGGCCTGGCCGCCCAGTGGACGGCGCGCGCGCTGGAGCGCATCGGCTACAAGGTAGTGGCCGAGCGTTGCGAGGCGCCGCTGCATGTGCGCGTCAACGGCGCCGGCTGGGAACTGATCGCGCCGGGGCGGCAGTGGCGATACGATTCCCTGGCTGAGATGATCGAGCATGTGAAGCAGCCCCAATCATTTTCATCATCCCCCCGTTCAACGTGATCGAAAACTCGTGATCCCTATGCCAAGACGACCAATCATGATCATGGGCTGCACCAGCGACGCCGGGAAGTCCTTTCTGGCAACGGCGCTCTGCCGCCACTTCGCCAATGAGGGGTTGCGCGTGGCCCCCTTCAAGGCGCAGAATATGAGCAACAACGCCGCCGTCACCCCCAACGGGCTGGAGATCGGGCGGGCGCAGTACCTGCAAGCCTTGGCCGCCCGCGTGACACCGGAAGCGCGCATGAACCCGGTCTTACTCAAACCCAGCGCCGACACCTATAGCCAGGTCATCACGCTGGGACGCTTCGACCCAGACATCAGCGCCTTGCCCTGGCTGGCGCGCAAGGAGCATCTCTGGCCGCTTGTCCGCCAGGCGCTGCACAGCCTGCTGACCGAGTTTGACCAGGTGGTCATCGAAGGGGCGGGCAGCCCGGCGGAGGTCAATCTGCGCGCCAGCGACATTGTCAACATGCGCGTGGCGTTGGAATGCGAGGCCGATGTCTATCTGGCCGCCGACATCGACCGCGGCGGCGCCTTTGCACACCTGCTCGGCACCTGGTATTGCCTGGAGCCGGCGGAGCAGGCGCGCATCAAAGGCTTTGTGCTCAACAAGTTTCGCGGCGACCCGGCGCTGCTGGGCAACGCCATGGATTGGCTCCAGGCGCGCACCGGCATCCCCACCGTGGCGATTGTGCCCATGACGCGCCACACCTTGCCCGACGAGGACGCCTTTCATCACCGCGCCCAACCGGTGGCCGGGCAGGTCAACATCGCGCTGCTGCTCTACCCCTACGCCAGCAACCTGGACGAGTTCGACCCGCTGATCCACGCGCCGGGGGTGACGGTGACGCCCGTGCGCACGCCGCAATCGCTTGCCGGCTTCGACGCCGTGATCCTGCCCGGCAGCAAAAACACGGCGCAGAGCCTGCGTTATGTGCGTGGCGAGGGGCTGGACCGTGCGGTCTTCGAAGCCGCCACAGCGGGCGCATTGATCCTGGGCGTGTGCGGGGGGATGCAGATGCTGGGCCGCCAGTTGCTCGACCCCGGCGGGCTGGAAGGGGGCGACATTGCCGGGCTGGGGCTGCTCGACCTGACGACCACGCTGGCGCCGCACAAGATCACCCGCCAGCGCGCCATTGAGTGGAACGGGCGCACTGTGCACGGCTATGAGATCCACCACGGCAGGACGGAAGCAGGCCCCCAGGCACAGGCGCATCTGCCTGGCGGGCTTGGCTGGCGGCAGGGGAACCTGATTGGCGTCTATCTGCATGGGCTGTTGGAAAACCGGTCGTATTGTCAGTGGTTTCTCGACCAGCTTGGCTGGCGGGGCCAGGCCATCGACTGGGCCGCCCATCTGGATCAGGAGCTAGACCGCATCGCCGGGTTGGTTACATCCACCGGGTGGGCGGGCGCGCTGCTCTGAAAACAGGGCAGAACAGCGGCACACAGAGGGCGCAAAGATTGCACGGAGAACACTGAGAAAAACGCGATGGCTCGTTCGGTGGGCCAAACCCTCTGTGTGCTCCGCGTTGCCTCGGTGTACTCTGTGTTCCTGCTGTACGCGCCCTTTTCATCGTCAATAGATTCGTCAGATTCGTCGTTAATCGAATAGCAAGAAAATTACAGGAGTACGCTATGCCCCGTTTGACCAAAATCTACACCAAAACCGGCGATGCCGGCACAACCGCGCTAGGGGGTGGGCAGCGTGTGCCCAAAGATACGTTGCGCGTTCAGGTTTACGGCACAGTCGACGAGCTAAACTCGGCCATTGGCGTTGCGCTGGCGCACGGCCTCTGTGCTCGGTTGGCCGATCTGTTGCCGGCCATCCAAAACCAACTCTTCGACCTCGGCTCTGACCTCTGCTTTTATGAAGAGGACAAAGCGCGCTACAACCTACCCACAATCGAGTCACGCCATGTGCTAGCGCTGGAGGCGCTGATCGATGAGTTGCTCGATGTGGTGGGTCCACTGAAGAATTTTATCTTGCCCGGCGGTTCGTTGGGCGCCGCGCAGCTCCAGGTTGCGCGCACCATCTGTCGCCGCGCCGAACGCGAGGCCACCACCCTGGCCCGCGAAGAGGCCATCGGCCAGCAGGTGTTGCCCTATCTGAACCGCCTTTCGGACGCGCTCTTTGTCATGGCGCGCTACGAAAACCACATCCGCAACACGCCTGAGCCGCTCTGGCAGCCCGGCATTTGAGGTGGCCATTTGTAATTTTTCGTCACGTTGCAGTATGCTACACGTATGCTCTCCGCTGAAGACACGATTACGACACCCAATCCATGGCCCATCCGCGCCATCAGTCTGTTGATGGTGATTCAAGCGGTGGTGCTCATCAGCCTAATTGCCTATTGGGTGACCCAGTTTGACTGGGATGCAGAGTTGGCCTCCGAAGGGCTATCGGTGGACGCGCTGGACACAGTGCTCTTTACCGGAGCCCTGGCGCCCTTGTCGATCATCTTGCTGTTGGTGGCGGTTTCGCTCTTTTTTCAGCAGCGGATTGCCTGGCTGGCAGCCATGATTCTACAAGGCATGATGCTTTTTTGTTATCTGTGGGTCTATTTTATGACCACCTCCTACCTCCGCCAGTCGCCGTGGCTCTATGCGCTCATGGCCTTTTCCGTTACCCTCGTGCTCTACCTCAACACGTCGGACGTACGAACCGCATTCCTGGCGAAGCCCGCCCGCCCCGACCCCGACGATCTGGCTGCGTTTGAGCGGATCGAGGGCATCAGCCCAATGCCGCTGGTTGACCATCACCATGAACAACCAGTTGACTGACCGGGCGCTGTTGCGCTGCTATGAACCGATCTTGCGCTTTACTCGGGGCGAACGTTTCTTCCCCATGAGCGTTGAACCCTATGTGGAAGCGTGTAGCCTGTGGGTGCAACGCCCCAATGCGGTTGCCAGCCAGTTGGTGCCGGTCGAACAGCTCGATCTGGCGCGGCTGGCGCAGCCTTATCCCGATGAATTTGGCACCATTCACTATTTGCGTCTGGTGGAACCCTTCGAAGCCGCCATGCAGATGGTGGATCCCCGCCGCGAAAAGCCCTCCCTCACCGAAGGCTTTCATGCAGGCACCGGGCGGCTGGCGCGCGTCGGCTACGGCTCGCGGCTCATCGATGCGCTCTTTTCGATCTCGCTGCTGGCGCGTGGCCGCGTTCCCGGCGATAAGGCCGCCGTCGCCGCGCGCGCCTATCAACATATGATGGACGAGCAGCCGCACTACCGCTACTATGGCCGCGTGGTGCGCGAAGACGGTTGGGTGGTGCTCCAATATTGGTTTTTCTATCTCTTTAACAACTGGCGTTCGGGCTTCTTTGGCGCCAATGATCACGAAGCCGATTGGGAGATGTGCTGTATCTATCTCTCACAGCATGATGAGACAGGGGCTGTGACCCCAGAGTGGGTCGCCTATGCGTCGCATGATTACCAGGGCGACGATCTGCGCCGCCGCTGGAACGACCCCGAAGTGGAAAAGGTAGGCGAGCACCCCGTGATCTATGTGGGCGCTGGTTCTCATGCCTGCTATTTTCAGGCCGGCGAGTATCTCACCGAAATCGAATTGCCCTTCTTGGCGCCGTTGGTGCGCGCCACCGACCGCTTTTTGCGTTTCTGGCAGCTGCGGCTCCGCCAATACACCGAAGGCGGCGCAACTACCACTGCCAACACACCCCACAACATTTTTCGCATCCCCTTTGTCGACTATGCGCGTGGCGACGGTGTCGCCCTGGGGCCAGGGCAAGGGCTGGAGTGGGATGAACCCTGTGTTTTCAACCCGGCGCCTGCATGGGTGACACAGTATCGTGGGCTCTGGGGGCTCTACACCCAAGACCCATTTGCCGGCGAAGATGCGCCGGCGGGGCCAATGTACAACCGTGACGGCAGCGTGCGCCGCGCCTGGTATGACCCTGTCGGCTGGGCCGGGCTTGACAAAGTGGCCCCATCAGACGAACTTGAGCGGCAACTGCTGGCCGAGCAGGCGAACCTGCGCGCCCAACAACAGCATCTATGGGAAGAAATTCGAACCAAGACGGAAGAGCTCAAAGGGTTGGGGACACGGGCATCCGCTATTCGCACACAGCCTCACCTGCACAGGCTCTATGCCGATTATCACCGACAGATGGGCGTCGTCGGCCAGGAACTCGACCGGTTGCGGCGCCAAGTCACAACGGGGCAGGCGCTGCTCGACGCATTGGCCCTCTATGCGGATCAAGTGCGCGCCGGCGAGCTGGGGCCACTGCGCGCACACCTGCGTCGGCCCCATCATCCGGCCACTGAGGCCCGTCTGCGCTTTAGCCGGCTGGCCGAACTGTGGGCCGCGCTCAGTGTTGGCCTTATGATGGTGATCATTGTGGGACTGGTGGTCTTGGCGCGTCAGCATCTCTTTTTGGGATTGCTGGCTGCGATTGTGCTCTATACACTGATCGAGGCGGGTTTTCGGGGTGGGCTGGGGCGTCTTATCACCAGCTTGACCATCAGCCTGAGCATCATCGCCACGCTGGTGCTGATCTACGAATTCTTCTGGCACATCATCATTCTGCTCGTACTGATCTCCGGGGCGTATATCCTATGGGAAAATCTGCGCGAGATGTGGAGCTAAGAGCAGCGCGCCTACGGAACGAGGTACTGGCTCAAGCCGCACTGTGTTCGCCCACAACCATGATGCGGATGGGCATCGATGCGGATGGGCATCAAGCCGAGCGCCGCATGGCGACCGGCTCGGCAACGAGCTCGGCCAGCGCTTGCACAATCTCATAAGTTGCGTGGGGGCGACCGAGTTGGCGCGCCTGTTCGGCCATCTGTCGCCGCTGGTCGGCGCCGGGCCCAAACCAATGCCAGACCGTTGCCGCAATCGCGTTGGGGTCTTTGCTATAGAGGCCCACGCCATTTTCTACCACAAAGGGCACGTTTCCCTCTTCTTGGCCGGGGATAAAGCCACTCAGGATGATTGGCAGCCCGCAGACCAGCGCCTCGGCAATGGTCCCTGGCCCGGCTTTGGTGATAATGCAATCGGATGCATTCATCCATATCGGCATATTCTCGACAAAGCCGTTGATCACCGTGGGAATGGGCCACTGCATCGCGCTCAAATGTTCACGCAGCCGTCGATTCCGCCCACAAACTATCACCAATTGCCCCAACGGGCGACGGTTAGCCGACAGGCGGTGCGCTACCGCCTGTGCGATTGCCGCCACAGGCCCCATCCCATCCCCGCCGCCAATCAGCAACGCCGTCGGCAACTCTGGATGCAGCCCCAATTCTCTGCGCAGCGACGCCGCGGGGGCAGGTGGGCGGGCAAACGCCGGCCGAATCGGCAGCCCCGAGAGACGCAACTGAGCCGGCTGCAGCCCTGCCTGGCGCCCAATCTGATAGGCTTCATGGCTGGCCACAAAGCAGCATTCCACCGCAGGGTGATACCAGAGCGGGTGCGCTGTCGCCAAGTCGGTGACGACCGTTGTCACCGGCACCTTGCGGCGCAGCCGTCGCAGCGCAGAGAAGGTCATTTCATGCACCAGCGGATGGACCGACACAATGAGGTCAGGCGCAAAATGGGCGATCGCCTGGCTCACCCGCGGCGCAGTGTAGCGAGCCAAGGCGTTGACCAGGCGGCGCACCGAATTGGGGTAATTTCCACTCTCAAAGAGCAGCCCCCAAAACCACGGGGTATTGTTGGCGATCCATGGGTAGAGTGGCGGAAGTTGATTCA
>JAHDWG010000095.1:17731-20079 GCA_023384495.1 Caldilineaceae bacterium
TGAGCAGGTCGATGATGTCAATCTGAAAACCGTCGCCAAACTGGTCAACAAAACCGGCTTTGAGGGCCTCGGCGCTGGCCCGGTGGCCTCCGCCCGTGTTGCTCATCAAAATGAGAATACGCTTCATGAGTTCGAGTCATACAATACTTTGCTCTGTTTGAAAACGCGAGATTTCTTGTTTATCCAGCCAACTGTCATGCGCGTTTTCAAAGCAACCGCGGTTTAATACGCGCCGCGCCCCCACAGCACAGCGGGAATCGAACGGAGCAAGATGCTAAAGTCGAGCGCCAGGCTCCAGTTCTCCACATAATAAATGTCTAGCAAGACCATTTCGTCAAAAGTCAGGTCGCTGCGCCCGCTCACCTGCCATAGCCCAGTGACGCCCGGGCTGGTCGCCAGGCGCTTTTTGTGCCATTCTTGATATTGCTCCACCTCGTGCGGCAGATTCGGGCGCGGTCCGATCAGGCTCATTTCGCCCCGCAACACGTTGTAAAGCTGCGGAAGCTCGTCCAGGCTGAAGCGACGGAGAATGCGCCCTACGCGCGTCCGTCGTGGGTCATCGCGCACCTTAAAGAGCGGCCCACTCGCTTCGTTGAGGCCGGCCAGATGCACTTGCATCTCGGCGGCGCCCTCGATCATCGAGCGGAACTTGAAACAGCGAAACGGGTTGCCGTTACGCCCGATGCGCCACTGTGCATAGAGGATCGGCCCCGGCGAATCGAGCCGGATCGCCAGCGCAATCAGCGCCATCAGCGGCAGCGCCAACGCACCCAGCACCACCACCAGCATGAGATCGGTGGCGCGCTTGATCACCAGGTTCCACCCCTGAATCGAGATGGCGCGCGTGCTCAACAGCGGAATTCCGTTGAGCACTTCCACATGGAGCTGGTCTTTGGTCAGTTGGAAAAAGTCGGGCACCACCTGGGCGCGTACACCCGCCTGCTCACAGATCCGCAAGAGCCGCTGGATGGTGCGGTGGCTCTGCCAGGGCAAGCAGATGATAACGCTGTCGGTCGCATGTTCAGCAACCACCTCTTCCAGGTTCTCCACCGGGCCTAGGGCGCGAAACGGCCCGATATCGGTGGTGCCTTTCGAGGGGTGGTCATCCATGAAACCGACCAGCGAGTAGCCCAGATCAGGGCGGGCGGCCACCGTGCGCATCACCATCCGCCCGACTTCGCCGGCCCCCACCAACAGTACGCGCTGCACGCCAATGCCATACTGGCGCAAATAGCTGCGCGCCAGGCTGATGCTCATCCGATTCAGCCCCAAAAAGATCGTCACCAAAATCGCCGTGTAGAGAAAGATAAGACGACTGTAGAGCACCTGGCGCACCGCCAGACTCACCACAATCAGCACAACCACGCCCAACGTCGTGGCGGTGCCAATTGCGTAAGTCTCTTCAATCGGGCTGCGGCCACTGCGATAGGGGTAGATGCCCGAAAACCGAAACGCCAACAGCACCAGTAGCACCGACGCCAACGCAAAGGGGGCGTAGTCGCGCAACGTCAATTGGTTCGCATTATCCACGGCGCGGAACCATTGCAACTGGTAGCGCAAATAATAGGCCACGGCAAAGGCGGCCAGAATCAAAAGCGCATCAGAGAGCACAAGGAGATAACGCCAGGCTCGCGGGTCAACCCGACGAATCAGGCCGACGATGCCGCTCTCGATTCGACTGGCGCGAGGGCGGCTCTTCTCCTGCGTCGATAGCTCGGCAAGATCAATCGGTTTCAGCGAAGCCATGGCGATGCGCGTTTTATACTCATCGTTGTTTGAAAATAACGGTTTCTGCGGCGGCAAAACTGTCGTTTTCAAGCCGAACTCGGTTTATACTGCGGTTGACTTGAAAACCGGACTTTGTGAAGATGCTTACTCCCTCAAGTGACTCCGGCTTTGAAACAGAGCTCAGTTTAGTTGACAACATCGAGCGGAACTTGAGCGTAACTGTTAGCAAACGGTGCAGCGCACCGACTGGGCATGCGAATAGAGCATAGGAAGAATAGTGTATCACATTCAACCAAACAACCAAAGAAGCGGGCAAAAAAGGGCAATCGCGAACGTGAAGCGGGTAGGGTTAAGACCTGAGACTGACTGACAGCGAAATCCGCGATTGCCCTGCAAGCAAAAAAGAGGCGTTCAGGCAGCAGTCACCTCATCCGCCGATAGACCGCCAACGTTTGTTCGGCGGTGCGGCGCCATGTAAACGCCTGCACATGCGCCAGCCCCCGTTGACGCCGCGCCAGGCGCTCGTCTGGGTGGGCAAACAACTGCTGCAGGCCGGAAGCCAACCCCGTTGCATCCCGCGCCGGGAAGATCAGCGCACTGTCGCCTGCAATTTCAACGAG
>JAHDWG010000677.1 GCA_023384495.1 Caldilineaceae bacterium
GTCAAGCTTGTGGCCGGGGGATCATCGCTTTTGGCGTAGGCGATGATCCCCCACTCGGTGAAACCAGCCGGCGGCGTGATGGGCTGCGAGACCAGAACACCTTCGCCGGGGGTATTGCGCAGCACCATCGTGCGATTCTGCGGCGCGCCGCTATTGGTGACATTGCTGCTGCGGGTAAAGTCGATGCCATCGAAATCGTCGAACGTGTCATGCCAGGTGGTGGTCGCCGCCAGCACGTAGGTGGTGAAGCGGTGGATGGCCGCTACCTTGACCTGCTGTTCGGCCAACAGGCGACCGCCCATCTCCTCCCACTGCCCGGTGAAGGCGTCCCAGGCGAGGATACGCAGGGTGCGCTGGTCGGCCCCGGCGAGGGTCGTCTGGTTGTAGAAGAGGCGCAACAGCATGGGCCGCTCGACCTGAGCAATCGCGCCGGAAGCGCGCACGCTGTAGAAGCTGGTGACCGTCCGATACCCGGCGGGGAGCGGGCCGGGTGGGCCGTAACTGGGCGCCACGGCAACGTAGACCTCGGTGGCAAAGGTGTCGGTATTGGCAATGGTAAGGCGCAGGTTGCCGTCGGCGCTGTCAATATCCAAAGGGCGCTCAAGGCCCGCCTGCACATAGGCGCGCAGGAAAGAGACGTCGCCCGTCTGGAGCCCCGTGGTTGTCGTGATGTTGATGCTGCCCTCTTCGGAGAGCGTAGGCGAAAAGCCAACCACATTTGCCACATAGGCTTCCACCGTGTCGGAGTAGGTCATGGTCCAGCCGCCTTTGCGCCCCGTAGGGCCAATGCCCACGTTGGCAAAGACTTCGCCCGGCAGTTGGCCCACACCCCCAGCGCTGACGAGCAGGCCGGTTCCATCCTGGGACGGGACGACGTTCAGGAAGGGCGCAAAGCCGGCGCCCTGCGCGGCGGCCCCCGTTGTGGGAAGAACCGGCGTCTCAAGGGGTATCGGGGTTGGGGCCGGCGGCGGGTCGGTTGTAGAATTGGCCAGCGCGGCGCTCATGCCAAGCCCGAGCCAGGCAGCCAGGAGAGACAGCCATAGGAGCCGGTGGACGCCGGCCCTTGGATGTGTGCGGTGCATCATCTAAAATAATCCGTTCCTAAACCCAGCAATCTACTATAGGTCACGCTAGCAGCGTGACAATTGTACCTCATACGTGAGTCGCTACGCCGCCCTGATAGGGCGACCTACGAGGCTATGACCGAAATCAATCCTCGCGCCCAGATCGACCAGTTCCTCGAGGCAGTGTTGATGCGCCGGCTGGACGAATGCCGGCGCCTGCTCCAGGAGCTGGAAAGCGCCGCCCAGGCAGACCGCTCGCTGCGCGCCTGGTGTCTGTACCTGCGCGGCATCCTCGCCTTCGAGCAAGCAAACGACTGGGCGGAGGCGGAGCGTCTCTTTGCATCCCTGCTGGAGGAGACCTTGCCGCCGGAGTTGCGTGGGCGCGTGCTCTATGCACTGGCCCGCGCTTATGACGCACAGGCGCGCTGGCCAGAGGCGATTGCCGCGTTCGAACAGGCGCGGGAGCACGCCGAGATGCACGGCCAGCCGCTGGAAGCAGCGAAGGCATGGAAACATATTGCGATCTGTTACGAAAATGGCTTTGTACATGGCGAATATGGCGTCAACGAACTACAACGCGGCGTCGCCTGCGCCGAACGGGCGCTGACCCTCGTCGAGCCGTTCCTCGACGGCGCCCCGGCGGATGATGTGCTCTGGCTGGCTGGCTCCATTTGGAACGAACTGGGCAGCCTCCACATGTATCTGGGACATCTGGACGAGGCGCTTGCCTGCTACCAGCGCGATCTGGCCATCTGCCGCCAGCTCGACGACTGGCACGGCATCGGCGTCAGCCTGCTCAACAGCGGCGAGATCCACCAAAAGCTCGGCCCGGCGCACTGGGCGGACGCTAAAGAGGCCTATGAGCAGGCGCTGGCGCTCTTCCGCCGCTACGAGAACAGGGCGCTCATGGCCGATGCGCTCGCCGATCTGGGGCTGCTGGCGGGGGAGATGGGCCAGCCTGAGCAGGCGCTGGCCCATCTCCTGGCCGCGCTTGCGCTTGTCGAGAGCCTGCGGGCCGGGATCTCATCGGAGAGCGGCCGCGCTGGCTTTTTCTCGACGATTGCCGATATCTACGCCCACGCCGTGTTGCTTGCGCTTGAGCTGGAGCAACCCGCCGTTGCCTTCGACCTGGTCGAACGGGCCCGCGCTCGCGCCTTTCTCGACATGCTGGCCGCCGGCTCGCTGGAGCTGCTGCCGCCGGCAGCAGCGACGCCCGCAACGCTGGCCGACGCGCAGGCTGCGCTGCCCGACGATGCGCTGCTCCTCGCCTTTTTCACCACCGGGCTGGAAGAGGCGCGTATCGGGCGGGCCGACCGTGAGC
>JAHDWG010000096.1 GCA_023384495.1 Caldilineaceae bacterium
GCCTCGATTATAGCAGGGAATAGGGGCAGAAACAACTGTTGAACAGCAGCCAGCTAGATCCGGTAGGATGGTTCGTATGTCGAGCGAACATCTCGTCAGAGACGGTCCGGTCACACCATCAATCCTCAGACGCCCAGCTCACTCAGGCGCGCGCGCAGGAAGAAACGACGCCAGGCGCGCACCTCGGTCAGTTGGTCGGCAAGCTCGGTGTATCGCTGCCGGGCCCGCTCCCAGTCGGGTGAGCCGCTGCCCCGCGCAATGCGCAGCAGATCGACCGCGCCCCCGTCATCCCCCCACGCCACCAGCTCGATCAGGCCGCGGCGGGCCAGACAGAGCAGCGCTGTGCGGATGACCCTCTCCGTGACGCCCAGCCGGGCGGCCATGCGCGCCAGGTCGAGCCGCCCGTCGCGCGCCAACGCATAGTTGCACAGCGCGCCCACCTGGCGCACCACCCCCGGCGCCGAGTCGTCACTGGTGAGCTGGCCACAGAGGTAGATCGCTGATGGCGCCGCGCTCTCCACCAGCCAGTGCAGCAGCTCGGACGATGGGGGGATGCTCCAGAGCACCAGCGGTTGCCCCGGCGGGGCGTGGACAAAGGCGGTGCGTGGGGCAAAGGGGATGTCGCCGGCGGTTTCGCTGAGCTGGTCCCCCTCTGCATACCAGAGGGCCTGGTCGGGCGCGGGCAGGTCGCCCGTGCGGATGGCCTGATGGCGCAGGTCGTGGATGGGGAGGCTGCGCGCTGCCGGCGCATGAACCGCCAGTGGCTCAACTTCAGCGGGGCGCACGGCGACAAAGCCCAGTTGCAGGTTGCGCTCCCCACGATATTCGTTCACCCCCAGCGTATAGACCAGGTCGAGCGCGCCGGTGGGCAATTCCGCATCGCCCCCGTTGAACCAGATGACGGGCAAATTCACCCCATCAGCGCTGCGCACGGTGAGCCGGCGATGGGTCCCCTCCACGCCCAGGCGGCGGTCGTCCGCCACGGTGAGGTTGCGGGCCAGAAATTGCGGGGTCGGGTTGCCATTGCCAAAAGGGGCCAACAGCTGGAGCGCTTCGGCAAGCTCCAGGTCGAGCTGCGCCAGCGGCGGCTCGGCGTCGATGAGCAGACCGGTGGGCGCGCCCTCGTCGCGGTGCAGATCGATCTGCCGGTCCAGCTCGCGGCGGAAACGGTCGATGTCTTCGGGCAGCAGGCTCACCCCCGCCGCGCCAGGGTGGCCGCCGTGGGTCAACAGCAGATGGCTACACGCGGCGATGGCCGCGCCAATATCGACACCGGAGACGCTGCGGGCGCTGCCGCGGGCGGGCTGCCCCGGCTCGGTGATCAGCAGCACTGCGGGCTTGCCAAACTCTTCCACCAGCCGCGAGGCGACGATGCCCACAATGCCGGCGTGCCAGGCCGGGTGCGCCAACACCAGCCCGTTGAAGTCGAGCAGTTGTGGCTCGCGCTCGATCATCTCCATGGCCGCGCGGGTGATCTGGCTGGTGAGCAGGCGGCGCTGCTGGTTGAGCCGCTCCATGCGGGCGGCAAGCTGCCCGGCGCGCATGACATCGCGCGTCGTCAGCAGCTCGACGGCCACGGTGGCGTCTTCGAGCCGGCCCAGCGCGTTCATGCGCGGGCCCAACTGAAAGCCAATCGAGTCGGCGCTGACCGTCTGCGGGTTGAGGCGCGCCACTTCCATCAGCGCCAGCAGGCCAAAGCGCTTCGTCTGGCGCAACTGTCCCAGCCCCAGTTGGAGCAGATAGCGGGCGTCGTACACCTGTTCGGCCACGTCGGCCACGATCCCCAGCGCCACCAGGTCGAGGAACTCGCGCTCTTCGCCTGCCCGCCCGGCCAGGGCATAGAGTTGCTGGACTAACTTGTAGGCCACGCCAACGCCAGGCAGCGTGCGCAGCGGATCACCGGCGGGTTGCAGCTTGGGGTTGACAATCACATCGGCGCAGCGGACGGTGGGAGAGATAGAGACTGGAGGCTGGAGACCCCAGAGCGGGTCTTGGCCGGGGGTGAGCGCGAGAAATTCGGCGGGCGGGTCGTGGTGGTCGGTGATGACGACGGTCAGCCCCGCCTCTTTGGCATGGCAGACGGCCTCGGCGTCGGTGATGCCGGTGTCGCACGTGAGCAGCAACTGCGGGCGAAAGGCCGGGTCGGCCAGCTTCTCCTTGAGCATGGGCAATCGGATGCCGTGGCTCTCGGTGAAGCGGTTGGGCACGTGAAAGCGCACCCGCTCCACGCCGGCCAGCTTCTGCAGCGCCGCCACCAACAGCGCGGTGCTCGTCTGCCCATCCACATCAAAATCGCCCCAGACGAGGATGTTCTGTTGCTCTGCCACCGCGGCGTGGAGCAGCCAGGCCGCCTCCTCAACGCCGACCAGGGCGGTGGGCGGCGCCGGGCTGTACCAGGTGGGGTCGAGAAATGCGCGCGCCGTTTCGGGCGTGTCGAAGCCGCGCTGGGCCAGCAACTGGGCAACCAAGGGGCGATTGCCCACCAGGGCGATCAGGTCGGGGCTGGGCTGGGCGGGCGGGCGCAGGGTCCAGGATTGTGGCATGGGACAAATTACAAACTGTACTTTGTTTCGTAGGTCCGGTCTCTGGCCGGACTGGTCACGACCGGAGGCGTGACCTACAAGATTCGTGATCTCAAACCGAACTCAGGCTAGAAGGCCAGTTCGGGCAGATCCTCGAGGGTAAATTCCAGCGCCGTGTCGGGGTCGACGGCGAAAAAGTCGTCGGCGTCGCCCACCTCGCTCACATCGCCGGCCATCACACCCCGGTTGCAGCGGCTGCGATAGATGCAATAGTCGCAGAAGCGCTTGCGGTTGATGGGCGTATCGGCCACCTTGGGGAAATCCGCCTCGCTGCGCCCGGCCAGGATCTGGGCCAGCAACTGGTGCAGCCGTTCGTGCGCGGCCTCATGCCGGGGGCGGTCATGGCGGATGGTCACCGGCTGGCTGGGCGCAGCGGTGAACCAGTAGCGCATCTCCACCTGTTCGGGCTGCACCGGCCCCCAGGGAAAGGCGGCGCTTGCCTCCACCAACAGATAGGGGTAGACAAGCGTTTGCAACCGTTGGCGCAGGGTGGCGGGGTCGGTGCGGCGGCGGGTGGTCTTCCAGTCGATGATCACCACGCGGCCGTCGGGTTCGGCTGCGATCAGGTCATATTTGGCGGCCAGGCGATACGGAGGCTGGCCGGCCACGCCAACAGACCCCGCCGGCGCGTTGGGAAAGGGGATGGTGAGCACCCGCTCGACCTCGACAAAATGGGTGGGCAGATCGGTGGGGCGGTGGCGCAGATAGGCGCTGAACCAGCCGGCCAACGGCGCGGCCAACCCGTCGCTCAACCGTTCGGGGTCGATGCCCACCTCGGCGCGCTGCACCAACAGGTGAAAGGTCGAGCCCAGCCGCATGTGCGCTTCATGTTCCTGCACCGGCGAGGCTTCGATGGCGGGCCACGGCAACTGTTCCACATAGGCCAGCCAGAAGCGCCGCGCACAGTCGGCATACGCCTGGAGGCTGGATTGGCTAAAGGCGAATGTGTCGAGCAACGGCAACGATTGGGTCACGGTGGGATGATCGGCGCTCATGCCCCTATCATAGCACAGAAGTTCGGCGCAAGGGTAATTGTGTGGTTTTCGATTTGCCTGCGCTGTTGCTATACTGGGGACATATCTTGTTCCCATCACCACTGCGGAGAATCCCACATGTCCGAACCAACCCAATCGCCCATCGAGCCGATCCGCATCGATGTCTGGTCTGATTATGCCTGACCGTGGTGCTTCCTCGCGGCCTCCAGTTTGGAGCAGCTCGAACAGTCGCACCCGGTGAGCGTCCACTGGCGCTCGTTCGAATTGCGCCCTCGGGGCGCGCCGCCCATCTCACCCGAATATCGCGCCCGCATCGAGGCAAACCGGCCACGGCTCTACGCCATTGCGCGCGAACAGTATGGGCTGGAGTTGAACCCCGGCCCCTTTGGCTTCGACAGCCGCCCGGCATTGGTTGGCGCCAAATTCGCCGAACGCCGGGACGCCGGCCCCGCCTATCACGCCGCGGTGATGAAGGCCCACTGGCTGGAGGCCCGGCGCATCGATGACCCGGCGCAGTTGGCCGAGCTTGCCGAGTCCATCGGGCTGGAGCGGGAGGCGTTTCTCGCCGCCCTGACCGACCCGGCGTTGGTCGCCGAAGTGCAGGCCGACATCGAGCAGGCCCAGGCATACAGGCTCAACAGCGTGCCGGCTATGGTCTTTGTCGACAGATATCTCGTTTCGGGGGCCCAGCCCTATGCTGTGCTCGCCGAGGTGGTGGACGAAATTCAACGCGAAATCGGCAAAGAATAAAGCAGGCAAGGAGTGAACCATGCAGATTACCGACATTGCGCTCTTCCGCGTGCATGGCCGCTATGACGGCCCGATCTTTCCACCGGGGGAGCGCCAGGCGCGCGCGGTCGATCTCTACCCGGAGCTGAACACGCCGGGGGGCGCGCCGATCCAGTCGGGCGCGCCGCTACGCGCGCTTTATGTGGAGGTCCAGACCGACGAAGGGGTGTCGGGCCTCTTTGGCCCCATCGAAGATTGGCAGGCCTTTCACATTCAGCACACGCTGCGCCCCTTTTTGCTCGGGCGCGACCCGTTGGCGGGCGAACTGCTCTATGACCAGATGATCCGCCTCGACCGCCACGGGCGTTCCGGCATCTTTATGACCGCCATCAGCGCGCTCGATTGCGCCCTGTGGGATCTGCGCGGCAAGGCATGGGGCCAGCCCGTCTACCGGCTGCTGGGTGGCCCGACGCGGGCGGCCGTCCCCGCCTACGCCAGCATGTTGGGCTTTGCCACCACGCCCGAAGCCGCCGCCGCGGTGGCCGTCGAATACAAGGGCTACGGCTATACGGCGCAGAAGTGGTTCTTCCGCTTTGGGCCGGGCGATGGCATGGGGGGGCTGGCAAAGAATCTGGCCATGGCTCAGGCGGTGCGCGAGGCCGTCGGCCCCCACTATACGCTAATGTTCGACGCCTTTATGGGATGGGATGTGAGTTACGCCACCAAGATGGTGCGCGGCCTGGCCCCGCTCAACCCCACATGGATGGAGGAGCCGATCCCGCCGGAGCGGGTGGGCGAGCTGCGCAAGATCCGCGCCGCGGCGGATGTGCCCATCGCCACGGGCGAACATGTCTACACCCGCTGGCAGACCAAGGAACTGCTGGTCAACGGCGCGGTGGATGTGTTGCAGAATGACCCCGACTGGACGGGGGGCATCACCGAGCAGGTGAAACTCTGTGCGCTGGCCTCGTCGTTTGAGGTTCCTGTGGTGGCGCATGGGCATTCGCTGCTGCCGGCGCTGCATGTGGCGGCGGCGCAGTCGCCCGCCGCCGTGCCGCTGGTGGAATATCTCTTGCGCTATCAAGAGACCAAGCAGTTCTTCCACAGCCCCATCTATCGCCCTGAACAGGGCGCAGTGGCGCTGCCCACGCTGCCCGGCCTGGGGCTGGTGATCGACGAGGCCAAAGTGGAACGGCGCGAGGCATGGGGGTGAACGGGCGGGGGGGGGGGCCTGGGAAAATTACATCCCACCCCGGCGGGCCCCCGGCCTGGGGCTGTTGAGCCACGAGGCCATCGTGCAACGGCGCGCTGCATGTGGGTGACCGGGCGGTGCGAGGCACGTGAAATGTGCATCGCACCCGGGTGAGCACACGTAATGCATAGCCACCTATCACCTATTACGCATTACCCATTTCGGTCCTACCCCGTCACCATGCCCTCGGCAACCAGGTGGTCGGTGCGGTTGTAGTAATGGAGCCGCCAGACCTCGCGGCCGGGATGTTCCACATATTCGAAGTGGGTGACACCCGTGTTGTTGGTCCACATTTCGCAACGTCGCCACGGGCCAACGTTGAAGACATGGTCGAAGGCGCAGTCGATGACGCCGCCGTGGCAGACCACCAGCACGTTCTCGCCCCGATGACGGTCCACCAGTTCCTCGATAAAGAGGCCCACGCGCACGCGCGTATGCATATAGGATTCGCTGGTCTCGGCGTCGTGCATGGTGGGCGAAAAGGGGCGGGCCGTCGCCCAGACCTGCTTGTACCGTTTGGGCGCTTCTTCGGCGGGCCAGGCGGTGTGGTCGATGCGATTATTGCCGATCTCGCGCACGCGGTCTTCGAAGCGCACGGGGCAATCATACACTTGCGACAATGGCTCAGCCGTCTGGCGGGCGCGCTGCATGCTGCTGGCGTAGAGGGCGTTCACACGGGCGACATGGCCGGGCAGCCAGCCGGCCAGCGCCTCGGCCTGGGCCATGCCCAGGTCAGTCAGCGGCTGGTCGAGCGTGGCGCCGCCGTTCCAATCCCAGTCGGCCAGGTTGACAAAGCTTTGGCCGTGGCGGATCAGGTAGAGATGCACAGTCGATACTCCTTGTTTGGGCGCGTGGTGCGTGAACCGGCATGTCGAAAGCAAACGTGCGCCGGTTCTCCACCATCCGACGATTTGAATTTATCCTCATCCTACGGGAAATGGCGCAGCGCGGCAAATCGGCGTGGCCGCGGAAAGGGGCCAGCCGTCGTGGGGATGTAGTTCTGTGGACATCTCAGCACAGAGCCTACTTCGCCCGCCGCGCGGCCACGGCGCCGCCGAGGAAGCCAAAGGCGTGCCCCAGCCACGAGACACCCGGCGCCCAACTGACCAGCCCCCACAACATGCCGCCATAGAGGGCAAGCGCCAGCAGCGCCAATAGGGCGGCGCGCAGGCTGCGCTCGACAAAGCCGCGCACGAGCAGATAGCCCAGATAGCCAAAGACGATGCCGCTCAGCCCCAGGTGAACCGTGTTGGGCGCGCCCAGCAGCCAGATCGCCAACCCGCTCACCAGCAGGGTGGTCGCGGTGACCTGCCAGAACGCACGCATACCGTGCAGGCTGACAAACCACCCCAGCACCACAAAGGGAATTGTGTTGGCCGCCAGATGCCCAAACCCCACATGCAGCCAGGGCGCAAAGAGGATATTGCGCAGGCCCATCCATGTGCGCGGGTGGATGCCGTAGCGGTCGAGGGGCAGATGCCAGAGGAGCAGATCGGCTGCCTCCAGTAGCCAGACCAGCGCAACGATCGCGCCGAGCACGACGATGCGCTGGCGAAGGTCGTCTTTCCAACGGCCCTGTTGTGCGTTCATACCCGACTCACGCCCACTCATCCGGCTCGTCGGGGCCGACTTCGAAGAGCGCAGCGCCCCGGCGTCGCCCGGCGGGGAGACCCGTACGCGTGGCGTCGGATTCAGCCACGGCCAACTCGTCGAGCCTGGCCTCGTCGAAGGTGATGCCGATGCCAGGGCTGTCGCCCAGCACGATCCAGCCATCCTCGATGCGCGTGTCCACCGTCATGCCCACGGTGCGCCCGGCGTTGAAGACCTCCATCCAGATGTGGTTGGGCAGCACGGCGGCGAAATGGGCCATGTAGCTGCCGGGGCAATTCATCACCGAGATGGGGATCTCGAAGGCGTAGGCCAGATCCGCCACCATCAGCCCGCCGGTGATGCCGCCAGCATTCGTCCCCACCTGGATCACATCTACGGCGCCATTGGCCACCAGCGGCATGTACTCGCTTACGTCGTCCAGGTTTTCGCCGGTGGCGACGGCTGCGCTCACCGCTTCCGAAACCTGCCGCAGCCCGCGATAGTCCCAACGCCGGGCCGGCTCCTCCACCCAGAAGAGGTCGAAATCACGCTCGAAACGGCGGATGTGGCGGATGGCTTGTTTGGGCGACCAATATTCGTTGGAGTCGATCATCAACGCCGGTTTCTTGCCCGAAGTGGCCAGCGCATCGTGCATGATGGCGATGCGGCGCAGGTCGGCGTCCGCATCCAGCCCAACCTTGAGCTTGCCGGCGAAGATGCCCTGGCCGGCCATCTCGGTGTAGAAGGCGCGCATCTCCTCGTCCGAAAGCGGCATGTCGAGGCCGCTGGCGTAGGCGCGCACCCGCGGCGTCGATGCGCCCAACGTCTTCCAGAGCGGCTCGTTGTTGGCTTTGGCCTTGAGGTCCCACAGCGCGACATCGATAGACGCGATGGCGTCGTTGACGATGCCGCGGTTGTTGACCTTGAACACCCGATCCACCATGAGCTTCCAGAGACCGCGCACGCCGCGCGGGTCTTTGCCCAGCAGCAGATTCTCGACAAAGGCGTGGATATGGCCGCGCGCGCTCGTCGAACCGAGCGCCACGCCGGTGACGCCCTCGTCGGTGTCGATAAAGACGGCCATGTGGGTCGAATGGCGCCAGCCGCGCGGGCTATTGGCGTCACCCAGCGCGCGTTTCATCTCAAAGCCGTAAATTTTGGTCCGTACACCGGTGATCTTCATGGTTCTTGTATAGCTCCTTGGGTTGAGGTGGCGACGATGGATGGAATTGGTAGCGCCACAGAATCGTGTGGAGGGGCGACAGCGTGCGTCGCACTAGCCGAAACCTGAGTGGTCATACAGGAATGACGCTGGCCAGTGCGTCGCACGCCACGATTCCCTGTGGCGGCGCTATGTAGTGCCTGGGCGCAGGCGGATGAGAACACAGGACCCACCCCTACGCGGTGGCTGCCCGATAGGCGGCGATGGCGGCCTCCAGCCCCAGGCGCGGGCTGCTGAGCACGGGGATGGGGAGATCGGCGCAGAGCTCGGCCGCGCCGGCCATGGAGGCTTGCGCCAGCACGATCACATCGCCCTGTGTGGCCTGGCTGCGCAGACAAGCTGCCACCGCGGCCCAGTAGGCCGGCGAGTCGCCCCGCTCAAAGTGAGACCAGGCGTCGGGGCAGAGCACTTCGTGAATCGTCACCGCCTTGCCCGCCCGTTGCGCCGCATCGAGGATCAGATCGCGCGTGGGGGCCAGGGTGCTGGCCAGCGCCGCCGCCACGATGATGCGTTCGCCCAGCGCCACGGCTCGCTCAGCCATGGCGCGATCCACCCGCTGCACCCGCCCGGCGCGCGGGTGTACAACTTGCTCGGCCGCGCCGCCAATCGTGGAGCAGGTGCAGAGCAGCACCGCGCTCTCGTCCCCCGCCGCCAGCAGCCGGCTGCTGATCCGCGCCGCCAGCGCCGGGGTGATCTCGCCCGCGGCGCGCGCATCATTCAGCAGGCTCTCGTCGAGCAGATGCTCGGCGGGGATGTCGGGCGCCAGCTCGCGCAGCAGCCGGTCAAAGGTCGTCACATTGGCCGGCGCCGTATGCAACAGTGTCAACTTGTTCACAGCCACTCCTCCCAATCTCCAGCTCTACATTCAGACCAGATCAGGCTGTCACCCGAAGGTGCAATGCACCTCTGAAAGTGCATCGCACCTGACCAGTCTCCAATCTCACCGCGCCCCGCGCAAGCGCGGCAGATAGACCACCGGCCAGGGGCTGGGCATCTCGCCCACGGGGATTTCGATAAGCGTGGGCGCATCGCTCTCGAAGCCGCGGCGGATAGCGGCGCGCAGTTCGTCGGGCGTATGGGCGCGCAGCCCCTGTGCGCCAAACGCTTCGGCCAGCTTGACGAAGTCGGGGTTTTGCAGATCGCTGGCGATGATGCGGTTGTCGTAGTTCAGCTTCTGCATCCGCCGCACATTGCCATAGGCGTTGTCGTTGAAGACGAGCGTCACCGTGTTGATCTTGTGCTGCACCGCAGTGGCCAGTTCCTGCACGGTGAAGAGAAAGCCGCCGTCGCCGTTGACCGAGAGCACCGCTTTGTCGGGGTGGGCGACCTTGACCCCCAGCGCGGTGGCGAACCCCCACCCCAGTGTGCCCTGATAGCCACAGGTGACAAACGCGCGCGGCTCATAGACGGGCAGCGCAAAGCGGCTGATGTAGCCCACCTGCGTCATCTCTTCCACAAAAAAGCCATCATCGGGCAGCTCGGCGCGGATGGCCTCGAGGAAGCTCATCTGCGGCTCCAGAAAGGCGTAACGCCCCTCGACCTCGGCCTTGAGCGTCTCCATCTCTTCGCTGCGCGACGGACGCCGGCCCACCTGCCGCGACACGGCTTCGACCAGCGCCGGCAGCGCGTCTTCGCTGCGGGCGGTGATGGCGAGCGCGGGCGTCACAATGCGCGGGTGCTCGGTGGGGTCGATGTCGATGCGGATGACCTTGAGATCGGCGTCGTGCCCCCACATCTGCAACGCCCACTGCATGCGCGAACCAACGGCCAGCACCACGTCGGCCTTGTCCCACAGGGCGTGGGCCATGGGCATACGCAGGCTCAACGGGTGGCGGCTGCTGAGGATGCCGTGCCCGCTGCGGTTGGAGACCACCGGCGCCTGGAGCAGCTCGGCCAGCTCGCGCACGGCGTCGGCGGCGTTTATGGCGCCGCTGCCCACAAAGATCAGCGGCTGTTTGGCCTGGGCAAGCAATTTGGCCGCCTGGGCGATCGCGTCGGGGTCCACCGGCGGGGCAAAGAGATCGGCAGCCGGCGGCGTCAGCGCCACTTCGGCCTGGGCGGCGAGCACGTCGGGGGGCGTCTCCACGGCGACGGGGCGGGGGCGGCCACTGTCCAACTGGCGAAAGGCTTCGGCCATTACCCTGGGCGCTTCCGCCGGGCTGTTGATGCGCTGCGCCCATTTGGTAAGCCCGCGCAGCGCGCCCAACTGGTCGGGGATCTCGTGGAGCAGGCCAAAGCCGCGGCCGATTGTGGTGGAGGCGATCTGCCCCGTCAGGCACAGCACCTTGTCGTTGGTGGCGTAGGCGGTGGAGAGGGCGGCCAGCGTGTTGAGCACGCCGGGCCCCGGCACGACGCTATAGACGCCCGGCCTGCCGGTGGATTGCGCATAGCCAAGCGCCATGTAGGCGGCGCCCTGTTCGTGGCGCGTGTGGATGACGCGCACCCGGTCGCCGGCGTCGTGGAGCGCGTTGAAGAACCAGTCGTTCTGCACGCCGGGCAGCCCGAAGAGGGTATCGACGTTGTGGGCAATCAGCGATTGGACAATGGCTTGGCCGCCAGTCATTTTGGGCATAGAGCGCCTCCTGGTCCGTGTGTGTTGATCAGCGTAGATTCGCCGCGCGCTTGGGATCGCCAACATCCCGTTGGCAGCCGCCAAAGATGGCGGCGTTCCCGTTCGTCATGCAAGTCAGGCAATTGGGTCGGCCATCCGGGCGCGCAGTTCGGTGGATGAGATGTCCATGCGGAAGAGCGCCTCGGGAATCTCTTGAAAGAGTGCGCGATGAGCCGGCGCCATCTTCAGATCAGCCAGCCCGCGAAAGATACCCTGAGCATCGGCGCGGCCGGCCACGAGAAAGCGGCACCCGCGCCCGGCGAGCTCATCGAGCGCCCGGTTCATCTGATTGGCGCTGCCGCCGTAGTAGCGCGGCTCAAAGATGCGCACTGCCGTGTCGTAGCCCACCACAAAGGTTGCGCCGGGATAGAGCCGCGCCTTTTCCACATAGGTGGGGGCGTTGCTCACAAAGACGGCATATCGCCCGGCAAACTGGGCTATGCGATCCAGCACCGTTTCGGTGGCCAGCGACGGCTTGTCTACATTGACGGCGGCAAGTTCAAAGGCCACCGGCTTGCCCAGCAGTTGCGTTGCGGCGCGCGCCATGCCCAGGTGGCCGGCGTGCAGCGGATTGAACGCGCCCGACAGCAACACCTGGGGGTGAGCATCGGTGGTGCGCATTCGCCCGTCATCGTGGACGCCGATATAGGGCGCAGCGCCCCGCTGTAGCTGCGCCACCAGCGCGGCAAAGTCATACTCGGTCGACGTGAGCGCGTCGCCCGGCCCCAGATCGAGCGGCAGCTGTTCATCCAACCCGCAAGCATGAGCCAACGCATTGAGGATCAGCGCGCTGGCCAGCGCCTCTTCGCCGGCGCGGTCGCGGGCGCCTTTTTCCAGCCGTAGCTCCCATTCGACCAGCCGTTGCGCGCGCCAGAGGGCTACATGGGCCCGGTGGTCGCCCCGCTTGGGCCGATCCGACGCGATGGCGGCCGTGCAGGCCAGCCCCGCCAGCGACGGCGCAGCGCCCTCAAGCCGGCGGGCGCGGGCACAAGCGCAGCCGGCCAGCAGACGGGCCGTGGCCGCGGCGGTGTATTGTTCGGGCGTGCGGCCCAAGAAATCATCACACGCGGCCGGGCTATAGGGGATCAGCCCTTCGATGAGCGTGCGGCTGGCCCCGCCCACGGCCAGCAGGTCGGCCAGGGCCTGGGCGCCGGCGCCGGTGGCAACCAACACGATGCGCATTGGGTGATCGTGGATGGCCTGGATCAGGCCGCGGCTTGTGGTCGTCAACATGGCGACCATCATACCACGATTTGGGCTGATTTCCACGCCGCGTGATAGTCGTTATGATCTGTGATCATCGATCACGGCAGAAATGGCGGCGTAGAGCAGGAACACAGAGAACACAGAGGGGCCCAGAAGACACAGAGGATTTTATCCAGCGAGGAAAAACTCGGTCTTCTCCGTACGATCTCCGCGTGCTCTGTGTTACGCTGTTCCGTGCTACATTCACAGCGGTTATAGCGGTTATAATAGAGCAACGATCCCTGTCAACCATCAGCAACCAGTTGCCAAGCCGCCGGAGCACCAAACCATGATCACCGTGACCGCCACTATCCCGTGTTGGAATCCGCCTGCCTGGGCCATGCTCGAACGCCGGTTGTTCGAGTTGATGGACCAGGCCATCGACCCCTTTCTTGCCCGCTATGTGCGCCCCAACGGCAGCCTGATCTGGCGCGACGGGGGTACTGGCTCACGCGATGGCGCCGACGACTTCTACGAGGCGTCGTACAACTGGCCGCTGCTCTACTTGCTGGGGGGCGACAACCGCCTGCTCGCCGAGGGCCAGCGTCTGTGGGACGGCATCACCCGCCAGCTCACCGCAGCCGGCCACGTCCACAAGGAGTATGAGCGGGGCTATGACCAGTTCCACCAGGGCGAGAGTTACATCTATTTTTACTTTCTCTGCCTGGCCGACCCCAGCAACGCCATCAACCGGGAACGGGCGCGGCGCTTTGCCGGCCTCTATTTGAACGAAGACCCGGAGGCTCAAAATTATGACCCCGTACACAAGATCATCCGCGCCCCGCACAACGGCAGCGGCGGGCCGCGCTGGGGGTTCACCGATGGGGCGGAACCCCGCTACGGCTGGTCGGCGGGGATGCGCGTCTACGGGCTACCCTACAGCGATGTGCCGGGCGTTACCCACTACGACGACCTCCAAGAGCCGGACAAGGCGCGCCGGATGGGCGAAGCCATGCAGCGGCGCATGGGCAGCGGTGACGTAGCCGGCAACTTGATCGTCACCAGCCTGGTCGCCAACGCGTTTTTGTTGACCGGCGAGGCCAAATACCGAGATTGGATTGTCGAGTATGTGGACGGCTGGATCGCGCGCGCCGGCGCCAACGGCGGCCTCTTGCCCGACAATGTCGGCCTCAACGGCCAGGTGGGCGAGACGATGGACGGCAAGTGGTACGGCGGCCTCTACGGCTGGACGTGGCCGCACGGCTATTACAACATCGGCATGGCGGCGACGGTGGCCGGGGCCAATGCCTTTCTGCTGACGCGTAACCCCGCCTATCTCGACTTGCCCCGCAGCCAGCTCGACCACATCTGGGCGCTGGGGGAGTATCGAGACCCGCGCGGGTTGGAGATGAGTCTGCAACACCACTGGATCGGCGAGTTCACCGCCCAGGGGGATGCGCCGGCGATGTTTGTCGTCCCTTATCGCTATGGGGATCAGGGCTGGTTTGACTACATGCCGCTCTCGCCCGTCTACCCGACGGCGCTCTGGAATCTCTCGCAAGCGGCGGCGGATTGGGCGCGCATCGAGCGCCTGCGCCAGGTGGAACAGTACGACTGGCGCACAGTGGTCCCTTTCCGCAACAAGGAGGATTGCGGCCACGAACAGCCGTGGCTGCGTTTTCTGGCCGGCGACAACCCTACCTATCCCGAAGAGATGCTGCGCGCTGCCTACAGCATGGTCTGCCACCGCCTGGCGTTGATCGCCGCCGACCAGGCGGATCTGACGCAGGTGAACATTCACCACTGGCAACAGCACAACCCGATCATCACCGAGGCGCTGGTGCAGTTGACGCTGGGCGCGCCGCAACACATCTACAACGGCGGGTTGCTCCACTGTGCGGTGCGCTATTTTGACGCCGAGCGCCGCCGGCCCGGTCTGCCCGACGATGTGGCCGCGCTGGTAGAGCAGCTTGAGCCTACAAGCACGGTGGCGCGGCTGGTCAACCTGAGCCCCTTTGCCGAGCGAAGCGTGATTGTGCAAGCCGGCGGCTTTGGCGAACACCAGATCGAAGCGGTCACTTTTGATGCGCGGGCGAGCGACTATCCCGGTTCGCACCATGCGTATGCGCCGCCGCCGTTGCAGACGGAGCGCCAGACTGTGCGCGTCGATGACAAGTGGCTTCGCGTGACGTTGCCGCCGGCCACTGAAGCCCGGCTGGTGTTGCAGGTGGCGCGCCATGTCAACGAGCCGTCGTATGCGCAGCCCTGGTAACCCAGTTTGTGGCGCTCTGTGATTTTCTAGGCGGATTGTGGCAAGAAGTTCTATGCTCCAACGCTTTGTTAATGTGTTGTTAACAAAACGTTGTTGATTGATTAACAAACGGTAAATAAGATTAACAGCTTGGGCTTGGCCTTTGCGTGGTTCGGATGATCGAGCGATGGTGGGAAGAGAATGTTTCGATTGCGCAAACAGAGATGGGGCGCTGTGGTTGGTCTGGCGACGATCCTTTGGCTGGCGGTGTCGTGCAGCGGCGGGGCAGAGCAGCCATCCTCGGCTGCGGCTGCATCGAGGCCCCAGCGGGCGATCCAGAACAAAGGCTCCGACACGTTGGTGAACCTGGCGTTGGCTTGGGCCGAGGCTTATCGGCAGGTCGATCCCACGCTGCAGATCGCGGTGACCGGGGGTGGTTCCGGCACTGGCATTGCCGCGTTGATCAACGGGACAGTGGACCTTGCCAATGCGTCGCGCGAAATGAAAGACGATGAGATCGCCAGTGCACAGGCCAATGGCGTCGAGCCTATCGAATATGTGGTCGCCATTGATGCGCTGGCGATTGCCGTGCATCCAGACAACCCTGTGGGTGAGTTGACCATCGACCAACTGGCCGATATCTTCACCGGGCGGGTGACCAATTGGCGTGAGTTGGGGGGCAACGACGCCCCGATTGTGCTCCTATCGCGTGAGACGAACTCGGGCACGCATGTCTATTTTCTGGAAGAAGTAGTGCGAAAGGGTGACCCCGACAACAGCGATATTTTTGCACCGCAGACGTTGCTGATGCCATCGTCGGTGGGGATCACAAGCGAGTTGCGCCGCAACCCGAACGCTATCGGCTATGATGGGCTTGGCTATGTGGACCCCGCACACGAGAAGCTGATCGCGGTGGCTGCCGGCCGCAACCAACCCTATGTGCTGCCTTCGGTGGCGACGGGGCTTGATGGTACGTATCCGATTGCCCGGCCACTCTATATGTACACGGCGGGTGAACCTCCCCCTGCCCTTGCCGATTATCTGGCCTGGATTCGCGGGGCAGAGGGGCAGCAGATTGTAGCCGAACTGGGCTTTGTGCCGCTGCTGGCGCCATAACGTGTTGCACCGTTCGTCCATAGGGCCAACCTGGTTTGTCATGGCAGGCACACAGATCGACATCTGGGTCATCGCAAAGGATCTCTGTCAGTTTCGTCAAAGGAGTATTGGTTCAGTGGTAAACATGGGACAAGCGACCCCGCTCCCGGCTGCGCAACCCTCGTTGGAAGCGCAACCGCGCCGGCGTTGGGGTGAATGGCTGATCGAGTCGTTGATCCGCAGCGCAGGCATTTCCGCCATTTTGATCATTGGCCTCATCTTTTTGTTTTTGTTGCGTGAAGGGCTGCCAGCCTTTGTTCGAGTGCCCCCATCCCAACTCTTGGGGGTCCGGTGGTATCCCATCGACGGGCTATACGGCCTGTTGCCATTGCTGGCCGGCTCGTTGATCGTCACCCTGGGCGCAATTTTGATCGCGGTTCCGTTGGGGCTGGTCACGGCGATCTACTTGGGCGAGATTGCCCCCCCGTGGCAGCGCGAGTTGCTAAAACCGTTGATCGAGGTGTTGGCCGGCATCCCTTCGATTGTGCTCGGTTTTCTGGGATGGGTTGTGTTGGCGCCCCTTGTCCAGCAACTGGGCGCGCCTACAGGGTTGACCGCCTTCACCGGCGCGCTGATCCTTGCGTACATGTCGCTGCCCACCATCATCAGCATCTCGGAAGATGCGCTCTATGCGGTGCCCAAAGAGTATCGGGATGCGGCGCTGGCGCTGGGGGCAACCCAGTGGCAGACGGTTTGGCGTGTCGTCGCGCCGGCGGCGCGTTGGTGTTGGGGATTGGGCGCGCGATTGGCGAGACCATGGCGGTGATGATGGTGACGGGCAACGCGGCCAACATACCGGGCCTGGGTTTTGGCTTGTTCTTCCAGCCGGTGCGGACAATGACCGCCACCATTGCCGCCGAGATGGGCGAGGTGGCGCAGGGAAGCCTGCACTATCAAATGCTCTTTGCCATTGGCATCGTGCTCTTTTTGATCACATTCGTCATCAATAGCCTGGCCGGCGCGCTCATCGGCGGTCAGGGGAAAGGCCGCCGCAGCCAATTATGAATTGCATCACGCAGGGTTATTCATCCATGCACATATCCATGCATAATAGAGCCAGTCGCAAGCAGTTGATAGGAAGTCGAACGTGACGCGTCAACAGACCAACCATCTGGCCCGCATCATCATTTCCATCGTTGCCGCTTTGGTTGTCGCGCCCATCGTGCTGGTGATCGTCTATATTGTCTACCATGGGATGGGCGCGCTTTCGTGGGAATTCCTGACCACCGCCCCGCGCAACGGCATGCGCGAGGGTGGCATCATGCCGGCATTGCTCGGCACCGTCGTCTTGACCTTTGGCACTGCCATCGCCTCCTTTCCGCTTGCCATTGCGGCAGCGATTTATTTGGCCGAATACGCAGGCGACAATCGGATGACGCGTGGGGTGCGGATGGCCATCGTCAACCTGGCCGGCATCCCGTCGATTGTTTACGGGCTGTTTGGGTTGGGCGCATTTGTCCTCTTTTTGAACCTGGGCACATCGATCATCGCCGGGTCGCTCACCTTGGGGCTGATGACGCTGCCCGTTGTGATCAGCACGGCGGAAGAGGCAATCTTGGCCGTGCCGCGCGAATTTCGCATGGTGAGCCTCAGCCTGGGCGCCACCCGCTGGCAGACGATCCGTCACCAGGTGCTGCCTCACGCGCTGCCCGGCATCATCACCGGCATCATTCTGGGCCTGGGGCGCGCCGCTGGCGAAACCGCGCCGATCCTCTTCACCGTGGCTGCGTTTTATTTGCCCGCATTGCCTGGCTCGCTGTTTGACCAGACAATGGCGCTGCCCTACCATCTATATGTGATTGCCACCCAGGTGCCGGGCATGCCGCTTACGCTGCAATATGGGACGGCGCTCGTGCTGTTGTTGGTGGTGCTCTCGTTGACGCTCGTGGCAACTGTGTTGCGTACGCATATGCGCCGCCGGCGCGAATGGTAGAAAACATCTCAATTGAACAAACAAAGTCAGCCCAATATTCCTCCAAAAGTCGAAATCGACAAGCTCACGTTTACCTTTCCCGACCAGATTGTGGCGCTCAAAGAGATTGCGCTGTCCATTCAGCCCAACGAGCTTTTCGTGCTTTTTGGGCCCTCGCGCAGTGGAAAATCCACCCTGCTGCGTGTGCTCAATCGCCTTTCCGACCTCATCGAGGGCGCCCAACGAAACGGGGTGGTGCGCATCAATGGCCAAGACATCTTTGCCCCGAATGTGGATGTCACCGAGTTGCGGCGCCGGGTGAGCATGGTCTTCGCCATTCCGACGCCGCTGCCTGGGTCGATCTTCGACAATTTGACCTATGGGCTGCGCATGGCTGGGATTCGCAACGCGCAGGTGTTGGAGGAGCGCGTTACTCGTTCGCTCAAACAGGCCGCGCTCTGGAATGAAGTGAAAGACCGCCT
This sequence comes from Caldilineaceae bacterium, assembly GCA_023384495.1. Taxonomy (GTDB): domain Bacteria; phylum Chloroflexota; class Anaerolineae; order Caldilineales; family Caldilineaceae; genus CFX5. The sequence goes on from JAHDWG010000096.1 coordinate 17,967, forward strand.
GCACACCTCGGCCTTTGCGCTCTCGGGGGGGCAGAAGCAGCGGCTCTGCCTGGCGCGCAGCCTGGCCCTCGAGCCTGAGGTGATCCTGCTCGACAACCCAACCTCTGGGCTTGACCCAATCTCAACCGCCACCGTGGAGGAATCGCTGCTGACGCTCAAACAGCGCTATACCATCATTATGGTGCCGCACAGTGTGCAACAGGCGGCGCGAATTGCCGATCGCGCTGCGTTTATGCTGGGCGGCGAGCTGATCGAAGTGGGGTCGCGCCAACAGATGTTTATCAACCCAACGAACAAGCGAACGGAGGATTACGTTGTCGGGCGCTTCGGTTGATCTCCAAAATAAGATCGATGTCAAAGACTTCAGCTTTTTCTATGGTTCGTTTCAGGCGCTGGCCAGGCTCAACCTGCCCATTCTCGACAAACAGATTACGGCGCTGATTGGCCCTTCGGGCTGCGGCAAGTCCACCTTCTTGCGCTCGCTCAACCGCATGAACGACACCGTGCCCAGCGCGCGCGCCGAGGGCGAAATTCTGCTCAACGGCCAGAATATCTATGCCGCCGATGTGGATGTGACCGAACTGCGCCAGCGGGTGGGCATGGTCTTTCAGCGCCCCAACCCGTTTCCGCAAAGCATCTATGACAATGTGGCGTTTGGTCCGCGGGTGTTGGGCATGGGCAAAACCCGCAACCTGAATGAACTTGTCGAAGCAAGCCTGCGTGACGCTGCGCTCTGGGATGAAGTAAAGGACAACCTGCATACATCGGCGTTGACGCTCAACCCGGGCCAACAGCAACGTCTCTGCCTGGCGCGCACCCTCGCGGTGCATCCCGAGGTCATCCTCATGGATGAACCCTGCTCGGCGTTGGACCCCCTGGCAACGTTGCACATCGAGGACTTGATGCGGCGGCTGGCGGTCAATTACACCATCGTGATCGTCACCCACAACATGCAGCAGGCGGCGCGCGTTTCACACCATACCGGTTTCTTTTGGTTGGGAAAGCTGGTAGAATATGGCCCGACCCGTGAACTCTTTGTGGCCCCGCGCGAATCGTTGACCGAGGCCTATATCAATGGCCGCCAGGGGTAAGGCGAGGCGCACACCGGCACAGGATTCTGTTATAATACGCGGCTCTGTTTGAAAACGCGAGTTCTCTACAGCTTTGGCCGACTCCTCATGCGCGTTTTCAAAGCAACCGCACTTGAACAATTGATTGGAGGTTGACGCATGGATCTTGCTTCCTTTACTGCCTCACTGACGCAGCCCAAGCCCCCGGCTGACTTATCCCTTGCGCTGCAAGCGCTATGGCAAGACAGACATGGAGATTGGGCTGCGGCTCACAAGCTCTGCCAGTCGCGCGAGGGCGAGCCAACCTGTGACTGGGTGCATGCCTATTTGCATCGCAAAGAGGGCGACCTTGCCAACGCCGGCTACTGGTATCGCCGCGCCGGCAAGCCCATGACGGATGAATCGCTCGAAGCCGAGTGGCAAGCCATCGCACAGGCCTTGCTCGCCAAATGATTGCCGGTTGTGCCCTTGTTTTGTCCAAGCCCGCGATTGCCCTGCAACCAGACCAATTTCTATTTGACAATCTTCATTGCCTGTGATAAGTTACCGGTAACATATGTTACCGGTAACTTATGCGGGTTTCTGTGTTGTCCTCCCTTGTATATCAGTCCTAGCATTTCAAGATCGAACATCTGACCTGAACCGATGAGCACCATACGCGACGTTGCGCGCCGGGCCGCTGTCTCGACCATGACAGTCTCGCGGGTGCTCAACCGTCGCGGCTATGTCCGCCCGGCCACACGCGAGCGAATCGAGGCCGCCATTGCCGAATTGGGTTATGTGCCCAATTCACTGGCGCGAAGTCTGCGGTCGAAACAGACAAAGACGTTGGCGTTGGTGCTGACCGACATCACCAATCCCTTTTTTACCACGTTGGCGCGTGGGGTCGAGGATGTCGCCAGCAACCAGGGGTTCAATGTCATCTTTTGCAACACCGATGAGTCTGAGCATAAGCAGGATGAATATCTGACTGTTCTGGTGCAGAAGCAGGTGGATGGGGTGTTGTTGGTGC
>JAHDWG010000097.1:0-9529 GCA_023384495.1 Caldilineaceae bacterium
TACACACCGACCACACGCTGTGGAGAGAGGCCGGCGCAGCGCCTCAGGCTATACCACGGTTGCTTTGAAAACCGGACTTTGCGACGTGTTTGCTCCTTCGAGTAACTCCGGTTTTCAAACAGAGCTCAGGCTAGCTGCTCGTGTAGCCGGCGGTGGGCGAGCGTCAGCGCCTCGGCCCGGCTCTGAATTTCTCCGGCGGCTTGTGCTTCGAGAATATATTCCAGGATCTCACCCACCTGGCGACCGGGCTGTAAATGAAACGCCTGCATCAATCCGTTCCCATCGAGCAGGGGATGTTCTTGCGTCTGCCGCAACCCATCAGCGGCGAATGCAAAACTGATCAACTGGGCGCAGTGGGCCAGCACGTCGGGCCAGTCTGGCGGACGTTGCTGGGGACGGGCCTGCATATCGGCCAGGGCCACCATGACCGCGTCCACGCCCAGCAACTGGCTGAACTGACGTCCCCCCACAAGGCGGAAGAAGCGAAAGCAGGCGCGCCGGCTGATGGGCCGCCCGGCAAAGGCGGCGTGGACTTGATGCAGACGCATGTGATGGGCGGCCATAGTTGCGGCCATGGCCACTTCCTGCCGACCAAACCGCAGGCGGTCGAGCAAGCTTGCCGTCTGCGCCGCCGAAGCGCGCTCATGGCCCACGTAGTGGACGCGCAGGGCGCCCGTTGCATCTGGTTCGAGCGAGCGTGTCGCCGGCTTCCCAATATCGTGCAGCAACGCGTGCCAGGGGAGCCAATCGGCGCGCGTGCGCCCCACGGCCAGCGGCTGGGCAAAATGTTGGCGCAAATGGGACCGCCACGGCATGAGCGCCGCCTGCCAGCTATCCGGCTCGCGGGGCGGCTCCGCCTCGCCTTTGAGCCAGCGGCGGATCGTTGCGGCGTGGGTTACGGCAGCCAGGGTATGGGTGTATACATCCCAGGCGGGCGCCGGTTCCCCGTCAAGCCCATCTGCTTCATGCAGTTGTTCGTCGCCTGCCCATACATCCGAATGCCACTCGGGCGTCGTCCATTCAACAGTTGGCGCCTCATAACCCGAATCCCATTCACCTGTGGCCCACTCGCCAATGCTCCATTCCACATCCGGCCATTCCGCGGTGATCGGAGCGCTCGGGGGCGCGGGCGTGGCTGGTTTGCTGGGGGGGGGCGGGTCGAGCAGCCAGTCGTGTGTCGCCGCCGTCTGCCCGAAAAGCTGTTCGACGCCTTCGGTCAGCCCAACTTCGGGCAACACCTGAGGCAACAGGCCCAGCAGCCGCAGGTCTTCCAGGGCTGCGGCAGGCGCCTCCGTTGCAAGGATCTTCCACAGTTCATCGCGGATTCGTTCGGGGCTGGCGAGTTTGACGGTGGAGCCCATGCGCTTGATCTGGAGGAGCGTCTCTTCGTCCAGCGAAAAGCCAAGCTGGTGAACAAAGCGCACCGCCCGCAAAAGCCGCACCGGGTCTTCGGCAAACGAGGTGGGCGTCACCCGCCGGATACAACGCAGGGCCAGGTCGGCCTGACCGTTGCAGGGGTCGATGAGCGTGGCCTCATCGCCAGCGCCCAGGGCAAAGGCCATCGCATTGACCGTAAAGTCGCGGGCGCGCAGGTCGGTTTCCAGCGAGCCGCCGCGCAGCGAGGCCACATCGCACACAAGCGGGTCACCGTTGGTGGCGGTAAAGACCAGGCGCGCCACGTCACGGGCTGCGTCGAGCGGGTAAAATGCCCAGCCCAGGCGATTGGCAATCCGCCGCGCAGTGGGCAGCGCCGCCCGCTCCAGCAGCAGGTCCACATCGGTCTTGTCAGTTTCACGCGCCAGCAGAAAGTCACGCACGACGCCGCCGACGGCATAGATCGGCGTGGCCTCTGCAACAAATGCGCGCACGACCGTGCGCATCGCTGGGTGTCTTGGCTGCCACTTCATGCGGTTATGATACCATACCTTACCCTGAAATGGAATCGCCATTCGAGCGGTGTGGATGTCTTGCGAAAATGAGCGAGTGTCGCAAGTTTCCGTCAATCCGGCGAGGTCAGGCGGATTTCGAACAGTTTGGGCCAGAGTTTGCCTGTGACAAAGATCCGATCTTCTTCGGCCAGATAGGCGATGCCGTTGAGCACATCGGCGCGGCTTCGCTCTTCCGGAGTGAGGAGGCCGCTCAGGTCGATCCACCCCAGCACCTGGCCGGTCACCGGGTCGATGCGGGCGATACGGTCCGTCTGCCAGACATTGGCCCACACTTCGCCCTGCACAAACTCAAGCTCATTGAGGCGCACAACTGGCCCGGTCACGTCATAGACATCCACAGAATCCACTGGCGAAAGGGTATTCGGGTCCCAAAAATAGAGGGTGGCTGTGCCGTCACTCATGATCAGCCGCCGGCCATCGTGGGTGATGCCCCACCCTTCGGTTGGGTAGGCAAAGTCGCGTCGAAGCTCGAAACTCTGCTTCTCATAGACAAAGCCCTTGCGTGATTGCCAGGTGAGTTGGATGATCTCCTCACCCCACACGGTGATCCCTTCGCCAAAATAGGCGGCGTCGAGATCCACCTGTTGCAAGACGCGCCCGGTCTGAAAATCGACGCGCCGCAAGCTCGACCGCCCGTTGAGGCCGGTTCCTTCGTAGAGCGTCGCGCCATCAAAGACAAGCCCCTGCGTAAATGCGCCGGGGTCGTGCTGGTAGACATTGACCACCTCGTAGCCGTACACGGGTGGATCGCCCCGCGCCACCGCCGCGGCCAAGGGGCTTGGCGGCTGCGCCGCCGGTTGCGGGGCGGCCGCCAGGGCTGCTGACCCTAAGGGGGGTGGTGTGGACAATGGAGACGGTGACGTGAGAAGCTCGGCCCGCGCGCTCGCTGAAACCATTGGCGGCGGCGCATCAGGCGATGGCGGATTGAACCGCGGCAGCAGCGCCAAGAGCAATGCGCCTGCGATCACCAACGCCAGGGTCAACAGGAGCGGCGTAGTGCCGGCGGGGCTACGCCGCCGTGGCTCTTCGCGGATTGGTGGTTGGGTTTGACTCATTGCCGACTCTAGGATAAAAATGTAAACTATACTTTAGGAACCCGTGCAGAATCTCACTATAGCAGAGAACGGTGCGTCTGACCAGTTTGTTCGAGGAGCGAAGTGTGCCAGGAAAGAGTCTGATTTTGATTGTAGACGATGCGCCACTCGGCCGTGAAACCCTGGCCTCGCTATTGGCTATCCCCGACTATGAACTCGCCTTTGCTGGGGATGGGCCGACGGCGCTGGCCATGTCTGAAGCGCTCACGCCCGACCTCATTCTACTCGACGTCATGATGCCAGGCATGAGCGGTTTCGATGTCTGCCGCCAATTGCGCAAGCACCCGCGCCTTTCTGAGGTGCCCATCATCCTGGTGACCGCATTGGATGACCGCGAGTCGCGACTGGAGGGTCTGGACGCGGGCGCCGATGATTTTGTGACAAAGCCGATTGATCGCGCCGAGTTGCGTGTGCGCGTGCGCACTGTGACGAGGCTCAACCGCTATCGCCGGCTACACAACGAGCGGGCGCGCTTCGAGTGGGTTGTCGACCAGGCCACACAGGGGTACTTGATCCTGGGCGCGCAAGGGGAGATCCGCTACGCCAACCAGAGCGCGCGCACATTGCTAGAACTGGGCCCGCTCGACACCTACCCCACGCCGCCACGCTTGCGCGACATCGTTCAGCCCCATTTTCGCCCCGAACCGGCTGACATTTGGCAGCGCTGGTTGGCTGCGATGGATTCGCCGCCCCAAGTGCCGCTCTATTTGATCCGCATGGAGACGGAACTGAGCGCGGCGCTCTGGCTCGAGCTGACCGCGCTCGCCCAATCCGACCGCAACGGCCTGGAGCAGTTGGTGTCGATCCGCGATATTACAACCCAATTGACCACACAGCGCGATACGTGGACCTTCCACTCCATGGTGATGCACAAACTCAACACACCACTCCAGACCGTGTTGGGCGGGCTTGAATTGATCTCCTCCGAGCTGATTGACGAAATGTCAAAAGATGAGATGCGGACGCTGGCGCTGTTGGCCCAGGGCGGCGCCCATCGCCTTGGCGCCACCATTGCCGACATTCTCCAATACATCAAAGCGCCGGTGATCGCGCGCGCCGGCGACGGTGTTGAAATCCAGCGGCTGCCCGCGTTGGTCGAACAGATCGCGGCTGACCTCGGCCTAAGCATACAATTGCACACAGACCCCAACCTAGACACGCGCAAGTTACACCTTTCCATGCGGGCGGTTGAGTGTGTGCTGTGGGAGCTGTTAGAAAACGCCCAGAAATTCCACCCGGCGCACGCCCCAGAGGTGATTGTAAAAATGGCTTGTGACGCGCCTGATGTGCTCGATTTCTGTGTGATTGACAATGGAATCACCCTCTCGCCCGAACAGGTCGCCCGTGTCTGGATGCCATACTATCAGGCCGAAAAGCACTTCACCGGTGAAATGCCGGGCATCGGACTTGGCCTTTCCATGGTGGCGGCCCTCGTTTGGGAATGTGGCGGTCGTTGCCACTTTCAAAACCGGGATGGCCAGCCCGGCGTCATGGTCCAGTTGCAGTTGCCCGTCCGCTAACACGCAAACAAGGAAGGCGTCCGCTGGGCCACCGATTGCTATTGGAGAGTGGGGCCGCGCCATTGCAGCCAAATTGCATGATCGCGTACGTCGCTGCGGCCCATGCGGGCGTATGATGGGGCAAACCTGTACGTGGCGCGCCCCATGCCCAGCCGCATGGTTGGCGTCGAGAAAGGATTGGCCCATGTCTGCAACCGCCAGCATCCTGTCCATGACCATCACCCTCCTCCTCATCCTCAGCGGCTGCTTCCCGCCCATCCAGCCGCCCGTCGTCACTCCCACGCCCGATCCTGGCTTGGAACAGGTCACGGCCAACCGAATTCTGGTGCTTGGCGCGGACGGCAATCTCTTCACCATCGCGCGGGACGGCTCCGACCGTGTGAACCTCACCGATGACGCCACGCCTGGCCGCTATTACACCCAGCCTACCTGGTCGCCCACGGGCGAGCGGATTGCCTGGGCCGAGGTGAGCAGCGCGCCCGGGGAAATGAGCGGCGCGCTCATCACCGCGGCCGCCGACGGTAGCGACCGCACACGCGCCAATGTCACCTTCCCCCCCTTCTTTCTTTATTGGAGCCCCGACGGCGCCCAGGTGGCCTACCTCAGCAACTGGCTCGGCTCGGGCGCCCAGACGATTGCCCTGCGCGTGGTTGATCTGCGCACGGGGGGCGCCGACACCAAGATGTTGGGCATAGGGCAGCCCTTTTATTTCTCGTGGGCGCCGGACAGCACGCGGGTGCTCACCCATGTCGCCAACCGGCGGCTGGGGTTGCTCAGACTCGACGGTGCGGAAACAGTGCTTTCGGAGCGGACGGCGCGCTTTGCCGCGCCCCAGTGGAGCAGCGACGGCCAGCACCTGCTCTATGCGATCCGTGACGACGCCATCCCGCAATTGGTGATGGCTGACCTGGCAGGCAATGTCAAACAGGTGATCACCCTGGTGGCCGGCGATGTACGCATTGCTTTCAGCCTTAGCCCCGATGGCGCGCGCATCGCCTACACCGAAACCGACGCACCGGTGAGCGTTAACTCATTTGGCCCCCTCTTTGTGTTCGACCTGGTCAGCGAAGAGTACGAGCAATTGACCACAGACCCAGTCGTTGCGTTCTTCTGGAACAACGCCGGTGACGCGCTGCTCTACATGACGATTGACGTGGCGGGGGAGCGCCCGTGGCTGACCCCGTATGTGTGGGATGGCGCGCAGAAACGGCCCCTGGGCCGCTTTGTCCCCAGCGGGCACTTCTTCAATCAGTATTTACCCTTTGCCGACCAATATGCGCAGAACATGCGCTTTTGGTCACCCGATGGCCGCGCCATTGTGTATGCCGGTGAGGACGAAGAGGGCCGTCGCGGTGTCTGGGTGCATGCGCTGGACGCCGCCGAACCTACCTTTGTGGCTGAGGGGATCGTCGCCGCCTGGTCCCCGCGTTGAGCGAATTTGACGTCACTTGGCAATGTAGTAGCGACTTCAATCGGCCTGGTGGGCAAAGAAGCGACTAAAGTCGCGACTACGAACACCTCCTTTCGTCCGCCGCTGTGTACGCGCGCCTGTGCGCCAACACACAGGCGCCGCGTGTTGGAACACACCCACCCTGGCCCCTTCTGGCGCTATACTGGTCGATAGATCCCCGTACCGTTTCCGCCTCGCATTCGTCTCTATTCTGTAGCACCACATTTTGTCATGTCATACCATATCAACTGACGCCGTCTGTGATACTGAGCTCTGTTTGAATACCGGGGTTACTTGAAGGAGTAGTCGTCTTCGCAAAGTCCGGTTTTCAAAGCAACCGCACGATAGCCTGCCAAAAGGGGAACGAGCTATGTTATCAACCTTTGTACGAAGGGCGCTTCTCGCGCGCACATGTGCATTGCTGCTGTTCTTGGTCTTGGCGTCGTTGTTCAACCTCCTTCTGGGGCTTGACCCGGCGCGGCCCGTCTATGCGGCGCCCGCCGACACTCCCGTCCCCGTGGCGCTCGACTTGGTGGAAGAGTGGGCCGTGGGGGCTGGGCTGGTCTATTGGGCCCACAACTGTTACGCCGATGAGTTCAACCCGCACGCTGTGCTCAAACGCAAACCGGCCGCCGGTGGGGCGCAGCGAACCCTGGAGACAATCAACGACTTTGGCCTCTGCATCACCTACCAGAACCTGCTCAGTTCGAGTGACGGCCTCTACTATTTCGACAATGCGCAAGAGCGGATCGAGCGCATGCCGCTGGGCGAGCCGTATACGCCGCAGGTGGTGAAAGCGCTCACGAGTGACCAGTTCCCGCTTGTGAGCAAACCCTTTGTAGAAGCCGGCGGCTATCTCTACTGGGTGCATTTCTCCAACAAGATCTACCGCGTGCTGAAGGACGGCAGCGGCGAGGTCGAAACAGTCGCCGATACAAATGCCACCCCAGTCGATGTGATGGTGATCGGCAATACCGTCTATTGGGCCGATAACACCGGCATCTGGACGATTAGCGTTGCCTGCGACACGCTGCCCTGCGCCGATACCAAGGCGCAGTTTAGCAATATCGGGCCGAACGCCAACCCCTACGGGCTTCTCTACCAGTCGCTCGGCGGCCGGTTTGGCAACTATCGCGTCTATTGGGCCGAACGCGTCGCCAGCGGCCCCAATAACGAATACCAGATCCGCTATCGCGCCTGCAATCAGATCACCGTCTGCTTCACTTTGCCGCCTATTGGGCAAGAAGCGCCCCCACCGCCCTCTTTCTACACCAGCACCACCAACTGGCGCATTGGCAATCCGCTGCTCGCCAATGGCAACCTCTTCTGGACGGAAGCCGACTTTAGCACGCTCAACAACAATAATGGCGATGTCAAGCGCAAGGCCTACGACGCGGCCACACCAGGCGCCGACACCATCGCCACCGCCCAGGCGAAGATCGACGACCAGCTCTTTGTCGCCAACGACACCCTCTTCTTTGCCCGGTTTGGCAACGGCATCTACAGTCTGCCACTCACGGCCAGCGCCATCGTGCGCGACTTCAGCCTCGACGGGCTCGAGGTGACGCAGGCGATTCAGAACCTGGCCAACAGCGCGCCCTTGGTCGCCAACAAGACGACCTACGTGCGCGTCTATGGGCGGCAACTCGCTGGCCCCAATGCGCCTAACGTCGAGGCCCGCCTGGTGGGAACGAAGAATGGAGCGCCGTTGCCAGGATCGCCGCTGCAGCCGGTCAACGGCGTGCGCGCGCTGGCTACCGGCGGCGGCTTTGACCGCGCCCGCCTCAACGACAGTTGGTATTTCCTGTTACCGGCCAGTTGGCTTGCCGCCGGCAACATTGTGCTCCAGGCGGAGATCGACCCGCGCCGGATCCACACCGACCCCGACCGCACCAACAACCTCCGCAACCAGCCCGTCACCTTCCAGAACCAGCCGCCTGTCTGCGTTTGGACGGTGCCTGTGCGCACCCACACGCCCAAACCTTCGACCACCGACCCTAACTTCTGGGCCATGATCAGCCACTTTAACCGGCGCTGGCCCGTGCCCGACACCTGGGTCTTCCGCGACACCAACCCGGTCGAAGAGTTGGAGGTCTGTTGGTGGGGACCCTTCCCCCATCCCTGCTATGGCCCCTATGAGTTGGAAGATGGGTGGAGCATCACCAACGGCATGCCAGACCGCGACAAGGTTATCGTCTCGCTCTGGGGGCGGGCGCTGCTCTCCTTCAACCCCGACGCCTGTGACAACATCAGCGCGCCTGTCCACTTTATGGGTATGGTCCATCCCGACGCCAACAACGGCGGCGCATCGGGCTACGCCAGCACCATCAGCAAACAGTCGTGGGTGCAACTGCCCGACCATCTGCCCAACCCGCTCCCCGCCGGGTGGGACACCATCCGCGAGGGCAGCGTCATGGCGCAGGAGCTGGCGCACAACTTCGGGCGCAAGCATGTCAATTGCGGCAACCCCGATAATGTGGACAACAGCTATCCCTACCCTCCCTGCCAGATCGCCAATACCGGGGCCGATAGCTACTACGGCTTTGATGTAACCACGCGCCAGCCCATCCGCCCAGACCAGACGGCGGACTTCATGTCCTATTCCCGGCGCAGTTGGGTTAGCGATTACACCTGGCGAGCGCTGCTCAACTCGTTCATGGCTGTCAGCGCCGCCAGCCCGCTGGACGCAGAGGACGCCGAACAGGGGACCAGCGTCTTTGTCACTGGCCTGGTCGATACGGCCAACAACCGTGGCGAGATCACCCTGGTGTTGGTGCTGCCCACAGCCTCGCTGCCGCCGGCCACGCGACAGATGCTCACCGTCCAGGCCGCCGGGGTTCAGCACGGCGGCGCGCCGCACGCCGTCTTCAAGCTGCGTTTGCTCGACCCCGTTGGCGCGGTGCTGGTCGAACGCACCCTCACGCTGACCGAACTCGACGACCACAGCCCCGAGAGCGACGCCGCGCTCTTTAGCGAACTCTTCCCGCAGCCGGCCGGTCAAGTCGCCAAGGTCCAGTTGCTGGCCGACGACACGGTGATCCACGAGCTGGCGCCCGGCGTCAACCCGCCGGCAGTGACCATCCAACAGCCGGCCGGCGGCGAGGAGATCGAGGACGAACTCGCGATCCAGTGGACTGCCAACGACCCCGACCCGGACGACCGTCTGCTCTTCACCGTGCAGTATAGCCACAACAACGGCGCAAACTGGCGCACCCTGGCGCTCAATCTGCCCGGTACCCCCGACCCCAACAACAGCCTTGTCTTGAATGACCTCGGATCGCTCCACGGCAGCGAACCGAACACCGCGCTGATCCGTGTCCTGGCGAGCGACGGTTACAATACGGCGATTGCCACTTCACAGCCATTTACGCTCAAGAACCGCCCGCCCGAACCGGCGATCCTCACGCCCGGCGCCGGCCAGACCTTCCCCGCCGGTGAGGGCGTCCTGTTGCAGGGCAGCGCCACCGACGCCGAGGATGGTGGGTTGCCGCCCACTGCGCTCACCTGGCAGGTGAA
>JAHDWG010000097.1:9629-20041 GCA_023384495.1 Caldilineaceae bacterium
CCGGGGCCGGGTGGTCTCCAGGCGCAGGTGAGCGCGGGCGAGTCCAGTTGGAGCGCCGAACTGCGTATCGACAAGGCGACGCTCGGTGGGTGGGATCACCTGCTGGGGTTGAGCTTCGGCCATTACGCAGTCACCGGCGAAGGGGATGACTATCCCTGGCCCTACACCTCGGAGCGGGGCAAACCCAACACCTGGGCCGCCACGGCGCTGGGCAGCCAACCGGTGATTACGGCCCTGGAACCGTTCACCGCCACGGTGCTTGGCCCCCCCTTCACCCTGACGGTGACGGGCAGCGGCTTTGTCAGCGGCACAGTGGCGCTGTGGAACGATGCCCAACTGCCGACCACGGTCGTCGATGGCGAGCAGCTTACCGTGGAGGTGGGCGGTGCGCAACTCAATACGGCAGGTCTCGTGTCGGTCAAGGCCCGTGCGCCCGAACCCGGCGCCTTTGAATCCAACAGCGCGCCGTTTGTTGTGCAGGCCGCCATGCCGCAGATCACGAGCCTGGCGCCGATCAGCGTGACGGCCGGCAGCCCGGCCCTGACGTTGACCATCAACGGCGCCAACTTCGCCGCCGACGCCCAGGTGCTCTGGAACGGGACGCCGCTGGCAACCCAGTTTGTCAGCTCCACGCAGCTAACCGTTCAGGTGGATGCGGCGCTGCTGGCCAACGGGCAGATTGTCGGCATCGCCGTTCGCAACCAGCAGCCCGACCAGCGCATCTCGTCGGCGGCTCCCTTCGAGGTGCAGCCGGCAGCCGAACCGGCGCAATCGCAGATCTATCTGCCGCTGATCGCCCGGTAAGGGAGGATGGAGCACAGGGGCTGCCGTGCGCGTAAAACGCCCATGGCAGCCCCTGTCGCTTGTGGTGTAGGGTCACGCTGCCAGCGCGACAACCGTGCGGGTGGGTAGCGCCGTCGCCCTGGTAAGGCGACCTACGAGAAATTCTCCTGTACGCTGGTTTTATGCCGCACCTAAGCCCGTTGGGCCTGGTGAAAAGTCGAGTTGGAGCAGCTGGTCGCCAAGCTGGATATTGGTGAGTTTCGCGGGGAAACCTACCGTGCAGTAGGGCGTGACATAGTGGAGGGCGGGATCGGGCCTCTGTACAGCGCCATCTATGCGCAACGGCTGCGCCCAGCCAAACTCGATCCGTTCGCCGCGTGAATTCGTATAGTCAACCAAATCTGGGGTCAACAGACGAGGTGGCTGCGCCAACAGGCGGCCGCAAAAGCCGCCAAACGAGCCGTGCTCGCCAGCAGCGCCCAACTGGCAAAGCCAGGCAACCTCGCGGCCCATCGCCCGCAGCTCGCGATGGGCGCCGGCCCCGCCGGCAACCCACATCAGCGGGGCCGAGGCGGTTAGTCCGACATAGGCCTGCCCATGCCGGGCAAAAAGCCAGTTCTCGCGTAACAGGGTTTCGTCAAAAGCATGGCGCGGGAGATAGGCATGAGTGAAGCCCAGCCAATCGTCGGCTGGGAGGCGATAGAGGGCAATGAGGGTATCCTTCCAGTGCGCCAACTGTGGCGCAGAGCCGTCGCCGAGCCAGAAGTTGGGCAGGTCGTCCGGTTCGGCCCCCATGTGCGCCGGGTGATTGACAAAGATTGTTGCAGCGGGGCCCAGGGTTGCTTGCCAGCGCCGGTGGCAAGCGCGCAGCGCAGGTGTGGTTGCATCGCCCACTGAAGTAAGCAGATAGGCCGGTGTGCGATATGTGCTGCGTTGGATCCCCCATTGGTTCCCTGCATTGCGGTGGTATTCGTGTAGCCACTGGGTCTGCGAGCGCTCGGTTGCAACCTGCGCCAACTGCGCGGGCAGCGTGTAGCCGCTGTCGGCCAGGCCGATCACGCCCCACGCGTGGAGATTGCATACGCCTTCCCCCCACAGCACCCGCCCCAGCGCTGCGATGGGGCCGAGCAGCCCGCCCGGCCCAACCCCAGCAAAAGTGTGCAGCCCCATGCCAAAACAGAGCTTGTCGAGCGAAATGGCCGCCAGCTCGCGGATGGCTGGGTCTTGGGCCAGGGCATGTAGCCGGCTGAGCGCAAAGACCAGCTCGTCGAGTCGCGCATCGTCGAGCATGGTTTGGAAGCCATAGCAGCCCCGTTCGATGAGCCACGCCCGCGTCGCCGCTTCGGCATCCCGGCGCAGCTGCGAGCCATTGCGACCGTCTGCGCCCAGGGTGTGCGCCGGGAAGCGCTGCCCGGCCACGATCTGCGTCGTCAGTCGCATGAGTGCTGCGCTTTCGGTCGCTTCTTCCCGCATGGCATAGTCAAGCTGGCCCAGGCCTCGGTCGATCAGCGGGCGGAGCGCGGTGGGGAAACCTGGCTGACGCATATACTGCTCGGCCATCCCGAGCAGCGCGAGCACGGTGCGGGTGTGGCCGGGTGCGCGTTGGCGCACCGCCTCGAACGCGGCGTCGACTACAGCCGGGTTGACATAGCGCCAGGCCCCCAACGCCATCGCCGCCAATTCGCTGGGCAAACCTTGCCGCCGGCGCATGATCTGTTGCAGCGAACCGGCCAGCCGGGCATGATAGGGCTGGTCGCCGATCTGTTGCGGCGCTTCGCTCAACACTGTCAACGGCAGCGCCCGGCGCACGCGAATGCCTTTCTGTGCATAGTCGTGCGCCGGTGGCATGAGCACCGCATCATAGGCGCCGGTGGGGACGCGCTGCGCCGCCAGCGTTTTGGTGGCGTCGCCGGCGCGGGCCGAGCCAACTGTTTCGGCGTAGATCTGAGCAGCCGGGTTTTGCAGCCGGAGCGCCAGGGGCAGCGATGTGGTCAGAGCGTCGGGCCAGTGGACGGCGATGATCTCCGCACCGACAAAACAGTCGCGGTCGGTGCTGGCCTGGTCAAAGAGCGCCGTATAGCTCTGGAAGCGATGGGCGTAGTCCGCGCCAATCGGCAGTTCGACTGACATTGCATCGACTGCGTCGCCGTCAAGGCGTAGCGCCAACCGCCACGGCTGCGCGCCGGGCGCGTGCTGTGCGCAGCGGATAAACAGATCGTTTGCGCCGGCGCGCAGGGGGAGCGCACAACGCGACGACGCAAGGGATGTGGCCGGCTCGGTGTGATGGCGATGGATGCGTTCGCCATTGAGCCAGAGCGTGACGCGTCCATGCGCAGTTAGGGTCGCTGTGGGGGTGGCGGTCCTGGTCGATGTCAACCTGGCATAGAGCCAGACCCCGGGCTGTGTGGCCGTGGCGACATTGCCGGGGCGCAGAAAATGGTCTTCGGCGGCGCGCAGATATTGCCAGGGGGCTGCGGCGGGTGATCCATCGATGGTCGCCAGGTGGCAAGGTTGGGTCATTGGCGGCTGGGGTTCGCCTGCCGGAACAGGCGTCGCCTCGCTCGTGGCGGCCAGCCAGTGGTCTACAAAACCTTTTTCCTGATCGAGTGTATAGCGCAGGTGATAACCCCCGCGGGTGTGTGTAGTCATGGCTGGGCCATTCATGGGTAGAGCACGCAGCGCACCGTATGGCCTGGCGCAACAGTGACTTCGGGCGGTTCGCCGGTGTCGCAGACGCCGGGGATGAAGCGGTGGCAGCGCGGGTGAAAGGGGCAACCTGGCGGCGCGGAAAAGGGGTCGGGCACATTGCCGGGGATCACCGCCAGCCGCTCGCCGCCCGTGCGGCCCAACTGGGGAATGGAGCGGAGCAGCGCCTCGGTGTAGGGGTGTTTGGGTGCGCCGAAAAGCTCCTTAACTGGCGCCGCCTCCACGATCTTGCCCAGATACATCACCACCACGTATTCGGTCATCTTGGCGATCACGCCCAGGTCATGGGTAATAAAGAGGATCGCCATCCCCAATTCGGCCTGGAGCCGGCGCATGAGGCTGAGGATCTGCGCCTGGGTGGTCACATCGAGCGCCGTGGTCGGCTCGTCGGCAATGAGCAAATTGGGGCGGCACGCCAGCGCGATCGCGATCATGGCGCGTTGACGCATGCCGCCGCTCAACTGGTGCGGGTAGCGGTCGATGGTCTGGGCCGGCTGGGGCATGCCGCAGAGTTGGAGCGTGTCGATGGCGATGGCGCGCGCCTCGGCGCGCGTCACATGCTGGTGCAACAGAATGCCCTCCATGATCTGGAAGCCAATCGTGTGCACCGGGCTGAGCGACGCCATCGGCTCTTGAAAGATCATGGCGATCTCGGCCCCGCGGATCTTGCGGATTTCGGCGCCGGCCTTGTCCAGTTGAGCGAGGTCAACCACCGTGGGTTGCCCATTTTGGTGGGCGCGTCGCCAGAGGATTTCGCCACCGACAATCTTGCCCGGCCGCGGCTCGATGCGCAGGATCGAGCGCGCCGTAATCGACTTGCCGCAGCCGCTCTCGCCCACCACGCCCACGGTCTGGCCGTTGCGGACGGTGAGACTCACCCCATCCACAGCGCGGACGACCCCTTCGCGCATGGCAAAGTGGGTTTGGAGGTTCTTGACTTCCAGCAGAATGTCTTGCTCTGTTCGTTGGTCCATGACGCGCCTACCGATTATTGCCCATACGGGTCGGCGGCGTCTCGCAACCCGTCGCCCAAAAAGTTGAAGGCCAGCACCGCCACCACCACGGCGATGCCAGGCGTAAGCAGCCAGGGCGAAAAGGCCACGGTGCGGATATTCTGCGCCTCTTGCAGCAGCACGCCCCAACTCACTGCCGGTGGTCGCATGCCGATGCCGAGAAAGCTCAGCGCCGTCTCCGACAGGATCATGGTGGGGATGGCCAGTGTGATCGAGGCGATGATGTGGCTGTAAAACGAGGGCGCCATGTGGCGAAAGATGATGCGCATCTCGCCCGAACCGGAAAGGCGGGCGGCCTTGACAAAGGCTTCTTCGCGCAGGCTGAGGAAGCGCCCGCGCACCACGCGCGCCATGCCCGACCAGCCGATAAACGAGAGGATGGTCACCATGGCAAAGTAGACTTGAGGCCCCTCCCACTCCAGCGGCATGGCTGCGGCTAGCGCCATATAGAGCGGGATGCTGGGCGCCGACTGGAGCAGCTCGATCAACCGCTGGATGAGCAGATCGGTCCAGCCGCCAAAGTAACCAGAGAGGCCACCCATGAAGACGCCGAGCACGAGACTGACAAAGACGCCAAGCAGCCCAATCGACATCGAGATGCGCGCGCCATAGACGATGCGCGACAGCACATCGCGTCCCAGCCGATCGGCGCCGAGCAGAAAGAGCGTCGCCCCCTCGCCGGTGACGCCGACAAGCCTTCGGTCGCTCTCGAACAGCCCCCACAGCCTATAAGGTTGCCCTTTGACGAAGAACTGGATCGGCGCTCTCTTGGTGCGGTCTTCCGAGTAGATCCAGGCCAGCGTTTCGGGGTTACGGTCGCGGCGGTAGGCATAGACGAAGGGCTGCAACGAGAACGCTCCTGCGCCGTCTACAAAGCGGATGCGCTGGGGAGGCGCCAGTTTGTGTTGCGCCGAGATGGTGTTGGGGTCATAGGGGGCCAGAAACTCGACAAACGCCGCCACAACATAGAGGAGCGCCACGATCCACAGGCTGACCACGGCGACCCGATGTTTGGTGAAGCGCCACCACATCAACCGCCACTGCGACGCCACATACAAGCGTGGTTCGCCACCGTCGGATATCGTCAATTTGGGGGCCGGCTGGCCGTGGGCTAGAGTCTCTTGCATCGTCCATCGTCCATCGTCCATCATCCATCATCCATCGTCCATCGTCCATCATCCATCATCCATCGTCCATCATCCATCGTCCATCATCAAACAGCCACCCTTACTCCTTGCCGTCATACGCGATGCGCGGGTCGAGCAGCACCAGCAAAATGTCCGAGATCAACATGCCAATCACCGTCAATACGCTGAGCAACAGCACAAACGCGCCGGCCAGGAACATATCCTGCGAGAGCAGCGCCCGGTAGAAGAGTGGCCCGGTGGTGGGCAGGCTCATTACAATTGAAATGATCGTTGCGCCCGAAATCAGCGTGGGCAGGATCAGCCCAATCGTGCTGACAAAGGGGTTGAGCGCCAGCCGCACCGGGTAACGCCAGATAAGCGCCCATTCGGAGACGCCGCGGGCGCGGGCGGCCTCCACATAGGGCTTGTTCAGCTCATCGAGCAGGTTGGCGCGCATGATGCGGATCAGACCGGCGGTCCCGCTTGTGCCCAAGATCACCACGGGCAGCCACATGTGTTGGAGCATGTCGACGAACTTTGCCAGGCTCCACGGCGCGTTCATATATTGTTCAGAGAAGAGGCCGGTCACGTTGACATCGAAATAGGCAAAGGCCAGCCACATCAAGATTAGCGCCAACAAAAAATTGGGGATCGCCAGCCCCACAAAGCCGACAAACGAAAAGAAATAGTCGGCCAACGAGTATTGCTTCACCGCCGACAGCACGCCGATGGGGATGGCAAGCGCCCAGGTGAAGGCGATGGTCAGCCCCGTCAGCACGATGGTGAGGCCGAGCCGCTCCCAGATCAGGTCGCGCACCGCGGTCTTCTGTTCAAACGACCAGCCGAAGTCGCCCCGCAGCACGATGTTGCTGATCCAGCGCCAGTATTGCATATAGAGCGGCTGATCCAGCCCGTAGCGCGCCTGCAACACCGCGATTCGCCCCTCGCGGATCGCGGCATCGGCGGCCTGGTCCCCCTCCTCGGCCCGGATCTGCGCAATGTACGAGGTCAAAAAGTCGCCCGGCGGCAACTGGATGACCACAAAGGAGATCACCGAGATCAGGAAGAGCGTTGGGATTGCCAACAAAAGACGGCGGATGATGTATTCAATCATAGCTTGCAGGGGATTGGGGCATAGGGATGGGGGTGGCTTACCCTACACCCCAATCCCTACCCCCTACTCTCCATCAATAAAGAACTGCGCCGGCTGGCCGTTGTTGATCTGCATGAGCGCGTTGGCCTGGATGTTGCCGTCGGGCACATTCTTCATGCGGTTGCTCACCACCACCGGCACCACGCCCGCGCCCACCACGCCGATGTTGTAGCACTGGTCATAGTAGATGTCGAGCGCCTCTTTCAGCGTCTCGTGCGCCTGGTCGAGGTCGATGGTTTGGTAGGCCTGGTCAATCAGCGCCTGCATGTCATAAATGGGGTCGCCTTCGGGTGGGGCTACGCCCAGCGGGTCAAGGTTGTTGGTCTGATAGGTGCGCGCATAACGACCCCAACCGCCGGGGGCGCCGCCATGCCAGCCGTCAAAGGCAAGCGGCAGCGCCGTATTGCCGATGCCTGCACCCACCACCGAGAAGCGGTCACTGAACTGCACCGTCTCGCGCAGCGTGCGTTCCATGGCGTTGATGGTGACGCGTACACCCACAGCCTCCCAGTATTGCTTGATCAACTGGTTCTGATCATCGGCGGCAGAGCCGGGCGCGGCGTCCACATCCAGCCGCAGCACCAGCGTCTGCCCGTCGGGCCGCTGGCGGAAGCCACTGCTGTCGCGCTCGGTGAGGCCCAGGCCATCGAGCAACTCGTTGGCCTGGTCGGGGTCATATTGCGCCCAGGCCTCTTCGTACGCTTGCTTCCAGACCGGCGAGCCGGGGATCGGCGCGGCCTGGCGGGCGATGGAGAGCCCGTTGTAGACCAGTTCGTTGATCTCATCGCGGTTGATGGCCACCGAGAGCGCCCGCCTAAAGTCGGGCTGGCTGACAATGGCCGATTGCGCCTCGTCGACCGCGCCGTCGTCGTTGCGCGGGGTGCTGTTGACGGCGTAGCCACTGTTGCCATCCGCCCGCCACTGGAGCACTCGATAGCCGCCGCGCGCCTCGTTCTCTTTGAGTAGCGGATAGTCGGAGATCTGCACGTGTCGGTATTGGCAATCGACCTCGCCGGCGATGAGGCGCAGGTTGAACGTCTCTTGATCCTCAAAGAAGAGGTGGCTGATCTGGTCGATATAGGGAAGCTGGTTGCCCTCCACATCGACCTGGAAGTAGTAGGGGTTGCGCTCTTGGATCACCAGGTCGGCGGGGACAGTGGTCTTCATCGGCCACGGGCCGACAATCGGCAGCTCTGGGTTGAAGAAGAACATGCCAATCGGCCCGCCCACCCAAAGCTCGGCCCAACTGTTGACCTGCTTTTCGGCGATCACGGCATCGAGTTCGGCGACGTCGGCAAAGTTGGGGTGAAAGTCCTGCAAATAGTGATGCGGGACCATAAAGTTGAGCCCGCCAATGACGCCCCATGCCTCGCCGCGCACCACGCCCAGGGGCAGCGTCGGGTTGGGGACGCTATAGGTGCATTTGAACGACCACGGGCCCACCGCCTCGATGCCGGTGAGGAACTCCTGCTGGCGCACATTGTCGTAGCGGCGGTTGGGGGCCAGGTCGTCGTTGAGGAAGACATTCTCATACCACCAGACGGCGTTCTCGGAACTCATCTCCACGCCGTCGGACCACTTGTGCCCTTCGCGCAGATGCCAGACGAATTCGGTGGCGTCGTCGTTGACCTCGTAACTCTCGGCCACGTTGGGGATGAGCGTCACATCACCGCCTTCCTGCTGGTAGATTTCCAACAGGTGGTCGGCCACCGTGGTGTGAACGCCAAAGCGGTCTGACGCGCCGCGGAAACCGCGCCGCCACGTCCCGCCATAGACCCCCACGCTGTGATAGGGTTGCAAGACCTTAGGGTTCTTGGGCAGCCGCTCGTCCACCGGTGGAAGCGCGCCCTGCGCCACCAACTCGGCCAACATGGGGGCCTCGTGATACTGTGACGAAACCGGCGCGACGGGCGTTGGCGTATCCTGCGCCACCTGGATGGGGGCCGCGGTGGGAGCGGTGGTGGCCGTGGCCTGCTCGGCGGGCGCGGCCGGCGCCTCACCTCCTCCGCCACATGCGGCGGCCATCAACCCGGCTGCCGCAACGCCAGAGACTTGCAGAAAACGGCGTCGTGTAAGCGGCTGCAACTGTTGCAGAGATGCGGACATCGATTGCCTCCTTGGTTGGTATGCGTTCCAAGACTGACGGGACTGCAACGGATTTTACATCGTTACCGGCGACCGCAGAACATGGCGTCTGTGCGGGAAATCCGGCTTGGGCCGAGCAGCTATTGCACGCCCATCAATGTAAGTTCCTCGGCGCGATGACAACTGACCCAGTGATTTGCTATAGTCTGGCGTAGCGCCGGCGTTTCATGGATACACCGGTCAACCCGATAGCGACAGCGCGGATGAAAATAACAGCCACTGGGCGGATTGGCCGGGTCGGCCACATCGCCGGGGAGGACGATTGGTTGGAAGCCGTCAAACGGGTCTGGCCGCGGGGCCGCCGAGAGCAGCGCTTCGGTGTAGGGGTGTTGCGGATTGTGAAAGAGATCGTCGGTGGTAGCGCTCTCAACGACTTTGCCCACATACATCACCACCACCCGGTCGCAGAGATATTGAACGACGCTCAGGTTGTGCGAGATAAAGAGATAAGTGAGTTGAAACTGGCTCTGCAAGTCTTGCAGCAGGTTGAGCACCTGCGCCTGCACCGAGACATCGAGCGCCGAAACCGGCTCATCGCACACAATGAACTGTGGGCGAAGCGCCAGCGCGCGGGCAATCCCGATCCGCTGGCGTTGGCCGCCGCTAAAGGCATGGGGATAGCGGCTCATATACTCTGGGCGGAGGCCCACCACACGTAGCAATTCGCCAACCTGCGCTTCCAGCTCCTTCCCGCTGGCCACGCCATTGACCAGCAGCGGCTCGCCCACGATCTGGAGCAACGTCATGCGCGGGTTGAGCGAGGCATAGGGGTCTTGGAAGATCAGTTGCATGTTGCGTCGCAACTGTTTGACCTGTCGTTTGGGCAGTTGGAGCACATCCACCCGCCCCAGTTGCCGGTCGTCAAACCAGACTTCGCCGCCTGTGGCCGGCTGCGAACGCAGGATCACTTCGCCGGTGGTGGTTTTGCCGCAGCCGCTCTCGCCGACCAGCCCCAATGTCTCGCCTGGCCAGATGACAAAGTCTACGCCATCCACGGCCTTCACATGGCCGACAACGCGCGAAAAGATGCCTTTGCGGACAGGAAAGTGCTTCTGCAGGTTTCTGATTTCGAGCAGCGGCGGTTGCTCTGGCACGGGAACACGTAATCTTTCCGGTCAGACGGATGGTGGGGATAGATGTCGGGATGGGCGTGAACGCACACTCTGCCTGCGCGCCATGACTCAGAGGAGTATACGGAAATTTGTGGTGGGTGTCAAACCGGATTTGTGGCCTCACTCATCAGGGCGACACCCTGTTGGAGCCAGCCTCTCAAGTGGAATGTCTGCCCGTTTCGCTTTCGTTCTTGGCCGCTTACTGTGTTGGTGCTATAATGAGAAAATCCGCCCAGGGCAGGCGAAGTGTCCAAAGCCCCGGCTCGGAGTTGGTCCGAGGGTGGTAAGGGCTTTAACCACGGACGGCAAAGCACGCAAGGCAAAGCACGCAAGGCAAAGCACGCAAGGCAAAGCACGCAAGGCAAAGCACGCA
>JAHDWG010000678.1 GCA_023384495.1 Caldilineaceae bacterium
GACCCGGCGCAAGGTGGACTGGCAGAGCTTGAAGCTGGAGCCGATGCGCGCATCCGCCCCGCCGCTGCTGCCGATGCTGGGCAGGCTGATGTAGGTGGCGCCCTCGATGATGTCTACTTCCGTGGAGTCCTCCTCCACGCACTTGCCCCGTTTGACCACCACTTTGGCGCCAAAGGTGTCATAAGAGAAGTTGGCGTTGAAGTCATTGGTGGCGGCCGGCGCATTGACCATGTTCGCCAACACCGTGTCGCCGCCAGCGCCCGTTTGGCGCAGTTCGTCGGGGAAATCGCGACTGTAGACCTGGAGCACGCCGGCGGAGCTGACCGCCACCATGCCGGCCTCGCCCGAAATGTGAACGTCGGGCATTTGCCATGCGCGGTCGGGGTTGGTGACGGTGTCGCGCACGCCGCGTAGGTCGATGCAGTTGCTGTAGCCGCACGCTTCGGGCGGCTGCGACGGGATCGGCAGGTCGCGGGCGTGGATCAACACCTGGAGCGGCTTGCTTGCGCCGCCCAGTTGCGCCGCTTGCGTAATGCGCGCCGCCGAGGCCCGCAATGCCACAAACTTGGCTCGCACCGGGTCAAAATCGAGCGCGAAGGTGTTGCCCAGGTCGAGCGTCAGGCTGGCGACCGTGGGCGTTGCGCCGGCCTCAGTACGGACGGCGCTGCTGGTCAGGCTCTCCCAACCGGCGGCGGTGAACGACCACTGGGTGCGAAAACGATGTCTGAAACCATTTGCCGCACTGAGGTAGCGATAAAAGCTCTCCCCGCTGGCCCCCACCCGCCCCTCAGACGGCGCAACAAAGGGCTTTTCGTCAAAGGGGCCATCGTCCGGCAGCCACGGGTTGACAAAGAAATCGCGGTGCGGGCTAACCGTCACCAACCAGGCGTCCTCCGGCCCATTGACCTGCCCACTCATGCGGCTCTTGACCACCTCGAACCAGTCGCTGAACTCGGTCGCGCCCGGTTCGCATTGGATGAGTAGGATCGTAGGGTCGGAGCTGCCGCCCCGTTCGATTGTGACAGTCTCGCCGTTGTAGCGCACCACGCCATCGACCACCGCGACCGTGGGCGTCCGGTTGATGTTGGGCCCGCCGATGAGCGGCGCCGTACCCGGGAAGAAGGTCTGCCCGGCATCGGGGCCCGTTACGGTCCAGGGGGCAAAGCTCCACAGCCCCAGTTCGCCCTTACGTTTGAACCCTTCGGCGGTGAAATTGACATTGAGCACCGGGCACTGCACCTCTTGACAGCCGCCGTCGCTGGTGGGGAAGCTGCCGGCGCGACACGAGGTGACGCGGATCGTGATGTTATAGGCGAAGACCGGATCTGCCGGATCATGCACGGCGTTGTAGGCCAGCACCAACCCCACACTGGTTGCGCTAGGGCCGCGCTTGCGGGGAAAGGTCTCACTCTCCAGCCGGTATTTGCCATAGGCATAATCACGGTTGTCGCTGAGCTCGAAGCCCACCTGCTTGTTGTCCGGGCGGATCAGCGCGCCGCCGTTGCCCAGCACGACGCGCCCGGTGAAGGCGGCGCTGCCGTCGTCGTTGGGGTCACCGCTGCTGACGCTGGGGAAGAGCACGTCGATGCGGTTGTTGGCGCCGGTCGGAAGCGTGATATTCCAGATCGCCAGCGACTCCTGGCTGGAGAAGGTGGTGTTGAGTTCGGTGGCCTGGTCGAGCTGGGCGTTGATCTGCTCGGCGCGCTCGGTGACCAGTTGCATATCGTACAGCTTTGGCAGCGTATCTTCCTTCGCCCCCTGGATCTGGCGGATACGGGCGTCGTAGCTGGCGCCGGGTTGCTGCCGGCCATTGATCACCGTGTAGCCGATCTGATAGCTGGGGAAGAGCACCGCCGAGTTGAGCGCGGCGTCGATGGCGGGCAGCAGATTGCCCCTGTCAATCGCCGGCGCGGCGGCCTCAGTTGCCTCCGCTGCCTGCACCTGGGGCGTCGAACCGGCGGGCAGCACTTCCAACGGCGGCGTGCGGTCGATATAGATCCCTTCATCGTCGCGGATGCCGCGCACCACCACCGCCTGCCACCTGGCCGGCGCGGGCGGGGTGTGGTAGACGTGGTCGGCAAAGTAATAGCGCCGGTCCACGCTGGGGGGGAGAGACTCGATACGCTGCCCCTCGGCCAGCGTCGGCCCGCGGTAGATGACGATCAGCTTGACACCACCGCCGTCGGCATCGTAGAGATAGTAATCCTTGCCGGTCAGGTCCTCGCGGGTGAAGGTCGAGGGATATTCCATGTAAAAGCCGCCGCAGAATGGGGTGGGGCACTCACGTTGCATGCGCAGCAGCACGCCGTGATTGGCGCCAGGATTGGCCGACCACGCGCGCGCCAGGTTGGTGATGTCAAAGGCCGCGCCGGCC
>JAHDWG010000098.1 GCA_023384495.1 Caldilineaceae bacterium
CCACGCCATTCTGCCCGGCCTGTCGATCGTGCTGGCGTCGGTGGGCTTCTGGTCGCTTTCGATGCGCGGCATGATGATCACCGTAGAAGGCGAGGACTACATCACGCTGGCCGAGGCCAAGGGGCTGCCCAAGGGGCGCATCTTTCTCTGGTACGCCATGCGCAACGCGCTCTTGCCGCAGACGACGGCGCTGGCGCTTTCGCTGGGCACGGTGCTCTCTGGCTCGCTGCTGGTGGAGATTATCTTCAATTACCCTGGCATCGGGTCGGTGCTCTTTGCCGCCATCACCGGGTTTGACTACTTCACCATCTATGGCGTGGTCTTTTTTATCGTCGTGACCATCGCGCTGGCAACCCTGATTCTTGACCTGATCTACCCGCTGCTCGACCCGCGGATTCGTTATCAGAAATCATGAGAAGTGAGGAATAAGGGCATTCCCAAACATTTCATCACTCGCCCCTCATCACTGCTGACTCCGTTCGCCAACGTTGGAGACCAAAACACGTGCGTAGTATTTTGATCTTTGTTCGTCGTAACACCATGCTGACCGCCGGCCTGACGCTGTTGCTGGTCATGTTTGTGCTGTGGGTGGTCGGCTATCTGATGGTGGATGTATCCAAGGCCGCGCCGCTATCGGCGGGGCCAGACATCCGGCCATCCGCCGAGTATCCGCTGGGCACCGACAGCGCGGGCCGCCAGATGCTGGCCGTGATGGTCAAGGGCGCGCCCACCACCTTACAGATCGGGCTGATCGCGGGGGCGCTGGGGCTGATCGTAGGGACCATTCTGGGCTTCACCGCCGGCTATTTTGGCGGGGTTGTCGATTCGGTGATCCGTACGCTGGCCGATGTGGCGCTGACGGTGCCGGCGCTGGCGGTGCTGGTGGTCATCGCCTCGGTGATCACCAAGACGCTCAGCCCGCAGATTCTGGCGCTGATCATCGCCTCGCTGGCGTGGATGTGGCCGACGCGCACCATCCGCTCGCAGGTGCTCACCATGCGCGAACGCGCCTATGTCGAAGTGGCGCGACTCTCCGGGCTGAACAACTTTGAGATCATCTTCAAAGAATTGATGCCCAACCTGCTGCCCTACCTGGCCGCTAGCTTTGTGGGCGCGGTAGGGGCGGCGATTCTGGCCGCGATTGGGCTGGAGGCGTTGGGACTGGGGCCACAGAGCGAGCCGACGCTGGGCATGACCATTTACTGGGCGCGCTACTACAACGCACTGCCGCGCGGCATGTGGTGGTGGTGGGCGCCGCCGGTGGTGGTGATCATCCTCCTCTTCATCGGCCTCTTTATGGTTGCGGCCGGGCTGGACCAGATCGCCAACCCGCGCTCACGGCGCGCGGCCTAGGCTGTTCGTTTTGCTCTCTCGGGAGACAAACGTTGCACTTCTCAACAACCGCGGTGTAGAACCGTTTCACAATCAACACCAATCTCGAGCGCAACAATGAGTGATGTCTTACAAGTAGAAGATCTGCGAGTCCGCTATCACACGCTGGCTGGGCCGGTGCGGGCGGTGGAAGGGGTGACCTTTTCGCTGAAAAAGGGCGAACGGCTGGGGCTGGTGGGCGAATCGGGGTCGGGCAAATCGACCACGGTGCTGGCGCTCTTGCGCATGCTCAAGCCGCCGGCGCGCATCGAGGCCGGCCGTGTCCTGCTCGACGGCGAAGACCTGCTGCAACTCTCGGAAGAAGAGATGCGCCAGGCCCGCTTTGCCAAGATTTCGCTCATCCCACAAGGGGCCATGAACTCGCTTAACCCGGTCATGCGGATCAAGGCGCAGTTGCTGGACACTCTCCAGTATCACCGCCAACAAAACGGCCACGCGACGCGCGGCGAAATGCTCGACCACATCCACTACCTGCTGGAATCGGTGGGGCTCAACCCCGCGGTGGCCGATATGTATCCCCATGAGCTGAGCGGCGGCATGAAGCAGCGCGTCTGTATCGCGATGGGGATTTCGCTCCAGCCGCGCGTGATCCTGGCCGATGAGCCGACCAGCGCGC
Source organism: Caldilineaceae bacterium (assembly GCA_023384495.1). Taxonomy (GTDB): domain Bacteria; phylum Chloroflexota; class Anaerolineae; order Caldilineales; family Caldilineaceae; genus CFX5. The sequence goes on from JAHDWG010000098.1 coordinate 2,009, forward strand.
TCGATGTGGTGGTGCAGCGCCAGGTGATGGAGACGCTGGGCAAGGTGCAAGAGGCCATCGACGCTTCGCTGATCCTTGTGGGGCATGACATGGGGCTGATGGCGCAATTTGTCAACACCATCGGCGTCATGTATGCCGGCAAGTTGGTGGAGGTCGGCCCGGTCGACGATATGTTCGAAGAGCCGCTCCACCCCTACACCCAAATGTTGATCGCCAGCCTGCCATCGCTCGAGGGCAAAGGGGTCTTCAAGGGCATCCCCGGCATCACGCCCTCGCTGCTCAACCCGCCGCCCGGTTGTGCGTTCCACCCCCGCTGCCCCAAGGTGATGGACCAGTGCAGGGCGATCGTCCCCACGCTCCAGGAAGTGCGCCCGGGCCGGTGGGTGTCGTGTCTGTTGTATTGAAACCGCTCAATCTGCTCAAAACTCTGTAAATCTCTGCAAATCACGAGATTGATGGCGGCCTGAGAAGATTTTTTGAACTGGATGAATCCATGGCTCCACTGCTAGAAGCACAGAAGGTCGGTAAGGTCTTTGGCGGCGGTCTGTTCAATCGCAAACAAGTTGTGGCGCTGGAAGAAGCGTCGGTGGTGATCGACGACGAAACGCCCACCATCATCGCCATTGCCGGCGAGAGCGGGAGCGGCAAGACCACACTGGCCCGGCTGTTGCTTGGCATTACCCCCCCCACCAGCGGCGCGATCCGCTACAAAGGGCAAGAGCTGCGCACGATGGACGCCGAGCAGCGGCGCACCTTCCGGCGTGAGGTACAGGCCGTCTTCCAAGACCCGTTCGAGGTCTACAATCCCTTCTACAACGTGGACCATGTGCTGGAGATGCCCATCGGCAAGTTCTTCCCGTCGGCGTCACGGGCGGAGGCGCGGCGTATGATGGAAGAGGCGCTGCAAGCCGTTGGCCTGCGCCCGGAAGAGACGTTGGGCCGCTATCCCCACCAATTGAGCGGCGGCCAGCGCCAGCGCATTATGGTGGCGCGCTCGCTGCTGCTGCGCCCCCGCATCATTGTGGCCGACGAGCCGGTCTCCATGGTCGATGCCTCGTTGCGCGCCACGATTCTCGAAAGCTTGTTGGTCGCCCACAAAGAGTATGGCATTTCGCTCATCTATATCACCCACGACCTGACCACAGCCTACCAGCTCAGCGAAACGATCCTGATGATGTACCAGGGCGCGGTGGTGGAGTCGGGCAATGTGGACAAGGTGATCAAAGAGCCACAACACCCCTACACGCAGTTGCTCATCGACTCGATCCCGCTCCCCAACCCCAAGCTTCATTGGGGGCAGCGCGAGATGCAGGCGCGGCGCCCCCTCGACGGCGCCAATCATGGTTGCCGCTTCGCCGACCGCTGCCCGCATGTGATGCCCCACTGCACCGACGCGCGGCCGCCCCTCTATCAGACCGACCCGCAGCGAGTGGTGGCCTGCTATCTCTATCAAGAAGCGCCGGTGGCGGGGTAGCATGTCTGGCGTCCCAGCCGATGATGCCCTGTTGGCAATCCAGATCGACACTCTCTATCGCTGTGACCCCGACGGGCGGCTCCGCTACGTCAACGAGAGCGGCTCGGTGGCGACATTGCCGCCCGCGCCCCGCTTCTTTATGGGGCGCACACGCGGCGGCAACCGCTGGCGCTTCGGCCACGACCTGCCCCAACCGGTCATCGGCGAGCTAGAGCCGCTGTGCCAGGCCGAGCCGGTGGTGGAGGATTTTGCCGCGCCGCCCACCCATGCCGCAGCCATCCGGCGCATCCTTGCGCAACACGCCCCGATCACCGATGAATATCGCGGCCCCGCCTATTGGGTTCCCGACATCGCGCCGCGGCCAGGCGCAGCCACGCTGGTCGATGAATCCAATGCGCGGCTGCTTGAAACGTGGTTCCCCAGCTTGCTGCCGCTCACGCCAGAGCATGGTGTGGCTGCCGCCGTGATCGTCGATGGGGATGCAGTCTCCGTCTGTCATTGCGCCCGGCTCACCGGCCAGGCTGCCGAAGCGGGCGTCGAGACGGCCCCGCCATTCCGCGGGCGGGGCTATGCCGGAACCGTGGTGGCCGCATGGGCCGCCGCGATCCGCCGCAGCGGGCGGCTGCCGCTCTACAGCACCTGGTGGGGCAATCACGCCTCACAGGCCGTGGCGCGCCGGTTGGGCATGGTGATGTACGCCGAGGATTGGTCGTTGGGGTAACGTCAATTAGAGCAGCACGGCGTAAGCAGGCCCATAGTTGTGACGATGGACGATGGACGATGGTTCATCGTTGGCGCTCTACCGGTCGACTTGCGCCGCCATGTATTTTGCTGGTGGTTGTATGAAGTCAAGCATCTTTGCCGGGTAAAAACGCTTGGCTTCATACAGAACTCACATTAACCGTGGAAGCGCGACGCCTCTTGCCCACGGGCGCCGGCGGGGGCTTCGCGCCAGCGGAACTTGCGCAGCCGCCCGTCTTCCTTGCCCTCCACTGCATTGGCGATCAGGCCGCCGAAGATCGGGCCAAACTTGAAGCCGTGCCCACTGCCGCCGGCGGCCACCACCAGCCCCGCCAACGTGGGGTGGCGGTCGATCCAAAAATGCTCGTCGAAGGTGTCACAATAGAGGCAGCGCCGTGTGTAAACAACCGGCGCATCGGCCAGCGCGGGGAAGGTCTCGGCGAGAAAGGCGCGCAGCCGGCGGATATCCTCATCGGTGACCACACGCTCGTCGCGCTCTGGGTGCAGCTCGGGGCCGGGGCCGTGGAAGCCCACCTTCACCACCTGCGCCTGCGGGTGATAGGGGAAGCCATACCAGCCTGAGCGCGCCACATCCGCCGCCCAGCCGGTGAAAAGCGGCGGCGAGAAGAGGCTGGGGTTGGCGGGCTTGAGGTGGACCACCGGCATCCCCACGCTCTTGAACACGGAACGCAGTTCGGGCGCGAGCAGCCACGACCAAGTCCCCATCGCCACCACCACCGTCCCGGCGTGGAAGGTCTCCCCCTCGCGCGTCTGCACGCCGGTAATGCGGTCGCCATCGCGCAGCAGCCTGTCCGCCGTCTGCCCGGCGTAGAGGCCGACCCCCACTCGCCGGGCCTTTTCGGCCAACACCTCCACCACACGCCCGCTGGCGGCCCAGCCGGCATGGGCGCTGAAGTAGCCATCGGTGTAGAGATCGGCGTTCCACGCGGGGAAGCGGCGGCGGATCTCGTCGGCGTTGAGCCGTTCGATGGGATGGCCACGACGCTTGCAAAGTTGGTAGCTCTCATACTCGTAGCCGCCGGGCTGCATCTCGCCTTTGGTGAACATGGTAATGCCCCACTCATGATAGAGTGTCTCGCCGAACTCCTCGTTCCAGGCCAGCCAGCCGGGGCGCGCCTCCTCCATGAGGATGGTGTACTCTTCGTCCCCGCCATACTCGGCGCGGATGGCCTTGCTGATGTCGGTGGATGCGGCAAGCGGGTGCGGGATCGGGCCAGGGTCGATGACGGCGACGCGATGGCCCCGGGCGTGGAGTTCCAGCGCCGCGGTCACACCGTAGATGCCGCAACCGGCAACGAGGATATCGTGAGTGGGCAAGGTGGTGTCCTTCTATTCATATTTACACTGCACGCGGCGTCCCTTATCCGCCGAATTGACCACGGCGTCGCAAACCACGGCGGCGCGGTAGCCATCCTCGAAGTCAGCGCCAATCGGCGAGACCGGCCTGTCGTTGACAATGCAGTCGAGCAGATGGGAGATCTCGTGGACAAAGGTGTGTTCCCAGCCGATCATGTGCCCTTGCGGCCACCAGTTTTCCCACCAGGGATGATACCCTTCAGAGACGAGCACATTGCGGAAGCCCTGCGTCTCCTTCGGTTCGTCGCCCACCCAGAAGACCTCGAGCTCGTTGAGCCGTTCCAGATTGAAGACGATGCTGGCCTTTTCGGCGTTGATCTCGATGCGTTGGCCGTTCTTGCGCCCGGCGGCAAAGCGCGACGCTTCGAGCGTGCCCAGCGCGCCATTCTCGAACTCGACGACGGAGGCGAAAGCGTCATCCACATCGACCGTGCCCATGGTGCCGTCGCCGCGCGGCCGCTCTTTGATAAAAGTCTTGGTCATGGCCTGCACGCTACCGATCTCGCCAACCAGATAGCGGGCCAGGTCGATGATGTGGGCGCCCAGGTCACCCAGCGCGCCGCTGCCGGCCTGATCCTTTTGCAGACGCCAGATCATGGGGGTGCCGTAGTGGGGCATGATCCACTCTTGCAAATAGACGCCGCGGAAGTGGTAGATCTGCCCCAACAGCCCGCTGTCCACCAGCTTGCGGATCTGGCGGATGGCCGGCACAAAGCGATAGTTGAAGGCCACCATATTCTTGACGCCCGTTTCGCCCACGGCGTCGCGCATCTTTTTGGACTCGGCAGCCGTGCGGCCCAGCGGCTTTTCGCAGAGCACATGTTTTCCGGCGCGGGCGGCGGCGATGCTCGGCGCGGCGTGGGCGTCATTGGGGCCACCATTGTCGAAGAGCTGGATGCGGTCGTCGCGCAGCATCTTCTTCCAGTCGGTGTAGTAGGATTCGTAACCGTAGCGCTTCTGCGCTTCCTTGACCGCCCCCTCATTGCGCCCGGCGATGGCGACCAGCCTGGGGATCGCGGGCGGCGGGTACATCATGTGGGGGATATTCAACATGGCGTGGCTATGCGCCTTGCCCATGAAGGCATAGCCCAACATGCCCACGCCAACTTCTGGCACATGGCCGCTGGCCTTGGCATCGGCCATCGAAGTAAAACCGCCACTTTTGCCCATGAGTGCTTCCTCCTGATTTTTGAAAGGAGTGGGGGGGTAGGGAGTAGGAAGAATCCCCATTCCCTATTCCCCACTCCCTGTTCCTAATTTTTCGCCGCAAACGCCGCATCAAAGGCCACGTTCGAGGGGGTGAGGTCGAGCCGGCGCACCATGGCCAGGGCTTCGGGTGCGCCCTGGTCGCGGTTCATGCCGTTGTCTTCCCATTCGACCGAGAAGGGGCCATCGTACCCCACATCGTTGAGCGCCCGGAAGACGCGCTCGAAGGGTACGCCGCCGCGCCCCGGCGAGACAAAATCCCAGCCACGGCGGTGGTCGCCAAAGAAGAGATGCGAGCCGAGGATGCCGTTGCGCCCATCCAGGTTGCGGATCGATTCCTTGACGTGCATGTGATAGATGCGGTCGGCAAATTCGTAGACAAAAGCGACAGGGTCCACCATCTGCCAGTAGAGGTGGCTGGGGTCGAAGTTGATGCCAAAGGCCGGCCGGTGATTGACTGCTTCGAGCGTGCGCTTGGTCGACCAGAAGTCGTAGGCGATCTCTGAAGGATGCACCTCCAATGCGAACTTGACGCCCACCTCGTCGAACACATCCAAAACGGGGTTCCAGCGGTCGGCGAATTCCTGATAGCCGTCTTCGATCATCTGCGGCGGCACGGGTGGGAACATAGCCAGCACATGCCAGATAGGCGAGCCGGTGAAGCCATTCACCACCTTCACGCCAAACTGGGCGGCGGCGCGGGCAGTATTCTTTACCTCCTCGGCTGCCCGTTGGCGGACACCTTCAGGGTCGCCGTCACCCCACAGACGCGAGGGCATGATACCCTTATGGCGCTCGTCGATGATCTTGTCCGCTACGGCCTGGCCGATTAAGTGGGTGCTGATCGCAAAGCATTGCAGGCCGTACTTGTTGAGCATGTCCCAGCGCGACTGGACATAGCTGTCTTCGCTGAGCGCCTTGTCCACCTCGAAATGGTCGCCCCAGCAAGCGAGTTCGAGGCCATCATAGCCAAAGGCTTTGGCCTTGGCGCACATTTCCTCAAAGGGCAGGTCGGCCCATTGTCCGGTGAACAGGGTAACAGGTCGAGGCATGGTTTTCTCCTTCTACTATGTTTCCTTTATTTTGTCAGTGATGCCAACAATGAGTCGTATTCCGCATGAGTCCCGATCCAAAACCAGACGATCCCTTCTGGCTTTTCCCGGCCCGGCGCCCGGTAGCGTACTCCGACGCGGACAGACCAAAGCTGTTGTGTGCGCCCGATCTTTTTGAAGTGCAACGACGGATGGCGAGGATCGTTCTTCAGCAATTCGAAATTTTTGTCTGCCAGAATCTGGACTTCTGCTGGTAATTGTTCATAGCTGCGCCAGAAGCGCGGCAGCGTCAAATGCTTCATAGCGACTTGGCCAGGCCCGCCTCATATTCTGCATCAACTTCTGCCAACAAAGTATCCAAACGCCCAGCTTCAAGGTCGTGCTCGATCTGCTGATCCCACATGGTCGTGTTGTACTCTTCCATCGCTTCCTGCGCCATTTGTCGCAGGAGCGCTTTGGCTTCAGGCCGGGAAAGCAGACGGTCCCACCGCTCTTCATCCGCGCGGAGAGCTGCTTCTTGCGCAGCCTCTTCCTCATCCCAACCGTTGCTCCCTTGCGTGGTCTGGAAGGCCAGAAACCGGGCGAAATCGACCAGTTGCGCCACGCGCTCAGGCGGGAGCGTGCGGACGAGCTGGATCAATTCTTTTTCGATTGCCGTAAGCTCCACGGTTGCAGTCGTCATTGTCATGATACCACCTCAACGCTGAGCAACGGCGGCGACGTTGCGCCCTTGCTCGATAAATGGAATGGCCCAGCCCCAGAGCGAGCCGTCGGCCAGCTTGCGCAGCGGTTCGCCGGAGTATTGCGCCAGGTAGACGCGGCGCATCTGGTCGGTCGTGTTGGGGCCGCTGCGGTGGAAGGTGTAGCTGGTGAAGCAGACGATGCTGCCGGCGGGAACCTCCACTGGGTCGCCGGGGTCGTCGCCAAAGTAGCCCACCTTATCGTTGGTGCCGGCCTCTTCCAGATGGGGGACGATCTCGCGTGTGCCGGCGCGGTCAAAGGGAAGGATGTAGACCGTGCCGTTTTCGATGGTAGCGTCGTCGAGCGGGCACCAGCAGCTCAGGTAGGGCTTGTGCGGCGCACCGCCGTTAAAGTGGACATAGCCCGAATCCTGGTGCCAGGCAAATTTCATGCCCCGTTCCGCCGCCTTGACCACGTACTGTTCGTTGAAGAGATAGACTTCCGGCCCCAGCAGCGCCTGCGTGACCTCGGCCATCAGGTCGCTAAAGAGAAAGCCCATCAGCTTTTCGCTCTGCTGCGCCCGCCGCGAGATAAAATAGCGGCTATTGCGGTGGCTAATACCCAGCGTGTCGGTTCCCTTGGCGTCCATCTCGGCGTGCATCTGCTCGATAAAGCGGCCACACTCGGCGCGCAGGTTTTCCAGATGGTTGGCGGGGATCGCATTGGGCAGCACACAGTAGCCGTGGGTCTGATACTGTTCGACCTGTTGCGGTGTGACGATCATAGGGTCTCCTTGGTTGGCTTGGGCACGATGTTCAAATTATAGCACCAGATGCCCCATCTTTACCACCCACGCGGCACGGGAAAACAGCGAAAGCGCTGCGCTTTGGCAAACAGGTCCCAGATCTGCGCCATCTGCTCGACCATGCTGGCCGGGCGTCCCTCCATCTCAAAGCCGCGGTGCTCACCGCGGGTGACATAGCGTGGTTGCCAGCCCGTCCCCTTGCAGTAGTTGTAATAATCCTGAAATGTGCGATAGTGGACGGTCATGCCAAAGGCATCAGGCTGGCGGCTCATGGGCGACACCGGGTCCAGCGTGTGACAGGGGTTCAACATGCGCAAGAGGTGGGGCGGGTAGCGCTTGCCGATCTGGTCGGCCAGGGCAAGCGTCTCTTTGAAGGTCTGCAAGGTTTCGCCGGGCAGGTTGAGCGAAAAGTAGACAAAAATGGGGATGGAATAGCTCTTGAGCGTGTCGAGCATGGTCAGAAAACGCTCGTTTGTATAGAACTTTCCATTGCGCCGCCGAACTTCTTCATTTCCCGACAACGGTGAAATGGCAACCTCGGTGTGTTGCAGGTCGGCGCTGCGCCCCAGTTCGTCGATGAACTCAGGGGGCGGCAACTGGAAGAACTCGTTGTAGATGCCGATGCGCGTCCCCTGGGCGCGCAGGCGGGCAAAAAAGGCGCGCCACCACGCTGGGCCAAAGGTGGCCGGGTCGAGCGAGAGCGCCACCTGCTGGCGGCCCTGGCTCGCCAGCAGCGCCACCTCCTCGGCCACCCGTTCGGGCGCGCGCATGACATAGCCGTTGCGGCCCGCCAGTTGAGCATGAGAATCCTTGCCGCCGCCGCAATAGATGCAATTGAAGACACAGCCGCGGCCGATACAGAGCCAATGGCTGGTCAGCTTGGCGTCGTGCAGGCGGATCAACCCGATCCCTGAATACTGGAGCGCGGCGTAATTCTCGGCATGGTGAAGCCAGTCGAGCGTGACAAAGTCCAGCGGGTCTAGGTCGTCAGCGCGCGCAAAAAAAGTGCGCGGCGTTTGCTTGATCGTCCCAGCCTGGCGGTAAAGCAGATTGGGCACGCGCGCCAGCGCCGCCGGATCCCCTACCTGGCCGCACACCGCGTCGGCCAGCTTTAGCAGCGGCTGTTCTGCGTCACCGCGAAGGATGTAGTCCACCGCCGGGAAGTTGGCGAGAATCTCCTCGGCAAAGTGCGAGGCGGTCAGCCCGCCGATGACAACGGGCGCGCCGGGCCAGACGGCTTTGACAGCCTGCGCTGCGTCCAGCGCGCCAAAGCTGTGTTCATACCAGTGCAGGTCGATCATCACCAGTTTGGCGGGACTTTGGGCAGCGAGCCAGCCGCGCAGTTCAAAGGTTGGCTTCAGCATCAACTCCAGCGGCAGGTTGAGCCCCTCGACCGCCCACCCCTGGCTGCGCAACAGGTTCGCCAGCCCAACCACACCAACGGGGATAAAGAGATAGGGCGCGCACGCTTTGTAGCGGTCATAGCGCGCCGTTGCTTCTTGTTTGGCAGGGTGCAAATAGAGAATATCCATAGGCGTGGATGGCTCTTATGTGGGCGAGAGCTGGCAGTTCTTTGGCAGCCACGATGCGCCGTCAAAATAGTACATGCAGGCCAACTCCTGCACCACGAGCCAGACGACATCGGCGCCCTCAAGTTGGGGGGCCGCATCGGCGAGCGGAATGCCCTCGGGCGCGACGGTTGCCTGCGCTTCGGTTGCCGAGCAGATCTGGCAATCGCGCGGCTGGATGCGGACGCGCACCATGTCGGTGGGTGCGTCCAGCAGCGTCGCCAACTGGCCGGCCGCCGCCTCCACCGATTCGGTGGGCGACAGTTGGCGCTGGATCGCGTCCGGCGTCACCTGGAGGGGGTCGAGGGATGGTGGCGCGGCCACAGGCCGGCTGCAGGCCGCCATGAGCATAGCGCCGACGATGACGACGCCTCCCATCAATAGCCGGCTGACGAGCCGTCGTTGACTACGGGCCAAGACGCTTTTCATATCGATTGCATTTCACGCCAATGCGCTCCGCACCACCGCGCCGCGTTCAAATGACTCGACGATATCGAAGACGATCCCCAACGACTTGATGTTGTCCTGGCAGGTGGTGATCGCGGGCTTGCCCTGGGTCACGGCTGCGTAGAATTCGTGCAACAGATAGGCCTGGTCGGTGCGTTCCATCACCACCGGCGCCACCAGGGTTGGTTCTTGACCCGTCGCCTGGGTGTAGACTTGGTCATCGACCATGGCCACCACCCCGTGGGCGCACTCGAAACGCCAGTTGGCGTTCCAGGTCGTCTCGCGCCCCTGCGAACACCACGAGCCGTCGTACGAGACCGTCACGCCGCTGGCAAAGTCGAGCACCACGGCGGCGGAGGCGTCCCCTTTGAACCAGCTCCACGGTGGGTTCCAACTGCGGCCATAGAGTTGCACCGGGTCGCTTTCGAGAAAGAAGCGCATGAGATCAAAATGATGGATCGCCATGTCGATGATGAGCGGGTAGGCCATCTCCTCGCGGAAGCCGCCAAAGTGCGGCCCCTTGAAGAACTCGACGTGGACGGCCCCGATCTCGCCCATGCCACCCTCGCGCAGCGCCCGTTTTAGCGTCTGGATCGGCGGCTTGTAGCGGTAGTTTTGGGTCACCATGTGCAGCACGCCGGTTCGGTCGGCGGCGGCCACAATGTCGAGCGCGGCATGGCGGGTATCGGCCAGCGGCTTCTCTGAGAGCACCGGCGCGCCCGCCTCCAGCGCCGTAATCGAGACCGCCTTGTGAAACTGGGGCGGCGTCACGTTGATCACACCGTCGGCGCGGACGTTGCGCAGCGCCTCATCCAATGAGCGATAGACCGGAACCCCGGTCAGGTTGTACTTTTGCGCCTGCTCGGCGGCAATCCGCTCGTTGACCTCCACAAAGGCGACAAACTCGGCCACCGGCGAATCGAGCACCGCCCGCAGCCAGGCGTTGCCCATGCCGCCAATACCCACCTGAATCAGCTTCATAACAAGTCCACCTTATTTTTTGCAACAGTCATCATGACTGGGGGACACCCCGAACGATGAAAATGATAGCGTACAGCAGGAACACAGAGCACACCGAGGAGACACAGAGAACACGGAGAAAAAGCTCAGTGTTCTCTGTGCAATCTCTGTGCATCTCTGTGTTGCGCTGTTTTGCCCGATTTTCAGAACCGGCGCGCCTACCCCTTGACGCCAGAGACGACGATGCCCTGAACAAAATAGCGTTGCGCAAAGAAGAAAACAATAATCGTGGGCAGCGCGCCCATGAGCGCCGCCGCCATCAACCCCTGCATGTTGGTCGTCATCTGCCCCTGGAAGAGCCGAAGCCCCAGCGCCACGGTGAAATTGTTGACCCCCTGGATGTAGATGAGCGGGTTCAGAAAGTCATTCCACTGAAAGGTCATCTGGAAGATCAACACCACGCCGAGGGCGGGCAGGCTCAACGGCAGGTGGATGCGGGTAAACAGCCCAATCGGGTTGCAGCCATCGATAAAGGCGGCGTCGTCATACTCTTTGGGGATCGTCATAAAGAACTGGCGCATGAGAAAGACAAAAAAGGCCGGGGCAAACCAGTTGGGCACAATCAGCGGCAGATAGGTGCCCACCCACCCCAGTTGCACAAAGAGCAGATAGGTTGGCACCAGACGCACATGCTCGGGCATGATCATGGTGGCCAGCACCACCACAAAGAGCGTATCGCGCAGCGGGAAGCGCAGCCGGGCAAAGCTAAAACCGACCATAGAAGCGGAAACCGCCGTGCCAATGGCGCTGGCCACGGCGATGATCCCACTGTTGATAAACCAACGGCCAAAGGGAAAGACGGCAAAGGGCGTCTTGAAATTGGCCCATTGAAACTCAGCCGGCACCCACTCCGGCGGGAAGATATAGATCTGCCAGGTGGGCATGAGCGCAGTGCGGATCATCCAATAAAAGGGAGTCGCGAAGATAACCGCGCCGAGGATGATCGCCGCATAGAGCAAGACCCGGTAAATCAACTCGACTATATTGCTGCCTTGCAGCCTCGCCGTCTGAATCATGGCTCTCCTCGAACGCTCTGCGCCAATAGGCCGTCACACCCGGTCATAGTGAACCCAGGTGCGGGCGCTGCGCAACGCCAGCACGACAAAGACCAGCACAATCAGAAACAACAGCCACGCCTGCGCCGATGCATAGCCAAAGTAGGAATTGCGGAACCCAGTGCGATAGATGTGGAGCACCATGGTCAACGTGGCGTTGTTGGGGCCGCCGTCGGTCATGACATAGGCGGCGGTAAAGACCTGCCACGAACCGATGATGTTCAAGACAACGTTGAAAAAGATGGTGGGCGTGAGGAGCGGCAGCGTGATGGAGAAGAAACGGCGCACCGACGAAGCGCCGTCGATCTCCGCTGCTTCATAGAGCGCAGTGGGGATGCCGCGCAGCCCGGCCAGGTAGATGAGCATGGCCGAGCCAGCCCCCCACAATGACATGAGGATGATGGCCGGCATCGCCCACGATTCGCTGTAGAGCCAGCGCGGCCCCTGGATGCCAAACCGGGCGAGCACGCTGTTAAAGAGGCCAATGTCAGGGTGATAGAGCCAGGCAAAGAGCAGCGCCACCGCCACCCCCGACACCACCGACGGCAGATAATAGAGGGTGCGCCAGAAGCTCTGCCCCACCACGCCCTGGTTGAGGAGCACAGCGATCACCAGGGCAATCACCGTGTTCAACGGCACCACGGCAAAACTAAAGAGGGCCGTGTTGATCAGCGCCTTGCGGACCAGGCTGTCGGTCAGCACATTCTGATACCATTTCATGCCGACATACTCATAGGTCGTCAGGAAGTCGGTATTGTACAGCCCGATCACAAACGAAGCGATCAGCGGCCCCGCAGTAAAGAGCACAAACCCAATGATCCACGGCGAGGCCAGGAGATAGCCATAGAGCGCCTCGCGCGTCGAAGGCTTGAGGGTCCGTCCGCTACGTTTTGGCTGCGCCCTGGCCCCTGCATGGGTCTGGACGCTGCGCGCGCTGGTCATAGGCGGTTCCTCACGAACAATGCACCCGGAACTCGAAATCGGCAACGGCGATATGAAGCCTCTGTTTGAAAACCGGAGTGACTCGAAAGAGTAAGCATCTTCGCAAAGTCCGGTCTTCAAAGCAACCGCAGCATCGCGGTGACAACCAAGGATGGTCGGGCGGACCATAGCGTTCCTGACCCATCCGTGGTTGTCACCTGGGGGCTATTGGAGCTTATCCAGCTCCGCGCCCAAATTTTCAATCGTGACTTCGTTGCGGTTAAAACGGGTGGCCAACTCGGCATGGCGCGCGATCAGCTCGACCGGCGCTTCGCCCAACAGCATCACCCGGTCGAACGCCGGCTTCAGAATCTGATCCTTGGTGGCGAAGTCTTCCCGGAACATCTCCTCGGGCCGGCCGATGTCGGCGGCAATCGAGTCCGTAAAGATCTCCAACTGGATCTCATCGTAGAGCGGATTCGCCTCGCGCATGATGGTGGGGAACTCGGGCAGCAAGCTCTTGCGCGAAGGCTGCTTTTGGGCATAGTGGATGTAGAGCCGGCCATACATGGGGCTGGTCAGCCACTTGAGCAACGTCCACGATTCCTCCGGGGATTTCGTCCCCTTCCAGATCATGGTGCCGTCGACCGACTGGTGGGTGGTGTGGCCTGCCGGCCCATCGGGCATGGGCGCCACATCCCAGCGGAAGGTCGCGCCGTCGGCCTGCACGCCCAGGTTCCACGGGCCCATCTCCATGAGCGCGATCCGCTGGCCGAGGAAGAGCTCGACCACACCCAGGCCCACCGTCGAGCCATAGGCAAAGGCGTTGTCATCCCAGATAAAGCTGCGCATCCACTCCAGCGATTCCTGCGCTTCGTCGGTGTCGAGCGCGCAGTGGGTGTTGTCGTTGGGGTCCACCATGTTGGCGCCCCAGCCGCGCACCCAATATTGGGTCAACCAGTTGGAGTTCAAGCCATAGTTGGAGGCGCCCCACGTCTGCGGCTGCTCTAGCTTGACAAACTTGCGCGCCATCCCGGTGTAATCTTCCCAATTCCACGCGCCCCATTCAGAGGGCGGGTATTCCACACCGGCGGCGTCGAACATATCTTTGTTGTAATAGATCAGCTGCGTGCCGGTAAAGCGCGGCATGAGATGGATGTCGCCGTCCAGCTTCCACGGTTCAAACTGGTAGGCGTAATAGTCATCGAGATTCACTTCCGCCGCATCGCGGTCGAGCAGCGGCTGCAGGTTGACCGTCTCGCCCTTTTGCATAAAGTAGGCCGAGTCGGGGCAACAGAATTCGAGCAGATCGGGCGCGTTGCCCGCCACCATAGCCGCCAGCGAGCTCTCGCGCCGGTTTGCGCCCGGGTCGGGCAAGAACTCGACCTCCACATTCGGGTTTTCGGCGCGAAACTGTGGATAGAACTCGTTCCAAAGCTCTTGGATGCCAGCCGCCTGTTCAGGCTCGCGCGACTGGTAGCGAATCTTGATGACATCCCCTGCCGGCGCCGCGCCCGCGCCGCTGGGGGCCACAGCCGGCCCGCCCGGCGCCGCAGGGGCACAAGCGGCCAACAAGGTAGCCAGGCCCGCTGCCGACGACCATTGCATGAACTGGCGCCGGCTTAACGCGTGTTGTCGTTTCATGGGATTGCTTCCTCCTTTGTTGAAACTGCGAATAACCGTTGACGGAACCGCAATCTAGCCAATCATGCCGTGGTTGCGCAGTGCGATTCTCACACAAATGGGGAGCAGAACCGCAGGCTGGCAGACCACAACGGATGCTGTCTGGACAAAAGAGACGACAAATCGGGATGAATTGTAGCTTGAGGCGTTTGCTAGTTTATCGCAATCAGTATGCACTGTCAAACGCCCCGCAAGCGAACAAATCCGCCATTTGCACAGAGAGTGGCGCCACAGTATGATTGCAGCCATGAATCAAACCGATGCCCGCAACGCGCCGCCTGTGCCTATGGCCGCGCCCTTCGACCGCTTTGCTCGCTTCTACGACGCCGACTATCGTCACTATGACGACGATCTCGCCGCTCTTGCTGACCTGGCCGCCGATGAGGGCGACCCAATTCTCGAGCTGGGTTGCGGAACCGGGCGCGCGCTGATCCCGTTGGCCGCCGCCGGCCATACCATCACCGGCGTTGATATCAGCCCGGCGCTGCTCCAAGTCACAGAGGCGAAGTTGCGGGGAACAAGCTATGCATCGCGCGTCACGCTGCATGAAGCCGATCTGCGCACGTTTGACCTGCCCAACAAGGCGTTCGCCTTTGCCCTTTGCACCAGCAACACCCTCATGCACCTCACCACCGAGGCCGAGCAACTGGCCGCGCTGCGCAACGCATACCGGGCCCTGCGCCCAGGTGGGTTGCTCTTTCTCGACCTCTTCAACCCCGACCCGGCCCGGCTGCTGGCGGTCAACGGCCTTGCCGAGCTGGCTGACCAGTGGGACGACCCGGCGACCGGCGCACAAGTGCTCAAGTGGTGTGTGCGCACGGTGGACTTTGCCGACCAACTTCAGGAGACGATCTTTATCTACGAGGAGATCCTGCCCGACGGCCAGTGCCGGCGGACGGCTTGCCCCTTTACGCTGCGCTTTCTCTGGCGCGGCGAGGCCGAGTTGATGCTACAAATGGCAGGATTTCAGGTGGAAGAGGTGTGGGGCGACTTTGACGGCAGCCCCTACAGCAGCGCCAGCGAGCATTTGATCGTGTTGGCGCGCAAAGATCGGGCGAGCAGGGGCGCTATTCCCGCGCGATGACCTGCGGCGCTGAAACCGTTTACGAGATGGACGCTTGACGCCATAAAGATATCGGCATACAGCAGGAGCACAGAGAACACAGAGGAGACACAGAGCACGCAGAGAATTTTGTCCACAGTACGCACTATCGCTTTTCTCTCCTGTTCTCTGTGCAATCTCCGCGCTCTCTGTGTTCCGCTGTTCGGTACCACTTTCACAGCGCTCAGAATGCCTCGACCTCATGCAGGGCGGGGAAACAGCCCTGTAAATGGCGTAGCAGTGATCGGGTGACCGGCGTGAAGTAGCGCCGTTTGTCCCAAATCAGCTTCACCGTGCGCATCAGAGGTCGCCCGTCGATGGGCACAACACGCAGCACGCCATAGCCCTGCTCGTCACGCACGGCATAGTCGGGCAAGATGGTCAAGCCATTGCCCTGCGCCACCGAGCGCTTGATCGACTCGACGTTGTCGAACTCAGCGCCAAGGCGAGGGTGAATCCCGCATTGCTGCAACATTTCGTCGAGCCAGATGCGCGACTGGCTGCCGGGCTGGCGCATGATAAAGGTTTGGCCATCCAGGTCGCGCAGGCTGACGCTTGGACGCGCCCAGAGCGGATGCGCCTGGCCAACAATGACAAATTGCTCGATTGGCTGCAATGGATGGACCCCCATCACCCGTTCGGTCTCCGCATCTAGCTCCCCTTCCACAATCCCAATCTCCAGCCGCCCGGCCCGCAGGTCAGCCACGATCTCGGGGGTAGTTTTGGTCTGCAACAGCACCGTCAGCTTGGGGTAACGCTGGCGAAAGCGCTGGATCCAGTCGGGCAACAGATAGACGCCCACCCCAGGAGTAGCGCCAAGGCTTACCTGCCCGGCAGCGAGTCTCCCCACATCGGTAACGGCGTTCTCGGCTTCGGCCACCAGGGCAAAGATGCGCTGTGCATAATCGTAGAGCCGCTGGCCCGCGGGCGTCATCGTTGCCCCGCGCCGGCCGCGCACAAAGAGTTTTGCCCCCAGGGCCGCCTCCAGGTCCTGAATGTGCTGGCTCACACCGGATTGGGTCATGAGCAGGCGTTCGGCCACGGCGCTGAAGCTGCCCTGTTCCGCCACATAGACAAAGATTTCTAGTTTGTAGAGATTGATCACCCAAGCCTCTCTCATAAGTATTTACTTATAGATAGTATAAGCGAAGCGGGGGAACGCGTGCAAAGATTCCCTGCTACACTGGGCGCTATACGCCAAACTCAGGGATTACCCTGGCTTCGGAAGAAGCCATTGTGGAGAGGAACATGCGGATGTTGACTGGATTATTGGCTGTCGCCATTTTGGCTGGTCTGGTGCTCTTTTTACTCTTTGTTCCCAAAAAGGATGCGATGAACACACCCCAACAGAGCCTGAGCCCCGCTCAATATCAGGCGGAGTTTGTCAGCGGCGCTCAACCCCATCTCTTGCTCGACGTGCGCACCCACGAGGAGTTTGCCGGCGGGCATCTGCTGGGCGCCGTCAACATTTCGTTGCAGGCCCTGCCACAACGGCTGGCCGAGGTGCCGCACGACCGCCCCGTAGTGATCTACTGTCGCAGCGGCAATCGCAGCAAACAGGCCTCGCACCTACTCGCCGCAGCCGGGTATGACCAGCTCTATGACCTGGGCGGCATCATCGAATGGCAGGCGCAAGGATTGCCCGTGCATTAAACCCATGCATTTGACCCTTGCATTTGACCCTTGCATTTGACCCTTGCATTGAATAAGGAGAGCGACCATATGATACTTCGGTACTTCTATGACGATAACTTAGCGCAGGCCTCCTATCTGGTGGGGTGCGCCAAAACCGGTGAGGCGGTGGTGGTGGACCCCATGCGCAACATAGCCCCCTATCTCGAAATGGCCGCCCGTGAGGGGCTGCGCATCACCCACGTGACCGAAACCCACATCCACGCCGATTTTGTGAGCGGCAGCCGCGAACTGGTCGACGCCACCGGCGCCACGCTCTACCTGAGCGACATGGGTGACGCCGACTGGAAATATGGCTATGCGAATGAACCCAACGTTGTGCTGGTGCGCGAAGGGGATCGGTGGATGGTGGGCAACGTCCGGCTGGAGGTGCTCCACACACCGGGCCACACCCCCGAACATATTGCGTTCCTGCTCACCGATACAGCCGCCTCAGAGCAGCCAATGGGCGTTTTCACCGGCGACTTTCTCTTTGCCGGCGATGTGGGGCGACCTGACTTGCTGGAAGAGGCCGCCGGCCTCACCGGCACCAAAGAGCCCGGCGCGCGCCGGCAATTCCAATCGGTTCAGCGCTTCAAGCAGTTGCCCGATTACTTGCAGATCTGGCCTGGGCACGGCGCGGGCAGCGCGTGTGGCAAGGCGTTGGGCGCCGTCCCCTCGACGACGCTTGGCTACGAGAAGCTCATCAACCCGGCGTTCCAGTTTGCCGACGAAGAAGCCTTTGTGCGCTGGCTGCTGGCCGACCAGCCCGAAGCGCCGCGCTATTTTGCCCAGATGAAGCGGGTCAACAAGATTGGGCCGGAACTGGTGCGCCATCTGTTGCCCCCTAAGCAGCTCACCGCCCGCGACCTGGCGCGTGTGCTGGACGAGGGCGAACTGGTTGTGGACCTGCGCCCGGCGCATCTCTATGCCCAGCGACACCTGCCCGGCGCGCTCAATATCCCGGCCACCAACCGCACCTTTTCAACCTATATTGGCTGGTGGGTGGACTATGCTCGCCCGCTCTATTTTATTGCGCCATCGCTTGATGAGGTGGATGAGATTGTGCAGGCGCTGCGCGCGATTGGCATCGACAATGTGCCCGGCT
>JAHDWG010000099.1 GCA_023384495.1 Caldilineaceae bacterium
CCACCCCGCGCACCCAGCCACTCCCCCCCCCTATCGCTCCCCCCCGGGCCGGGGGGGCTGCCCCCAAACCGGGGCCAAACGCCGGGGGCGGGTTGGCATGCACCAACCGGCCCGCTTCTCTCCGTATCTTGCCCGCGTTTAGCGCGGCCAGACTTGATAGCCTTGCGAGAAGAGTTCGGCGTTGGCCACCAGGTTCCAGAGCATGGGGCCATAGGCGAGCAGCACCAGGGCGATAGCGCCGGCCACCCAGGGGAACCACGTGTCCAGCCAGGCGGGGGTGGGCCTGGGGTCGAGCGGCTCGGCCACCGGCATTTCAATGGGGCGGTCGAGCTTGCGCGGCAACAGCACAGTGCCGGCAATCACCAGGAAGAAGAGCGTGGCGCTGATAAAGAGGAGCACCACCCCGATCAACGTCTCGTAGAGGAAGGGCGTCCACTCGGGCGACGCATAGGGCGCGGCGCCAAGCATAGTGCGCCGCGGCACGCCATAACGAAGCCCTAACAGGTGATAGCCATTGGCGAAGAGCAACATGCCAAAGAACCACGTCCATGCTTGGGCCAGGGCCAGCCCTTTGGTAAAAAGTTTGCGCCCGGTCAGTTTGGGCACCAGCCAGTAGCAAATGCCAAAGAAGGTCAACGTCGTGGCCGAGCCAACGGTCAAATGGAAGTGGCCGGGAATCCATGAGGTGTTATGGACGGCCAGATTCACACTGTACGACGCGTTGATGATGCCGCTGATCCCGCCAAAGGCAAAGAGAATCATGGCCAGGTTCTGCGCCGTATACGAGGGATCACCCCAGTTGAGCTTGCGGATCCACCCAAACCAGCCTTTGCCGCCTCGCGCCCGGGCGCCGATCTCCAACGAGGCCACGACCGTAAAGGCGGTCAGCAAGCTGGGGAAGGCCACGCCATAGGTCAGCACCATGTGGATCGCCTTCCACGTCTGCGGGATGCCTGGGTCGGTGTATTGGTGATGGAAGCCTACCGGCGTTGAGAGCAGCAAGAAAAGCCAGAAGACCAATCGCGCCAGCGAGCCGCTGAACATCTTGCCGCCCGTCTGCGCCGGCAACATACCATACCACGAGACGTAGGCCGGCAACAGCCAGAAATAGACCAGCGGGTGGCCAAAATACCAGAAGAGGGTGCGCGCCAGCAGCGGGTCGGTGCCGCCGACCCAGCCCAGCGTCCACGGGATGAGCAGGAAGAGAATCTCTGCCGCCACCCCCAGCGTGGCGATCTGCCACATGACCATCGTGATCAGGCAGGCCAGCGCAATAAAGGGGGTGCGCACGCCGGGATTCTCTTTGCGCCAGGCGGCGTAGGTGAAGAGCAGGCTATACCCCACCATCCACGAGCCGACGACGACGAGCGTCAAGCCGACGTAAAAGGCCCAGTGCGCTTGCAAGGGTGGGTAGAAGGTGTAGAGCACCGTCGCCATGTTGGCCAGCATGGGGATGCCCGTCAGGATCAATCCCCCCACCATGACCAATAGCGCGGCATAGGCGAGCCGCGGATAGCGTAGTGGCCGGTTGAGGCTGCGTACGGTGGCAAAGGTAAAGAAGCCACAAATGAAAAAGGTCGTCCAGACCAGGGCATTGAGCACGCCGTGGATGGTCAACCCGTGGTAATAGCTTTTGAAGATGGGGGTGAGATAGGGATAGAGGTCAAGGCCCACATGTTCCAATCCCTGCAACACACCCAACGCCAGCCCTATGGTGAGCGCGGCAATCGAAATACCTACATACCAGCCAGTGATCCGGTCGACCACCTTGAGGTCAGAATCAGTCAGTGGGACGGGCGCGGGCGCTGCCGTCGCCTCGTTCAGCGGCATCGTCTGTACAGACATGGTGACTCCTGATGGTTGGGTTAGCTCTGTGCGCTCGCCTCGGCAGCGGGCGGCGGATCAACGATGATGACGCCGTACATGGTATGGTGGCCGATGGTCGGGCCACCCGCGCCACAGTATTCGTGACAGATGACGTTGTAGACGCCGGGTTGGTCAAACGTGGTGGTGACGCGTGAAATCTGGCCGGGCAGCGCCATCACATTGACATTGGTGCCGGCGATCTTGAATCCGTGTAGCACATCCATCGCCGTGACGTAGAAGGTGATCTGCGAACCCGCCGGAATATGAAGCGGGTTGAACGGGTCAAGCGGGGCAAAGCTCCACACCTGGGCGCGTACATAGAGTTCGTACTTACCCGGCGCAATCTCGCGCAGTTGTGGCGCAGCAAAGGGACTGGACGGCTCCATCAGCGTGCGCGGGTCGATACGGCCCGTCACGCCCGGCACCTGGATGCCGTACGAAGCGGTGGCGGTCACCACGGCCAGCGCAAAGACGACGACGGTAATGACGGTGATACGGATCCACGCCGCCTCGTAGCGATCAATATGCAGGTCCGGCAAATTGCTTTCCGGGCCAGGCGATGGTTCGTGGGGGTGCTCTTCTGGGTGATGTACCGGTTCACTCATTGGGTCGCGCCTCTGGATAGCAAGGTGAAATAGGCATTGGCCCACAGGGCCACAATGATCACGACATAGACAAGCAGCAGGGCAATGGTTCCTTGGGGTGTATCCGGTTCTCTCATGGACAATTCCTCTACTGAGATTGCTGTAGCGTTATCGACTCTTGCTTGCATTTGAAAGGATAGCGAGCCCGACGCAACATCTGCCAGACTCCAACAATCATGCACCTGGGCTGGACTTACAGCATGAAAAAACAAAATCAGTCAGCGGGTTGGCCCTCGCTCACTCTGTCTTCAGATTGCGCACCATCAAGACAGGACACTTTGCCCCGCGCAGCACTCTGTCTGCCACACTGCCAAAATACCAGCGTTTGAGGCCGGTGCGGCCATGCGTACCCATGACGACAACGTCAACGGCGGCGTCATCAATTGTATTGTATATTACATCTGCCGGATTGCCAAGCGCCACACGGGTCTCGATGGGAATACCGGCCCTGTTCAGACCGGCGGCGAGTTCATGCAGGTAGGTTTCAGCATCGACACGCCACTGTTCGATCTGAGCGTTGGCCGCGGCTTCGTCGGCAAAGAGGATCTGTTTGCCGCCCTCGTCGAGGATTGGCGAAACACGGAGCAGGATCAGGGTGGCGCCGTGCGCATGGGCCAGTGATTGCGCAGGCGAGAGCGCTTGCTCGGCCAACACGGAGCCATCCAACGGCGCGAGAATTCGCTTGATGGTCGTGCGGGCGGGGTCCATCCGCTCGCGCACAAGGAGGACGGGCGCCGAAGCCTTTTGCAGAATTCGCTCGGCCACGCTCCCCAGCGCCAGCCGCATAAACCCGGTGCGCCCGTGGGTGGTCATCGCGATAAGGTCGGCGTGGAGTTCCTCGGCGAGGTCAAGGATGGCAAAGGCGGGGTCGCCCACCAGCACATGGGTGGTCACCCGATAGCCGCGCGCGTGCAGTGATTCGGCCTGGCGCGCCAGATATTCTCGCGCGCCTTCACGCAGAATGTCCAACAGGGTAGGCACGGAAAAGTCCAGGCCACCGAGGGCATAGCGCCCCGGCTCGATCACCTGCGCCAGGGCAACGGTGACGCCATTCGGGGGAGCGATGTTTGGCAGGTGGGGCAATACGAGTTCAGCCAGCTCCGAGCCATCCAGCGGCGTGACAACGGTTTTGAAAAAGGTGGACATGGCTACCTCGCGATGGAAACAGCACGATAACAAGGCCTTGCAACTACGACCTCGTGTGATTGTGACACCCCAATTGGGTGACGATTGGCGCCTGTATCGCCCATCGGTCTGCAAGGGCGCTTTAGTAAAGATGCCCTCGGCTCGACAGGCGAGCAAGGACCGGCTCCGTCAACGGGCGCGCACCAACAGGATGGGGCAGGGGGCGGCGCCGATCACCTTGCCGGCGACACTGCCCATGAGCCAACGCTGGACGCCCGTGCGCCCATGTGTGCTCATCACAATCAGGTCGATGTCGTGGGCTTCGGCATAGTCCACAATGCGATCCGCAGCGTGTCCCACTTCGATGGCCGTCTGCACATCCACCTGTTCGCGGCGAAGGCGTGGGGCAAGTTCTTCCAACGGCGCCAACGCTTCGCTGGCCATTCGCTCCTGCTCGGCATCCAGATTCTTCCAGTCGAGCGGCAGCGTGTCCACAGTGGTCAGTTGCTCGGTGATATGTGGCACAACGCGCAACAATACGAGTTGGGCCTGCCCCTTTTCAGCGACACGCAGGGCGTGGGGAATTGCCTGCTCGCTGAGGGGTGAACCATCCAGCGGCACGAGGATCTTGCGGTATTTTTCGCTCATGCAAACCTCCGTCGTTCTTGCGTATTGCAGATCGGGCCACGACACCGATACCCGATCCGCAATACGCGACACTGCCTTCAACCAGTGTTTACGAGTTATTCATTGCCGCCTGCGCTGCAGCCAACCGCGCAATTGGGACGCGGAAGGGGCTGCAACTGACATAATTGAGCCCGATCTGGTGGCAAAAGGCGATGCTGGCCGGGTCGCCCCCATGCTCGCCACAGATGCCCATGTGCATGCCGGGTCGCGCGCTGCGCCCCAACAGCACCGTCATTTCGATTAGCTTGCCCACACCATCCCGATCCAGATGGCGGAAGGGATTTTCGGGCAGAATCCCCTTCTCGGTATAGTCAATCAGGAACTTGGCCTCGGCGTCGTCCCGGCTGATGCCAAAGGTCGTCTGCGTCAGGTCATTGGTGCCAAAGCTGAAGAACTCCGCCTCGCGCGCCATCTGGTCTGCCGTCAGCGCTGCACGGGGCACCTCGATCATGGTGCCATACTTGTACTCCACCGTTGCGCCGGCCTCAGCAAAGACCTCGGCAGCCACCGACTCCACCAGTTTCTTAAGATACGCCAGCTCGTTGACATGGCCAGCCAGCGGGATCATGATTTCCGGGTGCACCTTGATCCCTTGCCGCTGCACATTGATGGCGGCCTCGAGGATCGCCCGCACCTGCATTTCGGTGATCTCGGGCATGAGGATGCCCAGGCGGTCACCGCGCAGGCCGAGCATGGGGTTGGACTCGTTGAGCGCTTGAACACGGCTGAGGATATCCTCTTTCTGGCGCACCTCGGCCAGCGCGGCGTCGATTTCGCTCAAGGTATGGAAGTGTTGCAACTGCACCTTGAGATCAGCCAGCTCCTGCACCAATTGGTGGTGTGAAGGCAAAAACTCATGCAGCGGCGGGTCGAGCAGGCGGATGATGACAGGTTGGCCCGCCATGGCGCGGAAGATGCCCTCAAAATCCTTGCGTTGCATGGGCAGCAGCTTCTCGAGCGCCACAATGCGGCGCGCCTTGCTCATGGCCATGATCATCTCTTGCACGAGCGGCAGCCGTTCTTGCTCAAAGAACATGTGCTCGGTGCGGCAGAGGCCCACCCCTTCGGCGCCATAGCGCCGCGCGCGCTCCGCATCTTTGGGATAGTCGGCATTGGCCCAGACGCCCAGCGTGCGCACCTCGTCGGCCCATGCCAACAGCGATTTCAGCTCGATTTCGCTTTCAAAATCGGGTTCGCGGGTCTCCAACTGGCCACGATAGACCTCGCCAGCGCCGCCATCGATGCTGAGCCAATCTCCCTCATGCACCTCGATGACATGGTCGTCGACCTCAACGATAAAGAGGCGTTGCTCTACATTGATCTGCAACTTGTCGGCGCCGCAGACGGCCGGCGTGCCAAACTGACGGGCCACGACCGCGGCGTGGCTGGTTGCGCCGCCCCGGCTGGTGAGGATGCCCTTGGCCGCGATCATCCCATGCACATCGTCGGGTTTGGTTTCGGGCCGCACCATGATCACGGCTTTGCCCTCTTTGGCCCACTTCTCGGCGGTGTCGGCGTCGAAGACGGCCTGACCTACGGCTGCGCCGGGGCTGGCGTTGACGGCCTTTTCCACCAGCCGGTTGCCTGCGGCGCGCGCGGCGTGTTTCACCTCTTCAGAGAATTGGGGATGGAGCAACATCTCCACCTGCTCGGGCGTCACCCGCTTCAGCGCCGTCTTCTTGGTGATGAGGGTCTCGTGAGCCATGTCCACCGCCATTTTGATGGCGGCGCGGGCCGTTCGCTTGCCGTTGCGGGTCTGTAGCATCCACAACTTGCCTTGCTCAATCGTGAACTCCACATCCTGCATGTCGTGGAAGTGCTGCTCCAGCTTGTCACAGATCTGCGAAAACTCGGCGTAGATGACGGGCATATCCTGGCGTAGTTGGGCGATGGGCAGCGTGTTGCGGATGCCGGCCACCACGTCTTCGCCCTGGGCATTGATCAAATAATCGCCGTAAAGCTCTTTGGCGCCGTCGACCGGGTTGCGGGTAAAGGCCACGCCTGTGCCGCTGGTTTCGCCCATGTTGCCAAAGACCACCGTCTGGATGTTGACCGCTGTGCCCAGATCATGGGGAATGTTGGTGGCGTTGCGATAATCGGTTGCTCGTTTGCCAAACCAACTGTCAAAGACAGCCCGGGTCGCCAATTCCAGTTGCCGGTAGGGGTCTTGCGGGAATTCAACGCCCTTATAGGCCAAGATCAGCCCCTTGAAGCGTTCGGTGATTTCGCGCCACTCTTCGGCGTTTAGCTCAACGTCGAGCTTGACCCCGCGCTTGTGCTTGACCTCTTCGATCACCTGCTCAAACGGCTCATCCGGCGCGCCCATGACAACGGCGCCAAACATCTGCACAAGACGGCGGTAGGAGTCATAGACAAAGCGAGGGTTTCCCGTCTGCGCGATCAAGCCTTGCGCAGTCACATCGTTGAGGCCGATGTTGAGCACCGTGTCCATCATGCCGGGCATCGAGAACTTGGCGCCGGAGCGACACGAGACCATGAGGGGGTTCTTGGGGTCGCCAAAGACTTTGCCCGTCTCCGCCTCGAGCCGGCGCATGGCGGCCATCTCTTGCTCCCACATGCCGGGGGGGAACTGACGGTCGTAGGTAAGGTAGGCGTTACACGCTTCCGTGGTGACAATAAAGCCAGGGGGCACGGGCACACCGAGCCGCGTCATCTCGGCCAGGTTGGCGCCCTTGCCGCCGAGCAGCGTGCGTACACCGTCCCAGCCGTCGGGTTTGACGCGGGTCTCGGCCATGTCAAGCTCATCAAACCCATAGACCCACTTGAGCGTCAATTCAGGTGGCGCTTGCTTTGTCTGTGATCGGATCTTGGGCGCTTCTGCAACGATGGTAGTCATCGAGTATGCTCCTCTCGAACTAAACTGCATTTGTTCTGAAAACGCGAACGACCGTTGGCTATACGAATGAAATTCCGCGTTTTCAAACAAGGCAAAATATTAACTGAGTTTATCGGCGCATGGCCAGATACGACCAGGCGCTCAACGCCGCCTTCACTCCCTCGCCGATGGCGACCGGCACTTGCTCAGCATGGACATTGGTCACATCGCCGGCGGCAAAGAGGCCAGGCACATTCGTCTCATTCCGCTGGTTAACAATGATATGGCCATACTCATCCAACGCCACCAGGTCACGCACCAACTCGATGTTGGGCAAAAGTCCAAATTCGACAAAGACCCCTTCGACGGGGAGCGACCGTGTTTCGCCGTTGACGCCCACCAGGTCGAGGCTGGTGACAAACTCATCCCCGCTGATCCCCTGCACTTCCCACTCTTGAAACAGGAAGACCTTGGGGTTGCGCAACACCTGTTCGGCAAGATGCGAGCGTTTGATGTCGTCGGTGCGGGCGATCACAAAGTAGACGCGCGCCGCAAGCGCAGAGAGCTTCTGCACCGCCGGCAGCGCCCGTTCCCCACCAATGACAGCCACATTGCGGTTGCGGAAGAAGGCCGCATGGCTAATGGCCGAAAAGCTGACGCCACGACCAAAATATTGCATTTCACCTTCGACATAGAGCCGCTGCGGGTGAGCGCCGGTGCAGACGATCAAAGTCTGCGCACTGATGAGACTGGTGTCGTCTAGCATGACCTGGAAACCGCCGCCATGCCGCGGCTGAATCTGCTTTGCCTCTTGGGGGAAGTAGGCTTTGAGCTTGGCTTCGACATGGGCCTCGAACTGTTGAGTCAGGTCGGCGCCCCAAACAGCTTCGACTGCGGGTAATCCACGCAGGGCGAACGGATAACTGACTTTACCGCCAAGCGAGGGGGCCACCAGCGCGACATTCAATTGGGCCTGTAGACTGTAAAAGGTAGCCGCCAGCCCCGCTGGTCCGCCACCTAATACAATAATGTCATACTCTGCCATCATGATCCCCCTTCGACTTTTTCGGCCAGTTTCACCAATTTCCAATGCATCCTGTATACAGTCGGCGTCAACCCTGCGCTTCGTTCATTTAATGCTGGGCCAATCGTCGGCCATCCGCGGTGTGGCGAGCGGCTTGCTGCACGGCCGCCAGCAACTGTTCGGGGGGATCCGCCCGACTGACAAAGGCGTCGGCGGCGCCAACCGTGGCGTGACCATAGCGCACCGAGCTGCTACACAGCGCAATGATGTAGATATTCGGTGCGCTTACGCGTAATGCGTTCAACAGCTTGCGGCGCGATTGCAACGACTTCATCCCGGCGATCTCCCAATCCAACAGGATGACGTCCGGGTGAAAATGGGCGAGTGAAGTGGACAGTGACTCCACACTCCCCAGTTCACCTACAACTTCCATTCCTGGTTCATGGTCAAGCAACAGTCGGATGGCCGAGCGCAGCCAAGGTTGGTCGTCGACGAGCAGCACACGCATGGTTTCACTCCGATTAGCATGGTCTGTTGTTTCCATGTCCCCAATATACGGCAACCCCTTGCGTCACGCATCAGACACATGGTTGGCGATTGACTCACCAGTCGGTGAGTTTGCTACCTGGTCAAGGGGCTAGTACAATCGCCCGTATGGCCACCCAATTGATGCCTGATTCGGAATCTGACCCTGCGCCGGGGTTGGCGCACAGCGCGGGGTTATTGTCAGCCGGCAACATTGCCGGCCGTATCCTTGGCTTGTTGCGCGAAATGGTGATCGCCCATCATTTTGGCGCATCCGGCGCGGTGAGCGCCTTCCGCATTGCCGTGCAGACCCCCACACTGCTCTACGACTTTCTGGTGGGCGGCATGTTGAGCGCGGCGCTGGTGCCGGTATTGAGCGACCTGGCGCGCCACGACCGAGCTGGCTTTGTGCGCCTGGCGCATCTGCTGATAAGTCTCTTTACGGTGGGTTTGGCTGGGTTGACATTGTTGCTGGCGTTGACAGCGCCCACGTTGAGCAACTTGCTGGCTGGCGGTTTTCGAGCGGAGCACCCCGAACTGCTGGCGTTGACCACCAACCTGATCCGCGCCACGGCGCCCGTGGTCTGGCTGCTTGGGTTGGCCGGCGTCCTTACCGCCATCCTCTTTGCCCAGCAGCGCTTCACCTTTCCGGCGCTGGCTACGGCGGTCTACAACCTGGGGATTGTGGTTGCCACCCCGCTCCTTGCCCCCACGCTGGGCGTGACCGTGTTGACGTTGGGTTTGTTGGCGGGTGGCGTTGCCCAAGTGGCGTTGCTGGCGTGGGATGTGCGTCGGAGCGGCCTGACGCTCCGCCTGCATGGGTCTGTGCGCCATCCGGCCCTGCGCAAGATTGTCCGACTCTATGCGCCCATTGCCGCGGGGATGGTGGTGGCGCTCTTTCAGGTGGCGCTGGATCGGCGCCTGGCCAGCGGCGCCGGCGAGCAGAGCATTGCCTGGATGGCGAATGCGACGACGCTACAACAGATGCCGCTGGGGCTGATCAGCGTTGCGGTGGCGCTGGCGGCGTTGCCCCGGCTCAGCCAGTTCGCCGCCGCGCGCGATGAAGTCAGCTACCATACAACACTCGACCAGGGGCTGCGCATGGTGACGCTCCTCATTGCCCCGGCGGCGGTGGGATTGTGGCTGTTGGGCGAGCCGCTGATGCGGCTGCTCTTCGAGCGCGGTGCGTTTACGCCCGACGATACGCTGGCGGTGACGCGGGCGCTCAGCATCTATGTGGTGGGGATGCTCTTTGCCGCTGTTGATTTTCCGCTCAACTATGCGTTTTATGCGCGCAACGACACGCTGACGCCCGCATTGGTGGGTGTGCTGAGCGTAGGCGTCTATGTGGTGGTGGCGTTGGCGCTGGTGGGGCGTATGGGCTATCTCGGGCTGGTGTGGGCGGATACAGCCAAACAGGCCAGCCATGCGGTGATTATGTATCTGTTACTTTCCCGCCGGCGCCAGGGCGGGGGAAGACTCCATGAGGGGTTGGCTGTGATTGGCGTCGCGAGTGCATTCATGGCGGGGGGCGTGCTTCTCGTCCGTTGGCTGGCCGCCACGCCAACCGGCGGCGGCTGGGGCGGCGATCTGGCGCTGGTGGCAACCTCCGCAGGTGTGGGAATCTTGCTTTACGGTTTCGTGTTACATCAGCTTGGGGTTGCCGAGGCGCGCCTGGTGTGGGCGTCTGCCCGCCAGCGAATGAGCCGCAGGCAGAACTGATAGATAGACACCGTATGAGCAATGAGCGACTTTTCAGATCGGAGGGAGAGCGCTATAATGAAGACCAAAATTGGCGTCATGCTATACTTGACTGTAAACTCAAAGCGCAACTGTAAGCTCAAAGCAATCGAGATAAAAACGGGGAAGATCAATGGCGACTGAACGAAAACGCAATCGAGAACGACGTGGCGTGAGCTCCGCGCGTCCACGCAACTATAGTCAGTTGTATAAACCCGACGCCACGGCGCCGGCCACGCCAGCTAAGACAGCAACCCAGGCGGCCGTCAAGACGGCGGAGCCACTGGAGTGGACACAGCAGTACGCCTATGTGGTGGGTGATCTGCAACGCCTTTTGATCGTCAGCGGCATCTTGTTTGCGCTGATTCTGGGGGCGGGGTTTGTCTTTCGCTAGAACCGATCCGAATAACGGTTGCAGGTCCGACAATTACACATACGAATGGGGTCGGTTGCAGAGTTATTCGGAGAGGCGATTAGCGCATTTTTCGCCAGCCCAGTTGTGTGACGATTGGCGCTGGCTATAGCATGAGGCTCCGCTCACGGGGCAGCGGCGCTGATTCCACCGGCTGGAGAATCATCCAGGCTGCTGTATGGAGCGCCCAGCAGAGCCAAAAGTTGTGCGTGTAAAAGAACAACAGCGTGGTGGCGATAATGACTACCAGCTTCAGTAATCGGCGACTACCGCCATGTCGCACGACCAAAAGCTCGACCGCCGCAATGATCGCCCCAATCCAAACAGCCGTATAAAGAGGATAGGCCGGCGGATTGGGCAGCGAAAGCAATATTTCCCAGGTTGCCGCCCGTAGGAATGACCAGTGAAACTCTTCGACGCCGCACGCAAAAGCCTCACGTAGATAGGGCGCGATAGAGAATCGCCCCCCCTCGCGTGGCGTGGAGATGAGGGATGGTGTCTGCTCCAGTGGCTGTGTAACCAGGGTCGTTGCGCGGACGACGAGCAAGACACCCAGAATGGCAAAGCTGATGGCGAGGCCCAGGCTCAGGCTCACCAGCCAATCGAAATGGCTAAGGCCCATCAGCCGAGGCGACAGGCCGCCGCTCAGCAACCCCAAGTAGGGCGCGATCAGCCAGCGCGCATATAGACCATACCGTCGACCACGCCAGGACAGGGTGGGCCAGAGCAGCAGCAGAATGAGCAGCGCCAAGAAGCTTACAAGGAGCCATAGACCCGGCGCTTGTGGACTCAGTTGCGAAAATAGCCAGGCAGTCATTCGTGTAGGCGATACCCTCCCCATTCGACCCCATACGTAAAAATGCGCACATTCCTCACGCTGTTGGTCATTGTTCTGTTGGTCTGGCTCTTTAAGCCGAGCACCGTTTGGCGCGAGCTCAAACGCATGTGGAGCCAGCGCGAACTCATGTTGCGCACCCTGGTGGTCATCATCCTTGTCTATCTGGCTTACGGCTTCTATGAACTCTATGAGCGCGGTTGGTTCACCCCGGATGATTAGGAGCGCCCTGGCAATCGCCACAAAGCCCATAGAATTCAAGCAGATGGCTTTTGATCACAAAGCCAAAGCGTTCTGTTAGCTCATCCACCATCTGCTCGGCGACGCATTGGTCAAAATCGACGATCTTGCCGCAGTCCGAGCAGACGAGATGATGATGACCTCCCTCGGCGCGGATATAGGTAGGGCCACTCTCACCGACATAGATCGGCCGCACAATGTTGAGTTGGGTGAGCAACTCCAGCGTGCGATAGACGGTGGCGCGCCCCACCGACGGGTGGATCGCTTGGGCGCGCGCCAAGATTTCGGCTGGGTTGAGGTGCTCGCCCTCCTGCTTGATCACTTGGAGGACGGCAAGGCGCGGCGGGGTGATCTTGTAACCGGCGGCGCGTAGCCGATCAATCGTTGCGTCTGGCATCTTCTTGCTCCCACTGCATACCGCATCCCCTCAGACCCCTCACAATCCGCTCCTATTGCCGGCGCAACGTTACCCTTCGTCGTGATGGCGTCGATCCGGCGCAATGTAGATCAGCGGCAGGCTTATCAATGTCACCCCATACTTGACAATGAGATTGAAGAGGAAAATCTCCCAAACAACGCCCCAGGGAAGCGTCCACCCAAATGCGCCCACAGCAAAGATCACATTGTCGATGGGGACGCTGACGCTGTTGCTGGTAAGCACGCGCAGCCACTGGAATCGGCGCGTAACGCGTGTGACAAACCAGTGATAGATCTCGGTGTCGACCAATTCACTCACCACTTCGGCGACAATCGACGCCACCACAATACGCCACACCGGCGCAAGAATGGCGCTGAATTCTGCGGCAAGCCCCCACTCAGGGTCGCCGGGCACCGACGCCACCCACATGAGGTAGAGCGCCATCACCAGGTTGATCGCCGCCGCCGTGACAATGAGCAGGCGAGTCATCTGCCGGCCCAATACCTTGTGGACCACATCGCGCAGCGTGAAGGTGATGGGGTAAACAAAGGTGCCCATATCCACCGCCAGGCCGGCCACCACCCCGATCTTGAGGCTGGCAATGTCGGCCAGCATCTGGGCGGCGACATAGGCTGCAATCACGAGCAGGGCGGTTTGGGCGAGCGGTTGCAACGCCGGCGCCGATAGGGTGGCGACGGGCGGCTGGCTTGGTTGCCCAAGCGCGTTTGTTGGGTTGGAAAGGTTCACGGTACAATGCTCCTATGTTTTGGTAAGGCGGGAACTCCGACCGCCGGGACGAATATGGCGCTACGTCATGCGCATGTCATGCGCCCAACGCAACATGTACCATTGTACCGGGAGAATGGCATTTGTCCAGAACGATGGAAGGCCGCGTGGCGTTGATCACCGGCGCGGCAGGCGGGATCGGGCGCGCTTCGGTGTTGGCCTTTGCCGAGGCAGGGGCGCGAGTCGTGGTCGCCGATATCGACCTGACCGGCGCCGAAGAGACCGCGCATCTGGCGGCGCAAATGGGGGAAGCCATTGCGCTCCGGGTCGATGTCACGCGCGCCGATGAGGTGGCGGCGCTGGTCGAGCGTGCGATCACAACCTTTGGCCGCCTCGATTATGCCCACAACAACGCCGGCGTCGCCTACCCATCCCTCGCCGCGATGACCCCCACCGCCGACCAGGATGAGTCGCTCTTCGACCACATTTTGGCCGTCAACCTCAAAGGTGTCTGGCTGGGGATGAAATATGAGATACTACGCATGGTGGCCCAGGGCGGCGGCGCCATTGTCAACACGTCGTCCATCCTCGGGCTGGTGGGCGGCAAGGGGATGGCCGCCTATGTGGCCAGCAAACATGGCGTGGCCGGCCTCACCAAAACCGCCGCGCTCGAATACGCCCGGTATGGGGTGCGCGTCAACGCCGTTTGCCCTGGCGTGGTGCAGACGCGCATGGTCGAGCCCATGCTGGCCGACCCCAAGATCGAGCGAGGCTGGCTCCAGAGTCAGGCCATCCGCCGTACCGCCGAGCCAGGCGAGATCGCGGCTGCCGCGCTTTGGCTTTGCTCGGATGCAGCGTCGTTTGTCACCGGACATCTGCTCAATGTGGACGGTGGCCAGTTTGCCCAGTGATGACGACGGGTGACGGCGAGATGAAGAGAGAAGAGGGTGGTGTGATAATGGCGAAAGCGGACGGAGGGGGGAGCGGTGTGGCGTTTGCCGATCAAGCGGGCGCAGTGCGGCCAGGCGAAGAGCTTGACTTGAACCGGCTGGAGGCCTATCTTACAGGCAGCCTGGACGGGGCGCGCGGTCCGCTTGTGATCGAGCAGTTCCCCAGCGGCTATTCTAACCTCACCTACCTGCTCCGTCTGGGCGGTCGGGAACTTGTGCTGCGCCGTCCACCATTTGGCGCCAATATCCAATCGGCGCACGACATGGGCCGCGAATATCGTGTGCTCAGTGGGCTTGCGCGCGTCTACCCCAAAACGCCCCGCCCGCTGCTCTACTGCGACGATCCATCTGTCATCGGCGCGCCCTTCTATGTTATGGAGCGGGTGCAGGGTGTGATCCTGCGGGCGCAGCCGCCGGCTGGGTTGGCGCTCACCCCCGACCTAATGCGCGGCCTCTCAGAACATTTTATCGACAACCTGGCCGCCATCCATGCCGTGGATTTGCATGCCGCCGGCTTGGCCGACTTGGGGCGCCCTGCCGGCTATGTCGCCCGTCAGATCGGCGGGTGGAGCAAACGCTATCGCAACGCGCAGACGGATGATCTTCCCACCATCGAAGCGGCGATGACCTGGCTGGCGCAGCACCAGCCGCCCGAATCGGGCGCTGCGCTCATCCATAACGATTACAAAATTGACAATGTGGTTCTGGCGGCGGATGACCTGACCCAGGTGATCGCCGTGCTCGACTGGGAGATGTGCACCGTGGGCGACCCGCTCATGGACCTGGGCACAACCCTGGGCTATTGGATCGAGCCGGGCGACCCGCCGGCGTTGCAGGGGATGTTTGGCCTCACCACCCTGCCCGGCAACCTCGACCGCCGGCAATTGGTGGATCGCTACGTAACGACAAGCAACCGCACGGTGGCCGATCCCCTCTTTTACTATCTATATGGCCTCTTCAAAATCGCTGTGATCATCCAACAGCTCTATCTGCGTTACCGCCAGGGGCGCACACAGGATGCTCGCTACGCCGGGCTACTCGCCGTGGTGCAGGGTTGCGGCGATCTGATCACCCGCGCGCTGGAGGCCGGGCGGATCTCACGGCTATGAGGCGCCTGCCCCTGTTTGTTTTGCCACCCACGGCTTGACCGCGCAACCGCTCGCCGTCATCTTGAAATCACCCTGGCCCCGGCGCGCCGACCTCCGTCACCGCTCATGGGCTTCGGGCATTGAGCCGGCCCCATCACCCAGTGGGCGCTGCATGAGCACGGCGTCGAGCCAGCGGCCAAACTTGAAGCCGATGTTGGGGAGCAGCCCCACCTGCGCAAAACCGAGCGCCCGATGGAGCGCAATCGACGCCACATGTTGGCTGTCGCCAATCACCGCCATCATCTGGCGGAAGCCCTGCTCCTCACAGGCCGCGATGAGGCGCGCCAGCAGTTGCCGGCCCACACCGCGGCGTTGGGCCGTGGTGTCCACATAGATCGAATCTTCAACGGTGAAGCGATAGCCGGGACGGGGCCGGTAGGCGCTGGCATAGGTGTAGCCCACCACCCGATCTTCAATCGTCGCCACAAAATAGGGAAAGTTTTGTTCGAGCAGCGCGCTCATGCGGCGCGCCATTTCCGCCTCGTCGGGGGGCGTTAGCTCCCAAGAGGCGACGTCGGTGAGCACGCTCTGGCTGTAGATGGCGTGGATCGCGGGCAAGTCGGCCTGCGTCGCGGGGCGGATCCGCAGTGGCGGCGCGCTGCCGGCTTGGGTTGTGCTATTGTCGTGGTGGGACATGGCCGGCGGTATCTCTTGGTTCTCTGTGGGCATTGTCGATTATGGGCGTCGTCAATGGTAATCAAAAAATTTGCGACACGCTTCCTTGCGATAGTATAACACAGTGGGTATCCTTTTTGCCCCAATCTGGCTCTGATCCGTGGGGCAGCAATGAGTCGTGCACGCGCCGGCAGGCGGGTGGTGAATGGCTCGCGTGGGTCGACTGCGCCCCGTTTGTGCGCGTCCGGCAGCAAACTGAGGCCGCAGCCGGCGCATCCGTCACGGGAAGTTCAGGGAGGAGTCATGCGCAACAGCATCGGCGTCAAGGGCGCCCGTGAGAATAACCTTAAGAACATCGATGTGGAGTTCCCACGCGAAAAGTTGATTGTGTTGACGGGGCTCAGCGGTTCGGGCAAATCTTCGCTGGCTTTCGAGACGCTCTACGCCGAGGGTCAGCGCCGTTTTCTAGAGTCGCTCTCGGCCTATTCGCGCAAGTTTGTGGCCCAGTTGAAAAAGCCCGACGTCGACTTCGTCAGCGGCCTCTCGCCGGTCATCTCTATCGAGCAGAAGTCGGTGGGGCGCAACCCGCGCTCCACCGTCGGCACCATGACCGACATCTTCGACTATCTGCGCGTGCTCTACACCACCAGCGGCGCGGCCCAATGCCCCTATTGCCGGGGCGAAGTTCCGGTCAAGACTGCAGTGCAGATGGCCGAGCATATCCTTGCGCTGCCGCAAGGCTCGGTGGTGGAGATTGCCGCGCCGGTCTTCAAGATTTACGGTGAAGACTACCCCTATCTCTTTGGCGACATCCGCACCCAGGGCTATCGCAAGCTGCGCGTCAACGACGAGTTGATGGACATGAGCGAAGGGATCGAGATGGACGAAGCGCTTGACTATGACCTGGAGATCGTCATCGATACGGTGGTGGTCAAGCCCGAAATGCTCAAGCCGCTGCTCGTTTCGATCCAGAATGGGCTGCGCGCCGGCGAGGGCTTTCTGCGCTTCCGCATTCTGCACCCGCGCGACGAGGCGCTGGCCGAGCGCTTTTTTGGCGACTTTGCCTGTCCCGATCACTTTGTCACCGCCGGCGAGCTGGAGCCGGTCTACTTCTCGTTCAACGAGCCGCCGGGCGCCTGCCCCACCTGTCTAGGTCTGGGCGTCAACCTGCACGTCCACCCCGACCTGCTCATGCCCGACAAGAGCCGCAGCATTGCCGGCGGCGTCTTTATCAAAGAGGCGTTTCGCTACGACAAGAACACCTGGGCCGGACGCATGATGTACAGCCTGGCGCAACACCACGGCTTCGACCTGGAGACGCCCTGGCGCGAGCTGCCGCCGGCCATCCAAGAGACGGTGCTCTATGGCAGTCAGGGCGAGAAGCTCCCTATGTTGCTGCCGCCGGGGGCGCGGGCGGGCGAGCAGCAGCACATTGGCAAGCACTTCCCGTTCGAGGGGGTGATCCCACAGATCGAACGCTACTACCGTCACTACCGGCGGCAGAAGGTCCACAACACGTGGATGGAAGAGTGGCTCAAGCGGGTGATGGTGGAGCGCGAGTGCCCCGATTGTGGCGGCAACAGGCTCAAGCGGCAGCGGCTGCTGGTGACGGTCGGCGGGCGCAACATCATCGAGATCGGCGACCTGACGCTGGCCGAGTTCCGCGACTTTCTCACCGCGCTGGGGCCGTTGCCTCGCCAGCGCACGGCGGGCGCGCAGATCATCCGCGAGATCCTCACCCGCGTCGATCTGCTCATCGACATTGGGCTAGATTATCTGAGCCTCAACCGCCGCGCCGGCACCCTGTCGGGCGGCGAATCGCAGCGGATTCGCCTCTCGGTGCAGATTGGCTCGGAGCTGATGGGCATGTTGTACGTGCTCGACGAGCCGAGCATCGGCCTGCACCCGCGCGACAACCGGCGTATGATCCAGACCTTGCAGCGGCTGCGCGATATCGGCAACACGGTGATCGTGGTCGAGCACGACGAAGAGACTATCCGCTCGGCAGACCACATCATCGAGATCGGGCCGGGGCCGGGGGTGTACGGCGGCGAGGTGGTGGCGGCGGGCCGCATCGATGCGATCATGGCCAGCCCGCACTCGCTGACCGGGCAATATCTCAGCGGCCAGCGGCAGATTCCGCTGCCGGGGGCGCGGCGCTCGCCCAATGGACAATCTTTGACCGTGCGCGGGGCGCAACAGAACAACCTGCAAGACATTGACATCACCATCCCCCTGGGCTTGTTCGTCTGCATCACCGGCGTCTCTGGGTCTGGCAAGAGCACCTTTGTCAACGAGGTGCTCTACAAGAAGCTCCAGCAACAACTGCATGACAGCCGCATCTTGCCGGGCAAGCATCGGGCGATCGAGGGGCTTGAGCATGTGCGCGACGTGGTCAACATCGACCAGACGCCGATCGGGCGCACCCCCACCTCCAACCCGGCCACCTATATCGGCATCTATGACGCCATTCGCCGCCTCTTTGCCGCCACGCCCGAAAGCATGGCGCGCGGCTACAGCGCCGGACGTTTCAGCTTCAACGTTAAGGGGGGGCGTTGCGAAGAGTGCCAGGGGCAGGGGGTGATCACGACCGCGCTCCAGTTCATGGCCGATGTGGAAGCGCCCTGCCAGGCGTGCAAGGGCAACCGCTACAACGAAGAGACGCTGGAGATCAGCTGGCGGGGCAAGAACATCGCCCAGGTGTTGGAGATGTCCATCGAGGAGGCGGCCAACTTCTTCAAAGACGAGCCCCTCATTGCCCACAAGCTGGGGGTGCTGGTGGAATTGGGCATGGGTTACCTCAAAGTGGGGCAGTCGTCCACCACCATCTCAGGCGGCGAGGCGCAGCGGGTGAAGCTGGCCCACGAGCTGGGGAAGATCAAACGGGGTGGGCGGATCCTTTATATCCTCGACGAGCCGACCACGGGGCTGCATCTGGCCGACATCCAGCGTCTGCTCGACAGCCTCAACCGGCTGGTGGACGCCGGCAACACGGTGCTGGTCATCGAGCACCATCTGGACGTAATCAAGAGCGCCGACTGGGTCATCGATCTCGGGCCAGAGGGGGGCAAGCATGGCGGGCGCGTCGTCGCCCAGGGCGCCCCCGAACAGGTGGCGCGCTCGGCGCACTCGTACACGGGGCAGTTTTTGTGCAGGTATCTGAACAGCGGTGATAGGTTTTAGACGTAACAAAACGTTGATCACCATTCCCACATTTTAACGCATCCCAGGGAAGGGGTGCATCCAGGATTGGATACCGCTGTCTATTTGATTAACGCCAAAGCGATGAGGATGGGCAAGCATAATTGCAGAGAAACAGGGTCAAGAAGCAAGCGCAAGTCGTGAAAAAGCGGAAGTGCGGGTCAAAGCGAGCGATGGTTGCGCCGGCCAGTCCGTGATGCGATAGAGATTGAGAGCGGTCGCAGCAAGCGAGCCCGGCGCAGACCGGTGGTGCGCACGGCTAGGGAGCGCGCGCCTTCGATACCAGCTCTTTTGGCATAGGTCTGTTGAAGGGCAGGCGTGTTTTGTTTGCGCCGTCGTTGTTGGATGGCGAGATGTTGTGCCTGGGGGCGTTGTGGGAACGGGTGCAACGGCTGCCGACGGGACAGGCAGCACAGTTGGCGGGTGCAAAACGGATGTTCAGGATGGGATTGCGCTGCTGGTCATGGCTCTGCGACCATATCCAGGTGGTGCTCGGCCGGCAGCAAGCCTTTACTGGCTAAGCGGCCATGAATCGGGGCCGCCGCCTCAAAATCAGGTGGGGTGGCTGGTATCGTCAGCACGTCGGTAATCAGGTTTCGCTGAGCCCCGCCGCATCAAAACCGCTATCCGTCAACTCGAGGCTTAAGGCATTCTCCCTGTCGTTCCGACTCCGCACTGCTTCCGCCGCTTGTTCGTCCGACAACTCTTCCACATACGCAAAGACCCAAATCAGCGCCAGCCGCCAGGCGCTTTCCCCCCGCCGCACACGCTGGGCATATGAGCCAACTTCGCTCTTCTTTCCCCTTTTTGCATCTCACATCATTGCTTGTCATCTCCCCCCTATCAG